>JALVXC010000169.1 GCA_027038275.1 Campylobacteraceae bacterium | reverse complement strand
ACCTATAGGATTAACTTTTTGACCCATATTATGCCTCCTTCGCTTTTGCTACTTCTACCATGATGTGAGCTGTTGGCTTAAGGATTCTACTAGCTGTTCCTCTTGCTCTTGGTCTCCATCTTTTCATTGATGCTGCTTTGTCTACTCTACAAGAGGTAATTACTACTTCCTCTGGCTCAAAGTCACCATTTGCTACTGCTGATGCAATAACTTTAGAGATAATTCTAGCTGCTTTATTTGGCATAAATTCTAATGAAGCAATTGCAAGTTCAGCATTCATACCTTGAACTTCTCTAGCAATCATTCTTGCTTTGTCAGGTGCTACTCTTGTAAATTTTAATATTGCTTTACTCATAAATTACCCTTTTCTCTGAACAGAGCCTTTATGACCCTTAAATGTTCTTGTTGGTGCAAACTCACCTAGTTTATACCCTACGTGGTTCTCTGTAATAAATACAGGAATAAACTGTCTACCATTGTGAACGTTGATTGTTAAACCAATGAACTCAGGGAAAATAACTGATCTTCTTGACCAAGTTTTGATAGGTTTATGAGAACCCTCTTCTTTAGCCTTAAGAACTTTTTTCTTTAAGTGGTCATCTATAAATGGACCTTTTTTAGTTGATCTTGCCATCTCTTACCCTTACTTCTTTCTCTTAGAGATAATTAACTTATCACTAGCTTTTTTCTTACGAGTCTTATGACCTTTAGTAGGCATACCCCATGGAGAGACTGGATGTCGTCCAGAGTTGGTCTTACCTTCACCACCTCCGTGTGGGTGGTCAATTGGGTTCATTGCAGACCCTCTAGTTTGTGGTCTAATACCTCTATGTCTTTGACGACCAGCTTTACCACCAACTACGTTTGCCCAATCTTCAGACCCAACAGTACCAATAGTTGCCATACACTCACCAAGTACATATCTCATCTCACCAGATGGAAGTCTAAGTGAAACATATTTACCATCTCTACCCATAATCTGTGCATAACCACCAGCTGAACGAGCAATTGAGCCACCTTGACCAGGATTAAGCTCAATATTATGAACCAATGTCCCAACAGGAATCGCTTTAAGCTTCATTGCATTACCAGTTACAATATCAAGACCAGATTCAGCAGACATGATTTTGTCTCCAACACTCATACCTTTAGCTTGAAGAACATATCTTCTGTCACCATCTGTATATTTAACTAAACAGATTCTACAAGTTCTATATGGGTCATACTCAACAGTAGCTACTGTTCCTTCAACACCAAACTTATTTCTTTTAAAATCAATAATTCTATAAAGTTTTTTAGCTCCACCTTGTCTATGACGAGATGTAATTCTACCGTTTGAGTTTCTACCAGCTGAACGAGGAAGCTTTTTAAGAAGACTTCTTACACTTGCCTTTGCTGTAATATCACCACTGTCAAGATTCGTAATATAACGACGACCCGCAGAGGTTGGTTTATATGATTTAATTGCCATTTTTTCTTCCTTACACTGCTAAGCTGTCAATTTTTGCATCTTCTGGTAAGAAGACATAGAACTTTTTCAAGTCTGGTCTTTTACCTTCAATACCTTTAAATCTCTTAACTTTACCATTAACTCTCATTGAATTTACTCTCAATGGTTTAATACCAAAGTACTCTTTGAAAACTGCTTTAAGGCTGTTTTTTGTCATTCTAGGGCTAGTCTGAACAACAAGTACACCATCTTCTTGCATTGCAAGCGTCTTCTCTGTGTATAGTATTGATTTAATATCTGTAATATCTGCCATCTTAGCTCTCTTTTGTTAATTTTTCCCAAACAGCTTTTTCAATTACCACTGAGTGGTAAGCAGCTGCTAGGTATGCGTTAAGCTCATTTGCCTCAATCAAGTAAGCATTTTGAAGATTTCTAAAAGCAAGGAATGTTTTGTCATCAATTAGCTCTTTAACAACCAAAACATCTCTTTGACCAAGCTCTTTAACAAATGTAGCGGCATCTTTCGTTTTACCTGACTCAATAGTAATATTATCAACAATAAAAAGTTTTTCATTAGTTGCTAACTCTGCTAATGCAAAGTTAAGTGCTAACTTTTTCTGTTTCTTATTTACTTTTTGGTTATAGTTTCTGTTGTTTTGAGGACCAAATGCAACACCACCACCAACAAATACAGGTGAGCGTCTTGAACCTGCTCTTGCACGTCCTCCACCTTTTTGAGCCCAAGGCTTCTTGCCACCACCAGAAACCATAGAACGGTTTTTAGCCTGTGCAGTGTTTGCTCTTAGTCCAGCAGCATAAGATTTACAATATAAGTAAAGATTATGTGGGTTAATATCCGAAAATGACTCTGGAAGGTCACTTGTTTTAATTACTGTTGTACTCATTATTTAACAATCCTTACCAATCCTCTAGCACCATTGTGACCAGGAATTGAACCTTTTAATACTAAAATTTGGTTTTCAGCATCAAATGAGATAACATCATTTTTAACTGTAACTTGTGTGTTTCCGTACTGACCAGGCATCTTTTTACCTTTTTGTACACGACCTGGCCATTCAGCATTACCGATTGAACCAATTCTTCTACCAAATCTATGACCATGAGATGCTGGTCCACCACCAAATCCGTGACGTTTCATACCACCTTGAAAACCACGTCCTTTAGTCTTTAGTGAAGTTTTTACAACTTCAGCATTTCCTAAAGCTTCTGCTGAATAGTCACCAGCTTCTGTACCTTCAGCAACTCTAATTGTCATGAATTTGTTAAACTCTTTATCAATCCCGAATTTAGCCTGTTGACCTTCAATACTCTTGTTGATTTTCTTACTGCTATGGTAAGCTACAAGTGCTTTACCATCTTCACGAACTTCACATACTTTAGTTTCGACAACTTTTAAAAGGGTTACAGGAACACTTGGAACACCAACAGTTCTGCTCATACCTACTTTTTCTACAATAAATTCCATTATCTACTCCTATTTATCCATTGATCTAATTTCAACATCAACTTCTGGAGCAAGGTCTAGTTTCATAAGTGAATCTATAGTGTCCGAAGTAGCTGAAACAATATCAATCATTCTTGCATGAATTCTAATCTCAAACTGCTCACGTGAATCTTTGTTTACGTGTGGAGATTTAATTACAGTATATTTTTTAATCTTAGTTGGCATTGGAATTGGGCCAATAAGCTCTGCACCTGTTCGTTTAACAGCTTCAACAATTGAAGCAACTGAGCGGTCTAAAACGCGATGATCATAAGCTTTAAGCTTAAGTCTAATCTTTTCCATTTAATTTACCTTATAAAGAACTCGTTAAGTTACTGTTTTTCACAGCTCCTAACTAAATTTTGGAGTCGAATTATATCGACTTTATCTTTTATAGAGGTTGTGTTTTATGCTATTTTTTTTTTATTTTAATATTTTATTTCCTTTTAAAAAGGAAAATGTTATTATGATACAAATATTACTTGTTCCTACCAAGATGGTGGGAACGAGGGGAAAAGCAAGGGATTTTATGCAACTACTAGAGTATTTTTATGACCGAAATAACGACATTGTAAATTATCATCAAAGAAAATTCAATCTTCCTGATAGAGACAAAATTCTACTCCACGGCTCACCTGCATCTGGTAAAACCTCACTTGTTTTAGACTATCTTATGAATTATGACCCAGAATTAACCCTATATATTGACTTTCAAGACCCAAAGTTTCAATTTCGTGATATGATGGAGGAGGATGTAGAGGGATTTGTTGAAGCAAATGAGATAGAAATTTTAGTACTAGACCACTATGAGCATGAATACTTTGAAAAACTTCCTAAAGTAAAAAAGCTTATTATAGTTTCAAATACTTACTATAAATATATAGAAAATTTTCACTCTCTATATCTCCCTCTACTTGACTATGAAGAGTTCTTCTCTTTCCAAAAAAGAGGAACAGAGAAACAGATTTTTAATCTTTTTTTAAAACAAGGAACACTACCTCAACTTGCACTACAAACAACTCCAAAAGAGCAACTTTTTTTACAGTTTATTAAGAGTCACTTTAGTAAATCAGAACAAAAACTACTTACTATACTTGCCCATTTTAATGGAGCTACTGTTACCACTCATCAAATCTACACCTATGCAAAAGAGCGTTATAAAATATCTAAAGACCTCATCTATAAACAAATAAAACATTTTCAAGAGCAAGATATTATTATCTTTATAGAAGAGTTTAACTCATCTAAACAAAAAAAGCTACTCTTTTTTGATTTTGCCCTTGCTAAATATCTCACCTTAACTCAAGGTTTCCAAAGACAATTTGAGACCATGGTTGCTCTCTCTTTAACAAAACATAATATTCACTTTAAATCTTTTGGAACTTCAGGTTTCATTACTTATCGAAAACAGCTCATAATCCCTGCTCCATTTGAGAGCGAAGAGCGTTTTTGGAAAAAAGCTCATAATCGCTTTAGTAGCTATAAAAAAACAGATATTAAAAAAATTATTGTTATTACCGTTAATGCACAATATGAATTTAAGATTGAAAATATAGAGTTTGAAGCACTACCCTTTTATGAGTGGGTAGTGATAAATGATGAGGAGTAGAACTTAATATTCAGTCTCTTTCTCTGCTAACTTAACCATTTTATCCATCTCTTTCAAAAGGGTTTCATTTTTAGTAATAATAGTTGCTAACTCTTTAGCTGAATTCTTTTTCTTTTCATATAAAGGTTTGAGCTCTTCCCAGAGTTTGGAGACTACTTTTAACTGACTTATTATCTTCTTATTAGTTGGTTTTGTAATATTTTGAGCCTTATCACCCTTAATTAATGCGATTAATGATGTATCAAAGAGTTTAACCGTCTTAGCTAATTTTGTCTCATACTCCTTTTGCCCTTTTAAAATAAGTAACTTCTCTTTAGTCATCTTTTGAGTTAACATACGCTGTCGGCCTGCCACATTTACAATATGCAGACGAGCTTTTTCTAAATAGTTTACAGAAGTATTAGATGCTTCATAAGCCTCAACCAAATCATTAGAGAGTTTTAAAAGCTTTTCATTGTTTGCAATAACATACTTAAGAGCCTTTCCATCTTTGTCTTTTCCCTCAACAATCTTATTAATAGCTTCATAAAAAGGTTTCCATGCATTCTCTACTATAGCAATCTGCTCTTTTACTTTTTTGTTTGTTGTAGCTTTAAGACCTAAATCACTATCACCATTTTTAAACCCATTTAGTGTTTTTCCATATAGGTCTGCTACTTTTTTTAGTGCTTTACGACTCTTATCTCCTTGAATATCAAGACTACTTTGTAGTGCTAATTTTGTCATATTTTGAGTCAACATTCTCTCTTTACCTGAAAGATTTATGGTCTTTTTTAAAATATTATCCTTCTCCATAAAATCATTAACCAATGATGAGAAGTCTAATTGCTTAGGCGTATCTGCAACTGCTATAGTTACAGGAAGCATAAACAGAAGTAGCGTTTTGTTAAGTATATTCATAGTGTCTATCCTAAATTTTAATGAGATAAAACAATTTTACACTATATAAAAAAATAAGTCAAGGAAAAATTAAGTAGTAGGATATTGAAAAGACCCCTTCCAGATACCTACGGCACACAGCAAGGGTGGGTGGGCTGCTATGTTCCCATCCTGACCCGTTGTCCACCAATGCCGTTGCATAGGTCTAAAAGGAGCGAGGAAATAATATCGAACTCTTCCTTATGAAAGATTAAATTTTATTAGTTTTTAAAACAAATTAGCTATAATTCCACCTCACTAACTATTGAGAGGTGTCCGAGTGGTCGAAGGTGCAGACCTGGAACGTCTGTGTGGGGCAACCCACCGAGGGTTCGAATCCCTTCCTCTCAGCCATCTAAACTTTTTCCTCTTCTTGTTCATACCAAAAATCAACAAGATATTGCATAAATATATCACCTTTTGATGCTAACATATATACATCTTCTTTATTATCATAAAGATACTTATGTAAGTTTACAGAAAAACCTCTCTTCTTAAAGCTTTTAATTATATCTACAAATAACTTTTTAGACTTCTCTTCCATTTTAGTAATAGGAAAATCAATAGCTTTATCTATATTGAGGAAAGGATAAAAGACAGAAGCTAAATTATTTCCTTCTTCTAAAGCTAAAACAATATGCTTTTTAAACTCTACTACATCTTTTTGATTTTTAGGTGTAATATTGCCTGTAATAATCTCTTCTATTACCAAGCTATACTCCTCCATAAGTTCATATACTCTCTTGTCATTGTATATTTTAGGTGTTGGTTCTATATCTTTTATACTCTCTTTGTTCTCATTTTTTACTCTTGGTTGCTCTTGCTCTATATGCATTGGAACAGAACTGAATGTATCTAATAACTTTTGTATTTGATTATCTAAATATATTAACTTATCCATAATAGTTTTTTTTAGTTTTTTAAAATCTAAAGAGAGATTGCTACTCTTTATAGGTCTCTCTTTACTATTTCTATTTTGATTATCTTTAATAAAAAGTTGTCCCTCCTCCGAATACTTTCCTATTTCCCAATGCTCCATAATGCCATTTAAAATTTTTTTAGCAGATTCAAACATAAGTTTTTCACTATAAACTTTGTCTAAAAAGCTTAAAAATATATCTTGAACTTCTCTTATCTTCTCCTTATCTTCTTGAAATTTTTGTGATGCACCTAAATACTCAGCTAAGTGAAATCCACTTTCTTCTACAAATCTTTGACTATCAATATCTCCTCTACGTAAAATATCTAACTCTTGTAATATAAATTTAGTAGCTATATCTTTTGATTTTATAGTTTTAAGATTGATAGTTTCTATTATCTTTTCTATCTCTCTTTCAAGACCCTCTCTATAGAGCCTCTCTTCAAAAAGCTTCTGCTCTTTTGTCTTTTTATTTAGATGAAAAATATCTCTAAGATTTATTGGTAATTGCATTATGAATTTCCTTATAGTTGAGTA
>JALVXC010000168.1 GCA_027038275.1 Campylobacteraceae bacterium | reverse complement strand
TGGTTATGTTTTTAATAGTTTATATTGCCTACTACTATTTGGGTAAACAAGAGCTAAAGATTGTAAAGGAACTCTCCTCTAACAAAGAGATAATGATATTGGTAACTCCATCTAATGTTAACCATCTAAGCAAGATTATTAGAGGTCATAATCTACACACTATCTATATTTTAAAAGAGAAAAATTTTCCCTCAAAAGAGCAGTACCAAGAGATAAAAGATTTTTTAGCCCAAAAGAAGATTAAACTTCATGAGTCTGTTTTAAACCTGAGTTCGACGGAATACCATATCCACAAAAGCCTAAAAATAGGTAAGATTTTCAAAATCAAATTTGCAGGACTAGCTGTAGCTAATTCAAAAATTTTATTTTGGGAAGATTGCCTATTTTTAGGCTTCCCTACGGGTTTTACGAGGTTTCCCATATGCTTAGATAGATTTTTTTGAATTAACTAGTTAGTCCCGCAAAAATCTATCGTTGCCTATGAAAAACCTCGTAAAATTGTGGATATGGTATTCCGTCAAACTCAGGTTTTAAGTAGTTTGGAAAATCCAAGAGAGTTACAATATAGATTTCAAGAGATTTTAGCCAATATAGATTCTAAAGAGAAGCTCTCTTTAAATGTCTCTACAGGTAAGGCTTCAACTTCAATCATTCTATTTGAGTTGGCAAAGTTTGAAAAGATTGGGGTGGAGTATCTATCTTCTGCGTATGATGAACATAATCAACCTATTGATGGAACAGGACAAAACTACAATATAGACTTCTATAAGGAGTTTTCAAGATAATATGAAACTTCTACTAACCTACGACATTAGCAATACCAAAAACAGAACCAAAGTAGCCACCCTTTTAGAGGGGTATGGCTATAGAGTAAATTTTTCTGTTTTTGAGCTTGATATTAAAAAGCATAAACTCAATGAACTTCTACAAACTATTCAGAAGTTTTGCGACAAAGAGGATTCGGTGCGTGTTTATGCTTTTTCTGCTGATACTATTGAGAACTCTTATGACCTAAATTCTAAACGACCAAAGCCATTTGAAAAGAGGAGTAGCTATGTTAACTAAAAAGTTCAATATGCTTGGAATCGGAGTGTTTACACCCGAACAACAGAGGCAGAGCCTTCCTATTCCGAAAGGTTTGGAGCTATGTTAACTAAAAAGTTTGAGAAACTCTTTTCGACCAAAAATCTTTTGATGACTCTCGAACTCTACAAAAAGACAAAAGGCTACCACGAAGCAAAAGAGCTAATCGCCTCTGGTGAGTTTCTAAAAAGTCTAAAAGAGGGCTACATTCCAGACCCAATGCAAGGTTTTGAGATGCCTAAAAGCAATGGAGAGATGCGTAAACTAGCCCAAGCTTCTATAACCTCTAAAGTAATTCAAAAAATTATTGCAGAAGCTTTGTTAGAGAGTATAAAGTTTAATGATAAATCCTATGCTTTTCGTAAAGGAAAAGGTGTTTTAAAAGCTGTTAATCGTACAAAAGATTTTTTAAAACGCTACAACCATATAGCTAAAGCAGATGTAGATGACTTTTTTGACACTATCAATCAAGAGAAGCTTTTAATTGTTTTAAAAAAGGTCATAGCAGATAAGAGGATAATTATGCTTATCTCTCTCTTTTTAAAAAATGGAATGATGAAACAGAACGAGTGGATAGACAAGAGCCAAGGGGTCTATCAAGGTGATGTGCTTTCACCTGTACTCTCTAACTTATATCTACATAGTTTTGATGAGGCGTTAGAGAAGAAGGGTATAGACTTTGTACGGTTTGCTGATGATATGTTGTTTTTTGCCAAGAGTAAAAAAGAGGCAAAAAAGAACTTAGCCATAGCTACAGCGTACTTAAAGGCTCTTGATTTGCGTTTTGGTGAGGAGAAATCCTATTTGGCTTCGGTTGATGAGGGGTTTGAGTTTTTGGGATTGTGTTTTAAGGGCAAGACTATTTTAATGGACAATGAACGGTTTCAAAAGAAGCTCTCTACCATTTCTAAAAAGACAAAGAAAAAAGAGCTTGTTAAATCTATTGAGTTTTTAAATGAGTATTTGGTGGGCATTAGAAACTATTACTTTAAAGTGCTTAGTAGTAAACATCAACTCATACTTATATCTGAACATATAGATGAGATTTTAGTTAAAAAGATTGCTTTGGCAAAAAAGAGCAAAACCATAAACAAAAAGTCAAAGTTTATTCAGATATTAGTAGAGTTAGAAGATTTAGAACACAATACCAAAGAGGAGAAGTTAAAACATGCTCACAATCTAATAGCAAGGGCTTATGAGGCGTTGACACTAGAGAAACCACTAGAGAATGCCCAAAAGAAGATGGAAAAAAAGAAAAAGAGCTTTTTGCAAGAGCAGATAAAGAGTTCAGAGATTGTCTTAAACCGTTTTGGGCTTTATGTGAGTATGAGCAAGGGTAAGATAGTGGTTAAAGAGTATGGAAAGGTTATTCAGACTAGTCCTGTTAATTGGGTGACACGGATTATTGTGATGACCAAGGGGGTTAGTCTCTCTTCTAATCTTATTTTGGAGTGTTCTAAGCGTAAAATAGATATTGATTTTATAGATAAAAGTAAGCCTTATGCACAGATTACTTACTATGAAAATATTAGCAATGAGTTACATCTGAAACAGATAGATTTAAAAAACTCTAAAATGGGATTGGGTATTGCTAAGGCTATTATAAAGGCTAAGATGAAAAATCAGATAAATCTTGTGAAGTACTACTCTCGTTATAGGGAGAGAGAAGACCAAGAGAGTTTTGAACTCTTAGAGAGGAGTATTGAGCAGATGGAGGGGATAGCTAAAAAGATAAAAAGTGCAAAAGATGTTCCTACTTTAATGGGTTATGAGGGGAGTTTGTCGGTTGTTTATTGGAAGTGTTTTGGGCTTTTAATAGGTGAAAAAGATTTTAAAAGAGAGACCTATAATGCTCCTGATGCTATTAATCAAGCGTTGAACTATGGTTATGCGTTTATATATCATAGAATGCAGTCTGCTTTACTAAAAACAGGAGTCAATATTTACCACTCTTTTTTACATACTCCTCAAGCCAATAAGCCTACTCTTGTATTTGATATGGTTGAGCCTTTTAGGCAGTTGGTTGTTGACCGTGAGATAATTTCAATTTTAAATCATGGTACAAAACTCTCTTCAAATAAAGGAAGATTAACCAAAAAGAGTGTAAAAGTTATAACCGAAAATATACAAGAGCGATTGGCTACTCCTACTAAGTGGCGAAAAGGTAAGTACAAGTTGATGACAATCATAGATGAACAGGCGTTGGAGATAGCTCATGTAATAAAGGGCATAAAGTCCGATTTTAAGGGCTTTGTTGGTCGTTTTTAGACTCAAAACAATTTACAAACTTTTTAGCTAAGTTTATTTTAAGCTAAAATTGAGGAAAAGCCCTATATCTCGGGGTTTTGTATATTTTTACCTCTTTTTCAAAAAGTTTGTAAGTCTCACTTTTTTAGAAAAATTTTTTAGACTTACAAACTTTTATTTTCGTTTAAGTTTCAAATGCCTATTTTTCGGGGGTTCTGAAACTTAAAGTTAGCTAAAAGTTTGTAAGTCTCCTGATTTGTATGCGACTTAAAGAGACTTACAAACTTTTTTTGAACAAAAGAGTCCGAAATTTTGGCACTTTAAAAAAAAACTAAGCCAAATTGGTGTATATTTTCTCTTAGACTTACAAACTTTTTCGTAAAGTTCTATAATTTGGTAATGTTAAGTGGTTTGAAACTATGAGGTTTTTTTGATATTTCCCACAATATAAGCTATGACCCGACTGTAGAAATACGATAGGGGATTGAAACGTTTAAGGGTAAAGTCCTTTACCCTTTTCCTAAATTGATGACCCGACTGTAGAAATACGATAGGGGATTGAAACTTTTTTTAGAATAGCTATTTTTTTATGAAATATTTAAACATGACCCGACTGTAGAAATACGATAGGGGATTGAAACTTAACATGGTGTTGCACACCATGTACTTGATTTGGTTGTTGAATGACCCGACTGTAGAAATACGATAGGGGATTGAAACGAATGTTACTCAAAGGTAATTCATTGTATTTCACCATGACCCGACTGTAGAAATACGATAGGGGATTGAAACGAGTTATAAAACTTCCTTTTGTTACAATTAAGTATACATGACCCGACTGTAGAAATACGATAGGGGATTGAAACACACCATCATCAAACATAACATCAATATCTAACTCAGTAATGACCCGACTGTAGAAATACGATAGGGGATTGAAACCTGTTGCAGTTACATAACGCATTTTATCACCTGGATTTATGACCCGACTGTAGAAATACGATAGGGGATTGAAACTTTTCAAGAATAAGCTCATAATTAATATCGTTGTTATTATGATTTGACCCGATTTAGAGGGGGTTGAAAAATATATAAATGCCTGTAGGGGCGACCTCCGTGTCTGCCCATGTTTGTGATGCCAATGAATTTAAAAATATAATTATTCCTCATTCCCAACAACATCCTTGTTGGGAATGCATACGATAGGAAACAAATTTAACTTATGCTATAATCAAACCAAAAAACAAGAAGCAAAAATGAAAAAGATAATTTATGGTAATAGCAACTTTAGAAAGATTAAAATAAATAACGACTACCTCTATATAGACAAAACAGACTATATAGAAAAACTAGAAAAACTCAATGATGATTTTGTTATCTTTTTACGTCCAAGACGCTTTGGAAAGTCTCTTTTCCTCTCTACTTTGCAATATTACTATGATGAAAATAGTGCAGATGAGTTTGAAGCTATCTTTAATGACACCTACATAGGAGCTAACCCAACCCCTCTAAAGAGTAGCTTTCGTATTTTGTTTTTTGAGTTTAGTGGTATAGATATAGATGGAGATAAAAAGCGACTATTTGAACAGTTTACTTTTAAGATACGCATGTCATTAGGAAAATATTTTTTAGAGTATGATTATCCTAATAAGTATGAAGAGGAGTTAAAACAGATAGATAATCCAACCTCATTGATGGAATATTTTTTTAAAAAAACAAAACGAGATAAAATCTACCTCCTTATAGATGAATACGACCAATTCGCAAATGCCATTTTAGCCTATAGCATGAAAGATTTTTTAGAGATAGTAGGCAAAGGTGGGTTTGTTAGAAGCTTTTATGAGGTACTAAAAACTGCTACTCTTTCAGGGACAGTGCAAAAGATGTTTATTACAGGAGTAACCCCAATTACACTAGATAGCCTAAGTAGTGGGTTTAATATTGTAAAACATATTACCTACAAAGAGGAGTTTAACGCTTTAGCAGGATTTACAGCAGAAGAGGTAAACTACTCATTGGAGCAGTATCTTTTTAACGAGTGTGATACAATAGATAGAGATAGATTAATAGAGAAGTTAAAAATATGGTATAACGGTTATCTTTTTAATATTCAAGCTACCCAACGAATTTATAATGCTACGCTAATTAACTATTTTCTCTCTGAATATGATAAAAAACGGTGTGAAATGCCTAAAAAGATGTTGGATAGCAATGTAGCAAGTGACTATCGAGCTATTATGAAACTCTTTAATATAGGCAATAGTGAAAAAAACTATGAGATACTAAAAGAGCTAATAGAGAAAAATACCATTTCAGGAAAAATAAAAGATAGATATGATTTAAATAGAGAGTTTAGTAGAGACGATTTTATAACACTTATTTATTCTATGGGATTTATAACCATAAAAGATGAACTATTTGGTGAAGAGATGGAGTTTGAGATACCAAACTATGTGATAAAAATACTCTACTTTAACTACTTTGCTATTGAGCTTAAAAAGAGAAACAATTTACAGATAGATTTAGATACAAGAAGACTATTGGTTGATATGGCTTTAGGAGATGTAGAACCATTTAAAAAGCAACTAAATGAGGTTATAAAAACACTCTCAAACCGAGACCATCAAGGATTTGATGAAAAATATTTTCAGATGATTGCTCTTGCACTTCTTAGTTTCTCATCAGATTTCTATTTTATAGACTCACAACCTGAGAAAAACAGAAAAATTCCTGATATTATGCTAATAGGTCGAGATGAAAAAGTGCCAAACAACTATCTGCTTGAATTAAAATGGAAAAAAGATAAAGATAGTTATAACACTATTAAAAAAGATGGGATAAAGCAGGTCGAGGAGTATAAAGAGCTAGATAGAGTTAAAAGCATTCCTAAACTTAGAAGCTTTTTGATTATTGGGTCAAAAGATGGGGTGGAGTTTTTGGAGGTTTGAAAACGAGAAAACAAATTTAACTTATGATATAATCAAACCAAAAAACAAGAGCAAAAATGAAAAAGATAATATATGGTGAGAGTAACTTTAAAAAAATAAAAATAAATAACGACTATCTTTATATAGATAAAACAGACTACATAGAGAAGCTAGAAAAAACAAATGAAAACTATGTAATATTTTTACGCCCTAGACGCTTTGGAAAGTCTCTATTTCTCTCTACGTTGCAATACTACTATGATGAAAATAGTGTCAATGAGTTTGAAGCTATATTTCACAATACATATATAGGCAAAAATCCAACTCCTTTAAAAAATAGTTTTCACATTTTGTTTTTTGAGTTTAGTGGGATTAATACCGATGGAGGAGTAGAAGAGATATATAGTGGTTTTAGAGACAATATTAAGATGTCAGTTAGTAGATATTTTGATGACTACGGTTATCAAGAGCATATAGATGCAATTCAAGATATAAAATCACCAATAAGATTAATCAAATTCTTTTTTGAAAAGACAAAACAAGATAAAATCTATCTCCTCATAGACGAATATGACCAATTTGCAAACGCCATTTTAGCCTATAGCATGAAAGATTTTTTAGAGATAGTAGGCAAAGGTGGGTTTGTTAGAAGCTTTTATGAGGTACTAAAAACTGCTACTCTTTCAGGGACAGTGCAAAAGATGTTTATTACAGGAGTAACCCCAATTA
>JALVXC010000167.1 GCA_027038275.1 Campylobacteraceae bacterium | reverse complement strand
AATCACTTAAAAATTTCTAATTAAGTTTTCTCTTTATCGTATTTTTATTTTAAAAAATATCGAAAAAAACTCAAATAGACGTTTGTTTTGTTCTCTTATATTTAGTTGTTAAAGACCACTTAAAAACATCATCAATGTTCTTCGAGGCGTATTATAGGGAAATCATAAATATATGTCAAGGTTTTTTCTATAATTTGTGTAAAATTTGTGTAATTTTTTTCTTTTTGTTATCTAAAAAACAATAGTCTTATTTCCATAAACAAAGACTCTATCATTTAAAACATAATTTAAAGCCCTAGATAACACTATCTTCTCAACATCTCGCCCTGCTTTTTGCATATCTCTCCACTCAAAACGGTGATTTACAGGAATAACATCTTGTGCAATAATTGGACCTTCATCTAAATCATCTGTAACAAAGTGTGCTGTAGCTCCAATAATCTTAACGCCTCTCTCATAAGCTTGTTTATAAGGATTTGCTCCAATAAATGCAGGTAGAAAAGAGTGGTGAATATTTATAATCTGTTTTGGATACGCTTTTACAAAGTTTGGAGTAAGTATTCGCATATATTTTGCAAGGACTATTAAGTCAAACTCATGTTGGTTAATTAAATCCATAATATGCTCTTCATGCTCCTCTCTACTCATTCCATCTGCTGAGACACAGAAGAAAGGAATGTCAAATCTACGCACAAAATGCTCTAAAGTATTATGATTGGCAATGACTGCTTCTATTTGGGCATCTAACTCACCTGCTTCATGTCTTACTAAAATATCTCCCAATGCATGAGACTCTTTTGTAGCTAAGATAACAATCTTTTTCCTCTTTGGCTCAATAACCTTTAAGTTAGCATCTTTAGGAATAACAGCTACTAATGCTTCTCTTAACTCCTCAATCTCAAACTCACCTGTAACAACCGTTCGCATAAAGAATTTGCCCTCTTCTTTGTCAACAAACTCACGGTTGTTTTCAATGTTTAAATCTCTATCATAAAAGACTTTTGAGATTTTATATACCAATCCCTTAGCGTCATTACAATCTATTAATACTCTTACTCTCTTATCCATATCTATCCTACATTTATATCAATTTTGAAGATAACTCTTCCCACTGCTCTTTTAGCTCATTGTACCCAGCCTCATAAGCCATCTCTATCTCTGAAAACTCAAACAGATGCATATTTGCCACACCTTTTACTTCAAAAAATGCATCAGTTAACTTTTTTGAGGGCATTGAGTTTGAACGAATCATAATAAGAATAGAGCGAATCATCAAAGATTTAAACGAGTCTAGGCTCTCTCCTCTTAGAGGGTTAATATTGATAGCAAGATTTTTTTCATAATACTTTTTTAGAGGCTTTACAGGTAAGTTATCTGAAAAACCACCATCTATATAGGAGTGTTCTCCAATTTTTTTAGCACGAAACAGAGGTGTAATAGTCGAAGAGGCAATAGTATACTCAATAGGATTTCCTCTGTTTATGTAAGCACTCTCTCCACTATCAATATTGGTTACACAGGTGTAGAGTGGAATTTTTAACTCACTATAACTACTAACCCCTACCCTATCAAAGAGTTTCTGCTCTAAAGCATCCATCTTAAAGATGCCAACATCTCCACCTGCCCAGACAAAAAGCTCTCTCTTCTCTAAACTATTTAAAAAGGCTAACATATCATCACTCTTTAGTCCAGAGGCTAAAAAAAGCCCAACAATCGCCCCTGCACTAGAGCCAGAGACAGCTGTAACTTCAA
Organism: Campylobacteraceae bacterium; assembly: GCA_027038275.1. Taxonomy (GTDB): domain Bacteria; phylum Campylobacterota; class Campylobacteria; order Campylobacterales; family Sulfurovaceae; genus UBA1140. The sequence continues at coordinate 25,269 of JALVXC010000167.1, read as the reverse complement.
CCCCCTGCTCTTCTAAAAACTTAATTGCTCCAATATGTGCAGCCCCTCTAAGACCTCCACCACTTAAGCTTAGTGTTATTTTCATTATCTACTTAGATACATACTTAGCAATAATATCACCAATCTCAGAACAAGAGCAAATCTCTTTAGCATCATACGCCCCTAAGTCTGCTGTACGGTAACCTTGTGCTAAAGATTTTTTAATTGCATTATCAATCTTATCAGCAGCTTCACCCTCATCTAAAGCGTAACGCAACATCATAGATGCACTCGATATAGTTGCTAATGGATTAGCAATCCCCTGACCTGCAATATCTGGTGCAGAGCCATGAATTGGCTCATATAGCCCGACACCTTTACCTGTACTAGCACTTGGTAAAAGCCCAATAGAACCACTAAGCATACTAGCCGCATCAGATAAAATATCTCCAAAAATATTCCCTGTCAAGATAACATCAAACTGTTTTGGATTTCTAATAAGTTGCATAGCAGCATTGTCAACATACATGTGTGTCAACTCAACCTCTGGGTACTCTTTAGCCACCTCTATAACAGTTTCACGCCAAAACTGACTCACTTCAAGAACATTTGCTTTGTCTACAGAGCAGACTCTCTTGTCACGCTTCATAGCAATCTCAAAAGCAACATAAGCAATTCTCTCTACCTCATCTTTAGTATATACCATAGTGTTGTAGGCTCTGTTATCTTCCAACTCTCTTGGCTGACCAAAGTAGATACCACCTGTAAGCTCACGAACCACCATAATATCAACACCCTTAACCACATTAGGCTTAAGTGTTGAGGCATTTACCAACTCATCATATACAATAGCAGGACGAAGGTTAGCAAATGTGCCCATCTCTTTTCTAAGTGCCAACAACCCTGACTCTGGTCGCAAGTGACGCTCTAGGTTATCCCACTTTGGTCCACCTATTGCACCAAATAGTACAGCATCGCACTTTTTTACACCTTGAATGGTCTCATCAGGAAGAGGAACACCTGTTGCATCAATGGCAGAACCACCCATAAGCATCTCATGATACGATATATTAAACCCCTCACTTGCTGAGAGTGCATCTAAAACTTTAATCGCCTCATCAACAATCTCTGGACCAATACCGTCACCTTTAATAACACCTATTTTATAGTTTCTACCCATCTCTACGCCTTACTCTCTGCTATCTCTTTTTTGGCAAACTCTATTAGCCCACCTGCATCTACTAACTCTTGCATAAACTCAGGAATAGGAGAGAACTTATATGTTTTTGCTTGAGTAATGTTTATAACCTCTCCTTTGTCCATATCTATCTTTACAGTATCTCCCTCATTTATCTCATCTGCCTCTTTAAGCTCAAAAATAGGAAGCCCCATATTAAAAGCATTTCGGTAAAAGATACGTGCAAATGTAGGAGCAATAACTGCCGATACTCCAGCAGCTTTAAGTGCTATGGGAGCGTGTTCACGACTTGAACCACAACCAAAATTCTCTCCAGCAACAATAATGTCACCCTCACTCATCTTGTTAACAAACTCTGGGTCTGCATCTTCCATAACATGTTTTGCCAAAGCACTTGGCTCACTTGTGTTGAGGTATCTTGCCGCAATAATTAAATCGGTGTCAATATGGTCACCAAATTTCCAAACTTTACCTTGCAAAGTTATATCCTTTATAAAAAGGGGTTAACCCTAGTAATATGGTTGGGATTATAGCTAAAAGCTACTAAAAGAACTTAATATGATTTTTATGTCACAATTTTAATAACCCAAGATAATTAAGTATCTAACCATAATAAGCAAAGCATTAAATTACAAAAGAGAAAGTAGACCCCCTATCCTCTTGGCTCTCTATCTCCAAAACTGTATTGTGCAACTTCAAAATCTGCTTAACAATAGCTAATCCCAACCCCATAGAGTTGTCCCATGAGTGTTCATCTGTTCTAAAAAACTTTTTGGTAACTTTGTCAATATTCTCTTTTGAGATTCCTACACCTTGGTCAATTACAGAGACTCTTCTATTTTCAAATTTAACCATGACCACCTCTTTAGAGTATTTAAGAGCGTTCTCTATAAGGTTTTTTAAGACAATCTCCATTAAAGCTCTATCTGCTTTGACTACAAAAGACTCACCCTCTACAACTATCTCTCGATTTTTATATTTATCCTCTAAATTGAGTGCTACTTCGTGTGCCAAAGGCTTTAAGTCAAACTTACTAAGTTGCAATTTTTGGCTACCACTCTCAAAACGATTCCACAAAAGAAGACGACTTAAAAGCTCCTCTATCTTCTCCCCATTATTGTAAATCTTAGATAAAAATTTAACCCTTAGACCTTTAGGAATATCTTCATCTTCTATTAATGTTTGAGAGTAACCCATAATCGAAGCAATAGGATTTCTAAACTCATGAGCAATAGCAGAGAGCATATCTGAGCGTTGACGATTTTTTAGCTTGATTTTTGCAGTATATTTACGTTTCTGTTTCTCTTTTTTTTGTATCTTCCTTAACATCTGAATAAGCTTCTCATTAATGCTCTCAAACTCACGTGTAAAAAAATGTGCAGAAAGTTCAGGTTTAATAGTTGCTCCAGAGAGATAATCTTCTACATTTTTTAACTCTTTAGAGATACACTTAGTTCCATAGTAAACCGAAATCAATAGTATAATTTGAGAAGCTACAAAAATGCTAATATAGAAGTAGATATTTTTAAACTCATCTGGAGTAATAATTAAAACAAAAGAGAATATAAAAGTAATAAAGATAACAAGAGTTATAAGTCTGGCTATGACATATTCACTCAATGATGGTCGTCTGTACATAGCCACGTTAAACTATCTTCCTTCAAGTTCTCGTACTTGTTTTTTTAGTTTGTTAATCTCTCTAGTATATTGGTCTAAAGACTCCTGAATCTCTCCAATATCCCACTCCTCTACTGCTAACTCTAACTCATCATGCTTTTCACGATACATTGCTAAAAGTTTTTCAATTTTTGCTTTTAACTCTTCTACTGTTTCATTTACTACTTCTGACATGGTTTATCCTTTCCTATAAGATTTAGAACCTTTTTATCATATTAACGAAAATATTATAAAGAGTCTCAACTTCTTTAATACTTGTTCTCTCATTTAATCCATGAATTCGGTCGTTAATGACTCCAAACTCCACAACTTCTATGCCATAAGGAGCAATATGTCGCCCATCACTTGTGCCTCCTGCTGTTGAAAGTTTAGTTTTTAGACCTGTCTCCTCCTCAATAGCTTTACTTAACTTTTTGACAATAAACGACTCTCTATTGGTTACAAAGGGGTATGAGCCTTGTTTTAACTCCAACTCATACTCTAAACCATTAAGCTTCTCTTCCATAAATTCTCTAACACTCTCTTGAGTAGTATTGGTTGAGTTTCGTACATTGAACATCATCTTTAACTCATTTGGGGTTATATTTGTAACCTCCATACCTGAACGAATATCGGTAATAACCAATTTAGATGGAGCAAAGTTCTCATCTCCATTGTCAAGGTTATGACCTGCAATTTGAGCCAAGATAGGAGCTATATTATGGATAGGGTTTATTGCTTTTTCAGGGTAGGCAGCATGTCCTTGTTTTCCTTTAAGAGTTAAGTAACCATTAATAGAACCTCTACGACCTATCTTAATAGCATCTCCCATCTCTTTTTCACAAGTAGGTTCAGCAATAATGCAGTAATCAGGTAGCAAATCTATCTCTTTTAGATGTTTTAGAACTATTTGAGTTCCATAAGTTCCATCACCCTCCTCATCAGAGGTAAGTAGAAGTGAGATACGACCTGAAAAATCATCATCCATATCACGCACAGCTTGAACAAAAGCAGAGAGACCAGACTTCATATCTTGTGTTCCTCTAGCGTAAATGTAACCATCTTTTATCATTGGTACAAAAGGGTTGGTCTCCCACCCATCACCAGCGGGAACAACATCTACATGACCTGCAAAACAGAGGTGTTTCCCTTCTTTAAACTTTTTAGTTAAAAAGAGATTTTTTACTCCACCTTCGTTTATCCATATTGCTTCAAAATCTGCTAAATAATTTTCTATATATGTTAGCAACCCACCATCATTAGGAGTTACTGACTCTACGGAGAGTATTTTTAAAAATAAATCTATAACGTCTAATCTTTTTTCCATAAATATTATTACCTATAATTTAGTTGAGGAACAATATCAAATAAAGTTAAAGCTTCTTCTTAATAAGCTCAATAAACTTTTCAAAATCTTTAAGCTCATACTCCCCTTCTCTTTGTTTCTCGCCCCACATCTCTTCTGGAAAATAGCTATCATTTTTAAATCGTGCTATAACATACCAATAGTACTCAGGAAGAGCTGTTCCAAATGTGACAATATTTATCTTATCAGGATTAAAAAACTCCATCATAGCTTTATTTAAAATATCTATAACCCTTAAAATCTCTTTTCTCAATAACTCCTGCTTTTGAGGTAGTAAGTTTTCAGGCTCTCCTAGTGAAATTTTAAACCATGGCACTTCAGAAGGGACAACCTCCAATTTAAGAAAACTATTTTTATATATTATACTCATTTAAATCCTTTAAAATAACTTTATTATATTTTATAATTATTATCTTAAAGTTACAAACTTTCTAAAAAATGAAAAGCTTTAAATAGTATTGTGTTATAATTTAATTAAAATTATTAAAGGCTTTAAAGATGGCAGAAGATACATATAATCTATCGACACATGATATGGAACATGAAGTAGTAGAGCATGTTATTTTGGAAAAAAAAGGTCTTTTAAAGGGGCATCATAACCATTTTCTTCCTAAGAAAAAAGTCAAAAAAGAGAGAAAAAAACTCTCAAAAGAAGATATTCGTTTTTTTCTTATAGGTTATGCTATTATTGGGATTGAACTTTGGTTGATATATTATGGATTAAAACACTATTCCCCATTTTCGTAGGGTGCGATTGCAATCGCACACTACGTTAGATAAATATTATTTTACCACCAAATTCACCATCTTATTAGGAACAACTATCTCTTTAACAACATTTTTACCCTCTAACCACTTAGCAACACTCTCTTTTGCTTGAGATATAATCTCATCTTTAAAAGCACTTGAGGCTACCTCTATTTCAGCTCTTCGTTTACCATTTACAGCTACAGCTAGAGTAATAGTATCTTGCTCAAATACCTCATCTAAAACCTCTATCTTTCCTGCTAAGTTTTTAGAGCTAAATAGCTCTTCACTAAGCTCTGCACAGATATGAGGTGTAATTGGCTCTAAAAGATGAGTAATAATATACATACCCTCACTCCACACTAAGCCGTTATCTTGCTTATCTAGTGCATTTAGAGCCTCCATACAACTAGCAATAAGTGTATTAAAGGCAAAAGTTTTTTCATATACATCTACTGACTTCTGTAACGCTTCATATACTTTAGCTCTCGCTAGTTTCTCCTCTTTGCTAAGTGAACTATGCTCAATAGTTGGCAACTCATTAGTAGTCACTTTTGATTTTCTAGCATATAACTTTTTTAGAAATCTAAATGCTCCCTCAACAGCCGAGTCATTCCACTCTAGCTCTTTTTGAGGTGGAGCTGCAAAAAGAGTAAAGAGTCTTGCTGTATCTGCTCCATACTTCTCTATTAAGGCATCAGGGTCAACAGTATTTCCTTTTGACTTAGACATCTTTGCACCGTCCATTAATACCATACCCTGAGTTAGAAGTCTCTCAAACGGCTCTTTTAGATTATCTATAAAGCCTATATCCCTTAGAGCTTTGGTAAAGAAACGTGCATAGAGAAGGTGTAAAATGGCATGTTCAATTCCACCAATATATTGGTCAACACTAAGCCAGTAGTTTACATCCTCTTTGTCTATTCCACAAGAGTTCCATTTGTCAGGGTGAGTTGCATAACGGAACTGATACCAACTTGACTGCACAAATGTATCTAGCGTATCGGTCTCACGTTTAGCCTCTGCCCTACACTTAGGACAGCTACAGTTTGACCATGTAGGGTGTTTCTCTAGTGGATTCCCCTCACCTGTAATCTCTACATCTTCAGGAAGAGCAATAGGAAGGTTCTCTACCTTTTCAGGTACAAGTCCACAACTCTTACAATGCACAAAAGGAATAGGAGCTCCCCAATAGCGTTGACGAGATACTCCCCAGTTTCTTAGTTTATAGTTGGTTGTTCCTCTTCCTAAGTTTTTCTCTTCAAAGAGTTTTATTATGGCTGATTTTGCTTCGCTGTTTTTCATACCATTAAACTCATCAGAGTTTATAAGAACTCCATCACCTGTATAGGCTTTGCCCTCTTCTCCTCCATCAATAACATATTTTAGAGGTAGATTGTACTGCGTTGCAAACTCAAAGTCACGCTCATCGTGTGTTGGTACAGACATAACTGCCCCACCCCCATAACTTGCCAAAACAAAGTTTGCTACCCAAACAGGAATCTCTTCGTTTGTAAGTGGGTGAATAACAGTTATACCAAGCTCAAAGCCCTCTTTTCCTGCTTTAGCTCTCTCTACTTCGGTCATATTTGAGATAGCTGTTATTTTCTCAATCACATCAGCATCTAAAAGCTCATTTTTTATTAACTCTTTTACAATAGGGTGTTCAGGAGCTAAGGCTGTGTATGTTACTCCATAGATGGTATCAGGGCGAGTTGTAAAGACCTCAAAACCTTCAAATTTGCCCCCTAACTTCTCTTTTGAAGCATCTGAGAGTTTAAAAGTAAACTCTAACCCTTGCGATTTTCCAATCCAGTTACTCTGCATAGCTAAGACTTGTGAAGGCCATTTACCCTCTAGGAGTTTTAAGTCCTCTAACAACTCATCGGCATATTTACGAATATCTAGGTAGTACCCAGGCATCTCTTTAAGCTCTACTTCGTTGTCACAACGCCAACAGCAACCCTCTTCTACCTGCTCATTTGCCAAAACAGTCTGACACTCATTACACCAATTTACAGTGGTAGATTCACGATAGAGAAGTTTCTCTTCATACATCTTAATAATAAACTCTTGCTCCCACTTAGTGTAGAGTTCATCACACGTTGCAAACTCTCGTGTTTCAGAAAAAGAGAGTCCTAAAGATTTTAACTCTTTTCTCATATAGTCAATATTGCTATATGTCCACTCTTTTGGGTGTCGTCCATTTTTAATTGCTGCATTTTCAGCAGGCATACCAAAAGCGTCCCACCCTATTGGGTGAAGGACATTGTAGTTCTGTTTTCGGTAATAACGTGCCATAGCATCGCCAATGCTATAGTTTCTAACATGCCCCATATGTAAACGTCCACTAGGAAATGGGAACATACTCAATATATATTTTTTCTCTAAACTTTTGTCATCTTTTGGCTCAAACGCCTGTTGTTCACTCCATTTTACTTGCCACTTATTCTCTATCTCTTTTGGATTGTAACTCATAATTGCTCCATTGGCTAAAATTGTGCGAATTATATCAAATTTATTTGGAAAATAATAATTAAGATTTTTTAAGTAAAAGTAATAAAAAAAATATTAAAATAACAAAAAATGTTTAAATTTTTCTCTTCACAACTCTTATTAATCTTTTTAGAAAGAATTAATATCTATTTCATTATCAACCCATTATAATACATCTAAAATCGGAACTAGGAAATATAAATATGAAAATTAATAAGATATACTCTCTTACACTCTCTCTACTGCTATTCTCTGCATGTAGTACAAAAAAAGTTAAACCACCAAAAGATACCAATCTTACAGTACTTGGCATAGAAGAGAATAGTGAAACAATATCTACAAATACTAACCATGTAGAAGTTAATGAAGAGATTACTGGAGACCTTAGTGGAGATTTTGTTGGAAACTATAAGTTAATTGATTTTATTGAGCGTATGCACAATGAACATCAATTTGACAGAGACTATCTCTACAAACTCTTCTCAAATGCTAAAGATATTAATTTAGTTGCAGACCCATGTTACAGCAATCATAGTGGAGCAGGTTGTAATATCAATATAAAACCACAAGGTAAATGGGATAAATATAGAGCTTCCTTTATCTATGAAAGAAATATTGACCGTGGTGTGGCATTTTGGGCAGAACATGAAAATGCACTCAATAAAGCCTATCAAGTTTATGGTGTACTTCCTGAGTTTATTATAGGTATTTTAGGAGTTGAAACTGCCTATGGTGTTAATTTTGGAAAGAAAAAAGTTATTGATGTTTTAACATCTAAAGCAATGCTAGGTGACCGTCGTGAAGATTTCTATACAGACCAACTGGAAAAGTTTCTTATTATAACTCGTAAAGCCAACCTTGACCCTGCAACACTTATGGGTTCTAGTGCTGGGGCTATGGGTTATGGTCAATTTATTGCTAGTTCCTACTTAAGATTTGCTGTTGATTTTAATGGAGATGGTGTTACAGATTTATGGAATGCCGAAGATGCCATTGGTTCTATTGCCAACTACTTTGCAAAAAATGGTTGGGATAGAAGTGTTAGGCAAGTAGCTGTAAGAGCTAAATATAAGGGTTACCACTTTAATAAATTAGAGACAGGATATAAGACAAAATATTCTCAATATAAATTAAAAAAGAAGTACCATATTGTTCCTCGTCAAAAACTCTACTATAAAGGTCCTGTATCACTTATAAAACTTCCAAAATATAGTTATGATGAGCTCTGGTTAGGTACACATAACTTTAGAGTCATTACTACCTACAACCATAGTACTTTTTATGGAATGGCTGTTTTTCAACTTGGACAAGCTGTTAAAAATAGAAGATATGGTAGATAATAAATTGGTGCGATGGCAATCGCACCCTATAATTATAAATTAAATTGTCCCCTGCTCATACATAGCTCTCATCTTCTCTTTCTCTTTTTCACGTTTTGCTTTTGCAGCTTCATTTACTCTAAACTCTTCAATAGAGAACTTTAACCACATTAAAATTGGTGAAGCAACAAATATAGAGGAGTATGTACCCACAATAACACCAACCAAAAGTGTAAATGAGAAACCTTTAAGTGCCTCTCCACCAAAGAGATAAAGTGTTAAAACAACAAAAAATGTAGTAAGTGAGGTTAATGTTGTACGAGAGAGAGTACGTGTAACAGACTCATCAATAACATCACCCAAGTTGGTAGACTTAATAGTTCTAATACCCTCTCTAATACGGTCAAAGACTATTACTGTATCGTTCAAAGAGTACCCTAAAATAGTCAAAATAGCTGCTAAAATAGGTAGATTAACATCTATTTGAGTTAAAGCTAAAGCTCCTGTAGCAATGGTAACATCATGAATCAAAGCTATAACTGATGCTAAAGCAAAACGCCACTCAAATCTAAAGGAGATATAGATTAAGATACCAATAATAGAGAGTAGCATTGCCATAAGCCCTTTTGTACGGAGTTCATCTCCAACAGCAGGGCCGACCATATCTACACCTCTGACCTCAAATTTGCCTGTACCATCTAAGATTTTTCTCATTTTGTCACTAACATCAGAGTCAACACTCTTAGTTGTACTTTTTGTACGAATGGCTATCTCACTATCTGAACCAAAAAATGTAACAGATGCTCCCTTATACTCTTTGACTTTAGAGAGTGCCTCTCTAACCTTAGAAATAGGGGCTTTACCCTCATATTTTACCTGAACAATAGTACCACCTGCAAAGTCAATACCATAGTTAAGACCTTTAGTTGCAATAAGTATTATAGAGGCAACAATCATAAAAAGAGAGAATGCTCCTACCTTTTTTGCATTTTTCATAAAGCCTATAATGGGCTGGTCATGTTTAAATACTTCCATTATTTAGCTCCTTTGCTCTGTTTAATACCAAACCAGTAGTTTAGTCTATTTTTATCTATCTTAGGAAGTAACCACTGATAGATTCCATGTGTTCCTAAAATAGCTGTTAACATTGAAGCCAAGATACCTATACTCATAGTCAATGCAAACCCTTTAATAGGACCTGTTCCATAAGCAAAGAGTACAACAGCTGCAATAAGTGTAGTTACGTTTGCATCCCAAATAGCAGTAAAGGCATTATTGTACCCCTGCTCAATTGCTTTAGTAATAGAGTTTCCTTCATGAAGTAACTCTCTAATACGCTCATTAATAATAACGTTTGCATCAACAGCCATACCAACAGTAAGTACAATACCTGCCATACCAGGAAGAGTTAATGTTGCACCTGCTAGAGACATAATTGCTAAAAGTAAAAAGAGATTCGCAACCAATGCTACATTGGCAATTACACCTGCCATTCCATAGTAGAGTACCATAAAGATAATAACTAAAACAAAACCAAATACTAAAGCAATAGAAGAGGCTTTAATATTGTCTGCCCCAAGGCTAGGTCCTACACTTCGTTTCTCTTCAACCTGCACAGGAGCAAGAAGTGAACCTGAACGTAAAGCAATAGCAATGTCGTTTGCCTCTTGTGGTGTAAAGTTACCTGTAATTTGAACTCGACCACCACCAATACGTTGAACAATATTTGGAGCAGTATAGACCTCATTATCTAAAACAACAGCCATACGCTTACCAACTGATTTTTCAGTAAAATCAGCAAATATTTTAGAACCCTGCCCATCTAAGGTAAAGTTGACAAGAGGTCTATTTGTCTTTCTTTCATATCCAACCTTCGCATCAGTTAACATAGACCCATCTAGTATAGGAATAGAGTAGAGAAGATACTTTTTATCTTTCTCTGATACATCAGGTAAAATAATATCTCCATAACTCTCTGCCTCTGCTTGTGTCATACTATAGACTCTATTAGCTCTATCTTCATCTACAGCCATCATCTGTAGGTGAGCAGCCTTAGCAATTAAAGCTCTAATACGTTGCTCCTCTTGTGCTGTTTTCACACCTGGTATCTCTACTAAAATTTTATCTTCACCCTGTTTTGCAACTGTTGGTTCTGCAAGTCCAAACATATTTAGACGAGTTCTAATAGTATCAACAGCTTGGTCAATAGCATGTTTAACTGTCTCTTTTGCCATCTTATCACTAAGTGAAAGTTCGTAATGAGTTCCTTTTTTAGTTAAAACAATATCTTTAAAATCTTTAGCTAAAAGTTTATCAACTTTAGGAATATCATCTTTATCTAAAACTTCAAATGAGACTTTATCGCTATCTATTTTTAAATCATCAAAAACAATATCTTCATTTTCAAGAGTATATTTTACACTTGTTCCAATAGATTTTAGTTTTGACTCCAATGCTACATCTGTTTTGACAGAGAGTAACATATGTAACCCACCTTGAAGGTCAAGCCCCAAGGTAATCTTTTTGCCACTATCGCTTTGAATTAGACTTGGAATAGAGAATACCACTCCAAAAATAAATGCAAAAGCAAAAATGACAACTCTATAGTTTAAAGTTCCCATCTCTTACGCTTCTACCTTTCTGTTGACAAATGCTTTGTCAAGTTTAACAATTGATGTATCGTTCAGTTTGATTTTGATAAAATCCTCTTCAACTTTTACAACTTCTGCAAAAAGCCCACCTGCGGTAACAATTTTGTCACCCTTTTTAAGAGCTTCAAGCATCTCTTGATGCTCTTTTTGTTGTTTCTGTTGAGGTCGAATAATTAAAAAATAAAAAATACCAAATAGAAAAATAAGTGGCAAGAATGATTGTAATGATTGCATAAAGGAATCCTTTTGAGTTTATATAATAAAAAATTTAAAGCGTATTTTACCACTAACAATATAACACGAGGCTTTTTAGTTGCCTTACTTAGTTCTGTAGCAATGTACCTAGATTGGTTTGGAGTTGTTAATTCTTTTGTTAACACTATTTTAGGAGTTTTAACATTCTATATTTTATTAGATTCTAATAGAAAAGTTTGGTTTTGGAGTGGATTTTTTATTGGAATTTTATGGTTTTGGTGGCTCTCTATAAGCTTTGTAAATTATGGTTTTGCTTGGGCAATTCCTATTGGTCTGCTTATTACAGCAGCTATTTATGGGGTTATATTTTTACTATTTGCCTATATTGCAGAGCGTCTGCCTAACACTCTATCTACACTTATAGCAAAAGCAATAGCCCTACTTATACTCTCTTATATTCACCCTTTTGGATTTGATTGGTTTAAACCTGAATTGGTCTTTACAAATAGTTATATAGGTATCCAAAAGTGGCAATTTGCTCTAGTTTTAATCTCTATTGTTTTAACTATTTATAAAAAGCAACTTATCTATCTTCTATTTATTATTGGAGCATACCCTTACAGTTCGCATTTTCATAAAACAGAGGCAGTTGACCCAACTATTGAGGTAACAAATTTTCGTATAAATGTTATTGATAAGTGGAGACCAGAGCTACAACAGAAACATATTGGTATGGTATTTAAAGAAATTGATAAAGCTATAAAATATAAAAAATCTATAGTTATCTTACCTGAGTCTATCTTTGCACTATTTTTAAATAAACAACCCCTACTTATGGAGGCGTTAAAGAAGCGTTCATATAAGATAGATATTGTCTTAGGTGCCTTATATGTTGATGGCAAAATCCCTAGAAACTCCACATATATCTTTAGCAAAGGAGAGTACCAAGTAGCTAACAAAGTTATACTTGTCCCTTTTGGAGAGGCTAATCCTCTACCAAAATTTATGAGTTCATGGATAAACGACCTATTTTTTGATGGAGCTCCTGACTATGTAGCTGACACAGAGCCTACTGACTATACTATACATGGAAAAACTTTTAGAAATGCTATATGTTATGAAGCCTGTTCAGAAACTCTCTACAGAGGCAATCCTAAAAATATGATTGTTATATCTAATGATGGTTGGGTAGCTCCCTCTATTGAACCTACCGAGCAGAAGATATTACTTCAATACTACTCTAAAAAGTATGGAACAACCATCTACCACTCTGTCAATATGGCAGACTCTTACACTATTCAAAATGGAGAGGTGGTTAAATGAATATAAAAAAGTTTTTTATAGCTCCTATTCAAGGCTACCAATATATCTCAAAAATGTTACCTGCCTCGTGTCGCTACTACCCAACCTGTTCAGAGTATGCCAAGTGGCAGTTTGAGACCAATCGTGCTGACAAAGCATTAGTTCAAAGTACACTTAGAATCTTACGCTGTAACCAACTCTTTGCAGGGGGAATTGACTACCCTGTTGTCAAGTTTAAACCACCAAAGGTTTTACAGATGTGTAGTTACGATTTTAAAATTAAATATTGGTTTTTTCCTAAAGAGAGTGGGAAATATTTTGTCATAAAAACTCATTCATACTCTTAAATTACACAATTTATTCACAATTAATCTTAGTTGTGGCAGAATGCCTAAAATATTACCTGTAAGGTGCGATTGCTATCGCACCCTACATAATAAAAAGGACTCAAATGTCAATTACGTTAGATTCTCCTCTTGATATGCACCTTCACCTAAGAGATGGCGAAATGCTCTCAACCATTGCACCTCTTAGTGCTAAAACCTTTGCAGGGGCTATTGTTATGCCAAATTTAGTTCCTCCTGTCGATACAAAAGAGGCTCTACTAGCTTACAAAGAGCGAATTGGCTTGGCAGTAGGAGATGAGACCTTTAAACCCTATATGACCCTCTTTTTTAAACCTACATATACCAAAGAGTTTTTAGAGAGTGTTAGAGATGAACTAACAGCTATTAAACTCTACCCTGCTGGAATTACTACCAATTCAGAGGGTGGTGTAGCTGGATTTGATGTAGAGGAGTTACGCCCTACTCTTACGGCTATGTCTGAGCTTAATATTCCTCTTTGTGTGCATGGTGAGACAAATGGGTTTGTAATGGATAGAGAGGCTGAGTTTGTATCTATTTATGAGATGTTGGCAACTAACTTTCCAAAACTTAAGATTATTATGGAGCATATTACTACAAAAGAGAGTGTAGAGGCACTTGATAGATTTGAGAACCTATATGCTACAATCACCCTCCATCATCTTCTTCTTACTCTTGATGATGTAGCAGGTGGTATGTTACAGCCACACCTATTTTGTAAACCCATTGCCAAACGTCCCGAAGATAGAGAAGCCCTGCGAAAAGTTGCATTTGATGCACACCCAAAAGTGATGTTTGGTTCAGACTCTGCACCACACCCACAACATGCTAAAGAGTCTAGTGGTTGTGCAGCTGGGGTCTTTACTGCTCCTATTGCAATTCAGCTTTTAACTGAACTTTTTGTAGAGCATTCAACCATTGAAAAGCTACAAGCCTTTCTTTCAGGAAATGCACAAAAAATATATAGCCACATAGAGACTCCTAAAAAAACAATTATTTTAGAGAAGAGCCATTTTGTAGTACCACAAAAATATGGAGAAGTTGTTCCTTTATATGCAGGAGAGAGTATCAACTATACAATAAAGGAGATAGAATCATGATAGCAAATAGCATTGAAGAACTCGTAGGAAAAACACCTCTAGTAAAGCTAAACCATCTCTCAAAATTATCAGGAGCTACTATTTTGGGGAAATGTGAGTTTATGAACCCAACCTCATCTGTAAAAGATAGAATTGCAATGAATATGGTAAATAAGGCTCTTGCATCAGGTAAGATTACTAAAGAGACTACTGTTATTGAGCCAACATCTGGAAATACAGGTATTGGTCTAGCAGCTATCTGTGCTGCTAAATCTTTAAATCTTATCTTAACTATGCCAGAGTCAATGAGTATTGAGCGTCGTAAACTCTTAACTCATCTAGGAGCTAAAATTGTTCTAACTCCTGCAGCAGAGGGAATGGGTGGTGCTATAGCAAAAGCTACAGAGTTAGCCAAGGAGACAAATGGTTTTGTTCTTCAACAGTTTAACAATCCAAACAACCCTAATATCCATAGAAAAACAACAGCTATAGAAATTTTAAAAGATACCAACAAACAACTTGACTACTTTGTTGCAGCAGTAGGAACTGGTGGGACTCTTACAGGGACGTCAGAAGTACTAAAAGAGACTCTTCCAAACCTAAAATCTATTGCTGTTGAACCAATCAACTCTCCTATTTTATCTGGAGGAGATAGTGGTCCACACAAAATTCAAGGAATTGGAGCTGGTTTTGTGCCAGAAATCTTAAACACCTCTATCTATGATGAAGTTATTCAAGTTAGTGATGAAAATGCTATTGAGTTTGCTAAAGATGTTGCTAAAGATGAAGGGCTTTTAGTTGGAATTTCAGCTGGAGCAAATATTGCTGCTACCTTTGAGGTCGCTTCTCGTCCTGAAAATAGGGGTAAAACTTTTGTAACCATACTCTGTGATACTGCCGAACGCTACCTCTCTACAGACCTATTTTAAGAGTGAAAGAGCTTTTTGAAACTATTAAGATTGAAAATAGTAAAGTTTTTAATCTTAAATGGCACAACCAAAGAGTTAATCGAAGCCGATTAGAACTCTTTGGAGTTACTAAAACCCTAAATTTAGCAAACTATATTGATGCCCCTTATCAAGGTCTATTCCGTTGTCGAGTGATTTATGATATAGAGATTAAATCTATAGAGTATCTACCCTACACTCCAAAAATTTTTAAAAGTTTCAAAATTATACAGAGCAACATAGAGTATAACTACAAATTCAATGACCGTTCAGAACTTAATAGACTTATTCAAAAAGGGTATGATGAGATTATTATTGAAAAAGATTCTCTGCTAACTGATACCTCTATAGCCAATATTGCTTTTTATGATGGAGAGGATTGGTTAACACCCAAAAAACCTCTTCTTCAAGGAACAACTAGAGCAAGACTCTTAGATAATGGCTTTTTAAAGTTAAAAGATATTAAAAAAAATGATATTCAAAACTTTTCGCACTTTGCTTTAATGAACGCTATGATAGGATTCCAAATACAAAACTCTATTAACATAAGACTATAAAAAGGAAAACAGATAAATATGCCTCTAGAAAATCTAGAAACCTCTAAATATAAAGAGCTAATACAAAATCATATTTTAGCTACTATTGAATATCTATTCGATGCCAATCAAGAGTTTGGTATTGCTTGTGAAGTCTCTACTGTAAGCTTCTCTCCAAATCTTCCAAGTGAACTACAAAAGTCACTACCAGAAATTACGCTTTTCATGTTAGCAAACTACTCATTTGAAACAGCTTCTGTTGACCAACACTACCTCTCATTTGAAGCTGGTTTTGGACCTGATAATTTTGGTTCATTGGTTCAGATTCCACTACTTGCCATAAAACAGCTCTTTGTAGATGAATACCCTATACTCATTAATGTTACTTCATCAAGTAAGATTGAAGAGGAGAAGAAAGAGGAGATTGACTCAATGTCTGCACTACTTAATAATCCAGAAAATGCAAAACTTTTAAAAAAGAAGAAAGGATAAAATCTCAAAAGAGGGATTTTATCTTAAGTACTTAGCACTTACCTGAAAGAATATAGTTAACAACATTGTCTATAAATACATTGTTTCTATTCTCTTTTGAATAGACAATATAAAACTTACGCTTCATTGTATATCCATAAATTCGAGATTGAAAAAGTTCACCACGAGTTACCTCTTCAGAAATAGCATGTTTAGAGATAACTGAAACAGTTGGCATACCATCATCTCTTTTTGCTCTTTTTACACTCTGCAAGGCAGCTGTTGAATTAGATACTTCAGAGAGGACATCAAAACTTTTACAAGATACTCCTAAATCTTCAAAGACTTCAGAGATTAATTTTCTAGTATGAGAGCCTTCCTCTCTACAAATCCATTTAAAATCATATAGTTCTTCTGTATTGACTGTTTTTGGAAGTAGAGCATTTGAAAATATAACTAACTCATCATCAAACCACTCTCTATAAATTAACGCATCATCAAAAATAGGTGATTCTATTAAACCAATATCAAACTTACGTTCCTTTAAACCTTCTATTATCTTATCACTAGCATCAATATTTAAGGTTACATCATTACCAATACCCTCTGATATACTATTAAGACATTTACCTGGAATAACATAAGAGCCAATAGTATAGGAAGCAGCTAATCTAAATGTCATCTCTTTTTTAATAATCTTTAAAACATCTTTTTCAAGTGTATGGATTGATTTTTCAAGTTGAGTAACAATCTTATATAACTCCTCTCCTTCAGCTGTTAGTCTAATTCCATTCTTCTTTCTATCTATAATCTTAGCTTCTAAATAGTTCTCTATATATTTTATCTGTTGCGTTACAGCTGGTTGGGAAATTCCAAGTTTAGCAGAAGCTTTAGAGAAACTACGCTCTCTTGCTACGGTTAAAAATGTTTCCATTTTAACAAAATCTTTTAACATTTAAACACCTTTGTATATTTATTATAATTATTATATCAAGTTATATTTAAATAACCTATAAGCTATTTGAATATTTCTAAATATCTATAAAAAATACTTATTTTGATACATTTTTATTTAGCATTAAAGAGTCTAGCTCTCCTAAAATATAATAGCTTTAACAAAAAAAGTGATATAATAAATTAAAAAGTAATAAAAATATGCAAGATGAAATAGAAGCTCTAAATAAAGCACAACAAGAGGCTGTTAAACATATTGATGGCCCTTTACTAATTTTAGCAGGTGCAGGTTCAGGTAAAACAAAAACATTAACTACACGTCTAGCTTACCTTATCTCAGAGGTAGGTATTGACCCTCTAAATACTTTAACGTTAACCTTTACAAATAAAGCAGCAAAAGAGATGAGAGAACGTGCCTCTAGGCTTATTAATACTCAAACCTCTTCTATGCCTCTTCTTTGTACTTTTCATAAGTTTGGTCTACTCTTTTTAAAGCTACATATTGAAAAGCTTGGTAGAAAAAACAACTTTGTAATTATTGATTCAGATGATAAGAAACGAATGCTAAAACGTATTGCTAAAGAGCATAATATAGACTTAAATATCTCCTTCATAGCCTCAGAAATATCGAAATATAAGAATACCTTATTGACAGCTGATGAGATTCTTAAGAGAGCTGAACTTCCAGATTATCGAAAAATAGCAACTGTCTATAAAGATTATGAGACAGAGATAATAGAGAATAATCTAGTTGATTTCGATGACCTTCTTATGTTGACATATAAAATTTTACTACAAGATAAAGAACTAAGAAGAGAGACCTCTAACCGTTACCAATATATTATGGTCGATGAGTACCAAGATACCAATGAGCTACAGTTTAAACTACTAGAACTTTTAGCTTCAGAGCATGGTAACCTATGTGTCGTAGGAGATGATGACCAGAGTATCTATGGTTGGCGTGGAGCAAATATTCGTAATATCTTAGAGTTTTCAAAACATTTTAAAGGAACAAAGACCATTAAACTTGAGACCAACTACCGTTCAACTGAACCCATCTTAAAAGCTGCAAATGACCTTATAGAGCATAACTCTCAACGTATTGGTAAAAAACTTAGCTCCTTTAAAGGGGTTGGAGAGGCTGTTAAACTTCTCCATGCACTAGATGAGTCTTTAGAGTCGAGAAGTATTGCAAGGGAGATAAAAGCACTACTTGCAAAAGGTGTTCCAGCTGATGAAATAGCTGTTCTATACCGAATTAATGCTCTTTCACGCTCTTTAGAAGAAGGATTTACTAAAGAGGGAGTAGCCTTTAAACTTTTAGGGGGTATTCGTTTCTACGATAGAGCTGAGATTAAAGATATGATTTCTTACTTTAGAGTCTTTGCCAATCCTCATGATGACTTCTCTTTAGAACGCATCATAAACAAACCTAAACGAGGAATAGGTAAAGTAACTATTGATAAACTCAAAAAAGTAGCTTCTCAAAACAATACTTCTCTTTTCACCTTTATAAAAGAGAAAGAGTTAACAGGAGTGGTAAATAAGAAAGCAGTTACATCACTTAAAACCTTAGTTGAGCATATTGAACTACTACAACAAGAGATAAAAAACTCACTTCATAACTTTATTGAACTATTTGAAGAGACTATTGGACTAAAAAATTACTACTCTAAAATGGTTGATGGAGTAGAACGTGTACAAAATATAGATGAGTTTATTGGATATTTTAGAGAAGCCATTAGTAAAAATCCTAACCTTACACTAGATATTTTTCTAAATGACATCTCTCTTCAAAGTGACCAAGATAGTATTGACAATAATGCTGTAACTATTATGAGTATTCATGCCTCAAAGGGTTTAGAGTTTGAGTACCTTTTTGTTATTGGATTAGAAGAAGAGTTCTTCCCACTATTGGGTGATGGGTGTAATATGGAAGAGGAGCGACGCTTAGGCTATGTTGCTATTACAAGAGCAAAATCAAAATTAACCCTTAGCTATGTTGACTCACGTTTCTATAAAGGTCAAAGAAAACGGATAGAGAAGAGCCGATTTTTAGGAGAGGCTGGACTCATTAATGATACTGCTCTTAAAATTAGCAAAAGTCCAATGTATAAAAAAGGTGACCTAGTTAAACATAAAATCTTTGGTATTGGTAGAGTTCAGGGAGCTACAAAATCAGGAAAAGAATATAAACTAAAAATTAACTTTGGTGGCAACAAAAAAGAGATTTTAAGCTCATTTGTCCAAAGAGTGTAGATGAATCGTCTATTTGTTGTAAACAAGCCCATCTTTAAAAGCTCAAATAGTTATATGGGCTATGTAAAAAGAAAATATAACACTAAAAAAGTAGGTTTCTCTGGAACTCTTGACCCTTTTGCTACAGGTTGTCTAATTGTAGCCACTGGTCAATACCCCAAACTCTTTCAATACCTAAAAAAAACACCAAAAGCCTACACAGCAACCCTATGGCTAGGTGCAAACTCTCAAAGTTTAGATATTGAAAATGTAGATTCAGTTAAAATAGTTCCTGAGTTTACTATAAATGAGATATATCAAGCACTAGAGAGCCTAAGAGGAGAGATTACCTACTACCCACCTAAGTTTTCAGCTAAAAAGGTTAATGGAAAACGTGCCTATGATTTAGCACGAGATGGGAAAGATGTAGAACTCAAAAAAATTACCTCTACCATCTATGATATTCATCTTATTCACTACAACCACCCATTTGTTCACTTTGAAGCCATGGTTTCAGAGGGGACTTATATTCGCTCTTTAGGAGCTTTGTTAGCCGACAAACTTGGAGTCGATGCAACACTCTCTAGCCTACAGCGTGATTATGAGGGGGCTTTCTCTTTTGAGAATGAAAGAGCATTAAATCCATTGAACTACCTAAATATTCCAGAAAATATCTACAGAGGTGACCCTAAGTTTTTGGAGCTTGGCAAAAAGGTCTATTTGGACTATTTTGAGACAAAAGAAGATGGAGTCTATTGGGTTCAGACAGAGGAGTTTTTTTCGGTGATTGAGATTAGAGATGGTGAGGTTAAATATAAATTAAATAGAATAAAGAAGTTTAAAAATTCATAAATATTTAAAATAATTTGTATTATAATATGTATAATTATACATATTAGGAGTAATACATGGTTGCATATTCAAGAAATGAAATTATATCTGCTACGGATATTGCTAGAAATTTTTCAACTGCTCTAAATAGTGTTTTAGAAAAAACAAAAGAGAAACTAGCCATCTCAAAAAACAATAAACTTCAAGCAGTGCTTATTGATATTGAGGAGTATGAACGACTTAAAAGAGCTTATGACTTAATGGAACATATAGATATTGCTCAAAAAATTGAAGAGAGAAAAAATTCAAAAACTATTAGTTTAGACGATTTAATGAAAGAGTATGGTATTTCAGAAGATGATTTATAAAGTTGTTATCAAAGAAGAGGCAAAAGATGATTTTTCAAAACTCTCACGCAATCAACAAATTTTAATTATTAAACAGTTCAAAAAGTTAGAAACTTCCCCTCAATTAGGTATTTTACTTGGCAATAAAGCAGGTTATGATTTAACAGGTTATCGTAAAATGTATGCTGACAAAAAGAAGCTTCGTATTGTCTATAGAATTATTGATGATATTGTTGAAGTAGAGGTAATTGCTATTGGAAAACGTAGCGATATGGAAGTTTATCAAAAAGCAAATGAAAGAACTCAAAATGACTAAAAAAGCCCACGCCAAAATAAACACTTTCCTAAAAATAACAGGACATAAAAATGGTTACCATACCCTACTCTCTCGCTTTGTAAAAGTACCTCATCTCTACGATACCATCTCTTTTGTACCACAAGAGTGTAAAGAGTTTACTATTGAGGGGTGTGGTAATGTGCCTATTGAGACAAACACTATCTACAGAGTCTTTAAAGCAATGAATATAGATACAGACTTTTTTAAACACCATAAAGTAGTTGTAGAGAAAAATATTCCAAGTGGTGCAGGGCTTGGTGGAGGAAGTTCTAATGCAGGAGCTTTTATGCGTCTCTTTAATGAGGTGTGTAAACTTGAAATTGACACCCCTACTCTAGCCAAAATTGGCTCTACTGTTGGGGCAGATATTCCATTTTTTGTCTATGACTACAATAGTGCTAATGTTTCAGGCTTTGGTGAGGTGGTTGAGGAGTTTGAAGATGAGCCTTTTGAAATAGAGCTTTTTACTCCTAATATTCATTGTGATACAGCTTTGGTCTATAAGACATTCAGACGTGAGTTGTTAGATAAAATCGAACCTACAGCCTTTAAAGGGTGGGATAAGCTATCTTCAAAAGAGGTATTATCTAAAGTATCAGCTGTTGAAGCTAATGACCTATATAGAGCTTCACTTATTGTCTACCCAGAGCTAAAAGAGGTTGCACCAAAAGATTGGTATTTTTCAGGTTCAGGTAGCACTTTTTTTAACATAAAATAGTATAATAACTATATAAGGAGCTAAAATGTTAGAATTTTTATCAACCAATCTTCTTTGGTGGCATTGGATAGCTTTTGGACTTATACTCTTAACACTAGAGATGTTTTCAGGTACATTCTTAATGTTAGGACTTGGAACATCAGCTATTATAGTAGGTGTTATTGAGGTACTCTTTCCTATGACTCTTGAGATGCAACTTACTATTTGGTTAATTCTCTCTGTATTAGCTATAGCGTTATGGTTTAAATATATGAGAGACAATAGAGTTGAGCAAACAGGACAGTCAAACTATACACTAGAGACAAAAGGAACAGTTACAAAAACCATTGAACCAAACAGTCGTGGAGAGGTCAAGTTTGATTTACCTGTTTTAGGAAATACCACATGGATAGCTACCTCAAAAGAGGAGCTTCCTATTAACACTCGTGTAAAAATCATTGAAGTAAAAGGGCAACTCATAGAGGTTGCTTCACTATAATATAAGGATATAAAATGGAAGGCTTAAACATACTAGTTATATTGGCTATTGCTGTTGTTGTTACACTATACAAAGGGATTAAAATTGTTCCACAAGGTGAAGAGTGGATTGTAGAGAAACTTGGAAAGTTCTCACGTACTTTGCAACCTGGGCTAAATCTAATTATCCCATTTATTGAAGATATTCGTCAACGTATCTCAACGCGTGATATTATTATGGATATTCCTCAACAAGAGGTCATCACCAAAGATAATGCTGTCATACGAACTAACGCTGTTGCCTTTGTGCGTGTAACCAACCCAAAAGATGCTCTCTATGGAGTAGAGGACTTTAAATTAGCAATTACAAATCTTATTATGACAACTCTTCGTTCTATTATTGGTGAGATGAAGCTAGACGAAGCACTATCTAATCGTGAGATGATTAAAGCAAGACTAAAAGAGGCAATTATTGACGATGTTGCTGACTGGGGAGTTACTGTTAAATCGGTAGAGATTCAAGACATTAATCCTAGTGGTTCTATGCAAGACTCTATGGAGCGTCAAGCAGCAGCAGAGCGTGAGAGAAGAGCCATTGAGACTACAGCAGAGGGTAACAAAAATGCAGCCATTTTAGAAGCACAAGGTAAACTAGAAGCTGCCAAACTAGAAGCCGAAGCACAAGTAGCCCTTGCACAAGCCTCTGCCTCTGCATTAGAGATGATAGCCGATGCAACAGAGGGTAAAGAGCTATCTGCTATGTTCTTACTTGGTGACCGTTATATTAACTCACTTGAGAACATGTCTAAGTCTCCAAACTCTAAATTTGTGGTCTATCCTGCTGATATTCAGGCGACTATTAAGGGGATGTTGGGGAGTGTGTTTAATAAGTAATCTATAGGGTGTAGTCCCCGACTACACCATTACAAACATACTCTACAACAACATAAAGTCACCAACACCATTAACCACCCTCTTCTCTTTTGCCTCAAATCTATCAAAAAGGCTCTGTTGTTTCTTATTTAGTACAGAGTTATACTTAGCCTCAATCAAAAGTCCATCTTCTGTTATAAAATCCAACTCAACCCCATCAACATAAAGATAGCTTGGATTTTTATCTTTAATCTTTAAATAGATTAAGTTTTCAAAAATAGCTCCTTTATCTCTGTACCCTGTTACTATATTTCGTAACCCAACATCAGAGGCATAGATTTTCTTAGCACTCTTTATCTGTTCATTTAACTTGCCATATTTTGTTACGCTATATATAAGGTAAGTCTCCTCAAAATAGTGAAAATAGCGTTTAGTAGAGTCCACACTAATCTCTAAAATATTAGCTAATTTATTAAAGGTCAAAAGTTTCCCACTTCGCTCCATAAGCAGTTTGTAAAAATCTTTAACTACCTGTCCATTACGAATGTTGTAGTGGGCAATAATATCTTTAGCAATAATATTATCAATCAAATTTTGTAAATAACTTACATCTCCTGTCAAAACATACTCAGGCATTCCCCCATCTTGCATATACTCTTCAAAATAACTCTCATAGAGGTGTGCATCTGCTTTTTTAATACGAACCTCTTTAAACTGTAAATACTCCTTAAAATCTAAAGGCATAACTTCAATAGTACGCTCTCGTCCTGTCAAATAAGCATTACTGTCTTTAAGCAGAGAAGCCGAAGAGCTAGAGGCAAAGATTTTCATATTTTCTAAATCATAAAAGTTTTTTAACTCTTGTTGATAGTTTTTTTTACTCGTTACTTCATCTAAAAAAAGATAGATTTTTTGACTAGAACTTAGTTTATGAACTTTGCGATACTCATTAACAATCTCACCTATTGAGTAGTTATCTAACAGATAGAGGTCTAATGAGATATAAAATATCTTTGTTGGTTCTATATGATGCTTATGAATAAGCTCTGCTATAAAATTTTTCATAATAGAGCTTTTACCCACACGCCTTAAACCTGTCAAAAAGACAATATCAGGGTTAGCTAAAACATTCTGAAGTTGAGTCAAATAACGCTCTCGTTCATAACCATCAAAAGAGAAATCCTCTTCCCACCAAGGGTTAGATTTATAGAGTATTGCTTCCATTTTTTATCCTATCATATAAAACATATCCATAGTATACGATACTATCGTATAAAAAGTGCTTATTTTATTAGATATAAAAATAGACTACCCGTATAGACGCATATATCTCTCTTTAACTTTTGGGTGCAAAACATTTAAATAAAAGGTCATCACAATCCCATCAAACAAAAAGTAAAACGCTGCAATACCAACAGGTGGGTTTCCACTTGGCAACCACTCAAACTTGCCAAAAGCAATCTCGGGCCAATACCAAGTACCTGTAGCTGTTCCTATCTGCTCTAAGTAGGCTACAATAAAGAACATAATAAGAAAAAATAGTTGTGACTTTTTGGCTTTATATAGAATAAAAAAGAAAAGAAGTGAGTAGAGAAAACCAAATACATCATCTGCCCACCATAGCCAAAAAAAGCTATATACTATAGAGAATATAAGCAACCACTTCTTAATAACTTGCTGATGAGCCAAAATATAAGGATGGTGAGAGAGTCTAAAGACAGAGGCAAAGATAAGACTATGCCCAAAAAAGAGCCAAAGGGGAATGTTATGAAAACGGTAGTGGTACATACCAAGTACTATAGATAAGATAAACTCACCTGTTAAACCTACTACAATACCTATAAGCATTATCTCTCTAGCACGTTTGCTACTTCTCCAATATGAAAAAGCAAATGCTAATCCTACTAATACTACTGCTACTGCTTGACCATGTCCATTAAACCAACCATCACCTATGGGGCTGTCTATCATTAGAAAGAGTGCTGTTCCTATGAGAGTTTTTAAGATGGTTCGGTAGGGAAGTTTGTTTTTGCTTCTTAGGGTCATATATCTCTCTTTAATTTTATTTGTAGAAGTATAGCACAGCAATTCTAATTTTAAAAATCACAAAAATTTAGCTATAATACAAACCAACAAATAAAAACAGAAAATCAGAGCATGAATAAGAAAATATTTAAAAATTTTAAAGATGTAATTAAAAAAAAGTAC
>JALVXC010000166.1 GCA_027038275.1 Campylobacteraceae bacterium | reverse complement strand
CCTGTTAGGCTTTTTAATATTCTATTATTTTTTAGGGCTTTGGTTATATTTATCATGATTTCTTCACTTTGAATTATTTTAAGGGTATTTTATAGAAATTTTGATTATTTTGCAACAGCTCTATTGAGTTTTTGAACTACATCATCTATGGCTAATTGAAACTCTTTTATCATAACCATTGCACTCTCAAAGGTAGCATTTTTAGCTCCTAACTCATAAAATGGTGTTTTTTCTATATCTACAGTTAACATATCTACTCCTTTTATTACTTCATCTTTCAAATTACGATTGGTTGAAAGAACACTTACCATATTTTAAAAATAAGGTCAGCATCGCGTTTTTCTACTCTTGTAAACTCTTTGTCTATGAGTTCCATATCTTGTCGTATCTCAATGTTGAGAATGTATTTTGATATATCTTTAGCTATATTTTTAAGTATCTCTTTGCTTATTATATCTTTATCACCCATACTCAAAGCCTATTTTTAGATTTTGAGTATTTTAATATAAAAAAAATAGATTTCAATAATAATATTTCAAATTGTAATATTATTATATTATTTTAAGATTTGTTATCTATTGGGGGTCTGCCTCTCGACCTTTTTGAATTTGACTTTGTCTGTTTCATATACTCTAAAAGCTCTTCTTTCTTAATATTTAACTCTTTTACTATATCATCTATAGAGAGTTTAAATTTTTCAATCATCAAAATAGCATTATCAAATCGCTCTTCTACTTTACCTTTTTCAACACCAATCTGATAAAATGGTGTTTTTTCTATATCTACAGTTAACATTTCAACTCCTTTTTTTACATTTTCTTCTAAACCTCTATTGGTTGAATAGAGTGTAACTATCTCTAAATACTTTTCAAAAGCGTTATCATCATTAAGCTCTCGAAGCTTTCTTAAAATTGTATTGATAACCGTTTGTTTATCTTGTTCTTTAAAATCACAAAGAATAGACAACGCTATAGCCGAAGGGTCATTACTTTGAATTAACTCTTCACACGCTATATCTCTCATGTCTATTATATCATAACTATAATCAATCCTATCTCGTTTTATTTCTGATTTCATGTTACATTTTGCTCTGCCTATATAGACCATATATTGACTGATTTTATACTCTTCATATAGAAAAAGTATATCGCTATAGTATCGATGCATTCTTAAGTTCATTTGAGGGTGGTTATCATTTTGTATCTCAATATGGACTATCTCATCTCCATTTTGAAAGAGTAAATCACTCTCTCTTGACTCTACTCGTGTAAACTCTTGGTTGATAATTTCCATATCTTCCTTAATATCAATATGCAAGATATGTTTAGAAATATCTCGTGCTATATTTTTGAGTATCTCTTTACTAATGACATCTTTTTTACCCATACTCAAAGCCTTTGTTTTGGATTTTTAGTATTTTAACATAAAAAAATAGATTTTAATAATAATGTATCAAATTGTAATATTATTATATTATTTTAAGATTTGTTATCTATTTAGGGTCTAACCCTTGACCTTTTTAGTTTTCATTTATCTTCTCCTCCAACTGCAAATAAGCAATAAACTGTATCAAATGCCCATTAGTCATATAAATATTTTTAGGTTCACCATTAACTTTTATTTCTAAAGCATATATATCTTCCCATTCATAATACTTTTTAAATCTATCTATTACCTCATCTTCTAACTTGACACAAATTAAATCTTTTATCTCATTTACACTTTTATGAGCAAAACCATCTATATCATTAATTTTATCTATAAAAATTGGGTCAAAATCTCCCCACTTTATATTCGCACTACAGTTACGACATAAACATAAAGAGTCTGCATTTGTTATAAAGCTTTTTTTCTGCTTTACAATTCGTTTATCATTCCAATTAAACATTTCAAAAGAGTTTTTCCCATCAACTATTTTTCTAAAAGAAAACCCACAAATTTGACAGTAGCCCTTATAAGTATTCATCAAATAATTCTTGATACCCTCTCTTAACTCTTTAGTTTTTTTATCCGTACTCTTTTTTCTGACAACAATTATCTCTTTAATAATCTCATTTTGTTTTGCATTATCAAACTCTTTTATATCCTCTTTAATTTTCTCAATATAATTTTGTTTATACCCCTCTTCATCTGTAATAATATCAGGGTCTAATTCTTCATCATACTGAGTTGTCTCTTTTTTATGTTTTGGAATTTGTTCTTTCAGTTTAAGTTTTATTTTTTCTTCACCTATACTAGTTTTATTACTATTTAAACTCTCCTCTTTTTTAAAAACTTCATCCTCATTTGGTTTGCTACTTTGTGAGCTATCTTTACTTATAAACTCTTCATCTTTCCCACTATTAACAAATTTTTTGGGAGTTTTTTCTGAAATAAATGTAACACCTTTAGTTTCGACCCATTCTTTTTCTTTTAAAATTTTTAAGTAATTATTATTAACTTCTCGTGTCGAACTTAAAAACTCAACTTCAAACTGTCCTCTTGTCATAATAAGATAGATTTCTCTATCTCTTAAACCATCTAAACTACTAACAACTACAGGGAACTGCTTACCTTTGGCTTCTAATATATCAACTAGTATTACATCAATATTTTCTATTTTTTCTGTATCATAAGAGAGTCTATAATCTTTAAGTTCTTGTTGATAGCTTTCTTTTTCCTCATTTGTCTTATAAACCAAAACAATAGGTATTTGAGAAGTAAAAGTATTTTTAATATGTTTAATTTTTTCAGAAATGTATTTTTTTATATTTTGTTTGAAAATTATAGTAGGTAACTGATAAGGCTTACCATTGAACTCTTTTTCACTTAGATAATATTCACTTTTAATATCTTCTAATTCTGACTCTTTATCTAAAAGTAATTGACGGAAATTATAACTTGCATTAGCTAACTGATATGTCTGTCTAAAATTATGTTTAAGAGTAAAAATATTTAACCTATCTTCACCATTTTTATCTTCTATGCTATATATTTCATTAACATTTAAAATATCACTCCAATCACTTATTTCACCATTATCAAGATTCTGTAAAATATCACCTGTTAAAATAACTCTTTTCGCATATAATCTTAAAACTTCTAATTCTACTAAACTATAATCTTGTGCTTCATCTATAAGTATTGTATCATACTCATATTCTCCTAAATCAAGATATTTTATTATCAACTCTTTTTCATCATTAGACATAAAACTCAAATAATTATCAATATATGTTTTATTAAAATAAAGTTTTTTTAATATCTCTTTTAAAATTATATTTTGTTCTCTGCTAGGACTATACTCTTCTATCTCTTTTTTTTCTAATTTATTCAACTCTATTTCAAGTTTTTCGTAAGTTTTATACTCTTTATCTGTTAAATTTTCATTATTTAATTTTTGTTCTAATTTTTGTATTTTCTTTGCTATAGTTAGTTTTTTATTTTCTGTTCTATAAATATCGTCATAATAGTTTTTATATCTATGAAGATATTCCAAAGCTAAAAAATAATTTTTATATACACTATTAGTGTACTTATCTTGCCATTCTTTTATATTGTCTAATGAATATTTTTTCTCTTTGTTCAACAAATTTTTATTATGAAAAAATATCAATAATGACTCATAATGTTCAGTAATACATATTGCATTTCGCTTTAATATAAAACTATCAAATACTTTTCTTATCTCAATAGATTGTTGTTTACTCTTTTGTAAAAAATTAAGACTATAACTTTTAACATTGGCATTCAATTCATCTACTGTTTTAATTTCTATATCATTTAGTTTTAAATTTTCATCGTCAAGTAAACTTTTAAAATCTATCTTTAAATGATTATTTTTGACAATGATTAATATTTCTCCTTGTGATATATTTTTATTAACAGATAAGTATTTTAATTTTTGTAAAGCGATTGTAGATTTTCCAGTACCTGCTGAACCATCTATAATTGCGTTATCTTCATCATATAAAGCTTTTGACTGTTCACCAATATCAGCTAACTCAAATTTTAATCTAAAAAACCTATCAATATCTATTAATTTTTCTGTATAGGTTTCTCCATGATTTGATAAAGTATCTTTTGCACTTTTAAATTCATGTTTTCCATAAATACATTTATATCTAACATTAGTTAAATCATCATTTTGGGGTTCAAAATTTCCATAACATATAAGTTCTCCATACCTAGGAGATTCATGTCCTATATTCATTTTCATTAATTCTTGAACTCTTCTTTTATTTTTAACATCCCATACTCCTCTATCAAAGTATGGTATGATAAAATCATTATTAGAAAATGAATAATCAATATCAACTTTTGCAGTTGTCACATAACAATTTATTTCTTTACCATCATCATCTTCAAAAGTTAATCTACGATGAAATATACCTTCTTCTTTCCACTGTTTAAAGGCTTGATTATAATACAAAATATATTTTTCATAGTCATACTCTAATTCTTTTAGAACATCTAAATTATCATTATTCATCTACCCCTCCTATCTCCAAACTCCCCAAAACCTCAAACCCCAAACTCCCCTCTTTCTGCCCCATCAACTCCAAAACCTTTTCATCTCTTCGATTTTCCAAATTTTCAATCTCCCCAATTCTCATTCGTTGAATATCCTCTTGATGTACCTTTTTTTGTAACCTCTTAACCTTGTTTATCTGCTTCTCAAAATAGTTTTTCATAGAGTCTATTTTTATCTCTATTAGTCTGTTTTGAGACTCTGACTCTATGCGTTTGTGTTGCTCTATAGATTGTATCACTTCTCTGTTTAGTTTGGCTTTTAACTCCTCTAAATTTACAGTTGGTTCAACCTTAAGCTCTTTGGCATTAACAATAAACTCAAAATAATCCAACTCATCAACCAAAGTTAAATTAGTATCTACTACTAGAACTCTTATCATCGACTTTGTTTTCAACTGCTTAAAATCAACCCTATAGACAATGGCAAAACCTCTACTATATTTTTTATGAGAAATCACCGAATAGAGAGTTTTATGATTTTTCTCTCTTATTATCATACCAATAATAGGATGATTTAAGTAAAGGTAGAGTGTCTGAAACTCATCATTGTTATTTGTTTTAAAACTTACCTTTAACTCTTTTAGTCGGTTTATCTTTTGTAGAACTCTTCTCTCCTCTTTATAGGCTAAAGCATTGGTGCGTTTGTCGCTCATATTGGCTTTTAAAATGTTAAAAAGCCTTTTTAGATTTTCAGAAGAGAGTTTAACCGTTCCATCTTTAAGCTCCAAAAAGCGTATATCGTTACTCTCTAAAAACTTAACAAAAATCTTTTTGCTCTCCTCTTGCAGAAGTGAGACCTTGTTGTTATTTAAAAATATATCCTCTTTAGCTTGATGGTTAAAGTCATCATTTATAAGCTTCTCTACTTCAGAACTTTGCTCTTTGATTTCAGATTTTTGTCGCTCTAGTGCCAACTCTTTTAGATGGACTTTTTTCTCTACCTCTTCGGCTGAAAGGTGTATGAGTTGGGGTATATTTAACTGCTTTTCTAAGTCACCCAAGATAGGCTCTAACTCACCTATGGAGTTTTCAAAGATACCAAGTTTAGTGTAGAGTCGGTTGTAGATTCGGTCTTCTATTGAGCCTACAATACAGAGGTTAAAGATGTGAAGCTTGTCAAACTTCTGTCCTATACGGTCGATTCTTCCTATTCTCTGCTCTACACGCATGGGATTCCACGGTAGGTCGTAGTTGATGACCACATTACAAAACTGCATATCTAGCCCCTCACTACCCACCTCAGAAGTGAGCAAAATGTCAAACTCTCCTCTTTTAAAGGCTTTGATTTTCTCAAATCGCTCCTCTGTACTAAAGTCACCGTGAATTTTACCAACTTTGTAGCCCAAGTTTTGCAGTTTTGGTTCAAGGTAATCAAGTGTTTTTTTGAAAAAGGAAAAAACTATCTTCTGTTTAATATTTTGAACATCTAAATCTTTTAAAATCTCTTCAAAACTTAAAAACTTTGAGTCATATTCACCTATCTGATTGCCTTTGTAGATAATATCATCAAGATAACCCATCGCCTCACTCTCAATGTTAAAATCATCATAATCTTCATCAAGGTCATCTAAATCGGAAACAAGAAGTCTCCCACTCTTTTTAAGCTTTTTAAAACTCTCCAACGAAGCCAACATAGATGAACTAACCATTCGTTCAGGCATAATGGTTATGAAACCTTGTGGCACATGAGGGTAGATGTACTTTACAAATGCTATAACAGCATCATAATAGGCTTGTTCCTCTTCTGTAATCTCTACAATAACCGATTTTGCACTTCTAGGAATAGAACGCCCTACATCCTTTTTTTTACTACGATTAATAATAAAACTTAAATGGTCTGACTCCATCAATCTGTCTATTAACTCTACTCTTTTACTATGAGACAATGTTTTAAGTGCCAATATGTCACTAAAAATCTCTTTTAGCTCTATGGGGAAGTCATCGTTACTATGTTCAATGGAAAAACTCTTGATACTCTCTAAGTCGTGATTGTTTCGTATAAGAGCTATGAGTCGGTGTATGGTGGCATTGGGTTTTATCATCTTTTGAAAATAGTCAAAATCTTTAAAATAGTCATTGTCAAGTAACGATAAGATATTGAACAAATCAACCAAAGAGTTTTGAACAGGGGTAGCCGTTAAAAACAAAATATGTTCAGCCTTAGCCGTGATAATCTGCCCACTCTTAAAGGTAGAAGTATCATAATTACGCATGGTATGAGCTTCATCCATAATGAGAAAATCTACTTCAAAAAAGCTATCTTGTAACTTTTTTATGACCCGTTCATCTCGCAAAGTATGGTAGGAGATAATGATTTTTTCATTAAAAAGTTTTGAGCTATTGTAGTTTTCAAACTCATCTATAAAGTTCAAAAACTGACTACTCTTATATATCTCAAAATGCTCATCAAAACGAAGAGCAAACTCCTCTTTCCATTTGAGTGTCAAAGAGGAGGGAACAACAATTAAAGAGACTCTTAGCTCTTCTCGTCTATCTATCTCTTTAAATATCATACCTGCCTCAATGGTCTTACCCAACCCCACCTCATCAGCAATAAGCACACGAGAGTTTTCAGAGTTCAAAAACTTAATAAGTGGCTTATATTGGTGAGGTTCAGGAGTGAGTCGGTTGGTGTTGTAGGAGTATAGAATGTCACTTAGAGGGTTTTTAACGCAGTTGATGAAGATGTTCTCTTTTAGTTCGTCTAGTGTTGAGAGCTTTGTTTGTTCATTGTCAAAAGATAGGTCATTAACAGAGACAGTTTTATACTCTCCATCTAAAAGTATCTCGCAGTAACCGTCTGATTGGTTTATGATAATGGTGTTTTGATTGGTTGGTTTGTAGATGGCTTTTTTCAAATGAGTTTTCCCTGTTTTCAGTTGATGGAATATTATAGCTGAAATTTAATATAATTTGGCGTAGGGTGCGTTTCCCAACGCACCGTCCAATAAAAATTGGCATAAAGAAGAGTTCAATATTATCTACACACTCTTTTTAAAAATCAAAAATGTGTTGGAAAATTCATTTGTTTTTTGGTTTATTGAATTTAATTTTACAAAATATACCGAGTAGTATCCTCATCATCAACCACTTTTTCAAGCTTCTCATCAATAAGTTTCAAATCAACCGTTACAGTCTGACCTGCAAACTCATCTGCATTAAATGAGATATCCTCTACAATCTTCTCCATAATGGTATGAAGTCGTCTAGCTCCAATATCTTCTGTCTTTTCATTGGCTGTTGCAGAGTATTGTGCTATGGCTCTTAGTGCCTCCTCGTCAAATACCAACTCTACCTCTTCAACAGAGAGAAGAGCTTTATACTGCTTAATAAGTGAGTTTTTAGGCTCTGTTAAGATTCTATAGAGTGCCTCCTCATCAAGTGAATCAAGCTCAACTCGTAGAGGGAAACGACCCTGAAGCTCTGGAATAAGGTCACTAGGTTTAGAGAGATGAAATGCCCCTGCTGAAATGAATAAGATATGGTCGGTTTTAACCTGCCCTATTCGTGTTTGAACATTTGAGCCTTCAACAATAGGAAGTAAATCTCTTTGAACCCCCTCTTTACTTGGGTCTTGACGTGACGAGGAGTTAGCAGGAACTGCAATCTTGTCTATCTCATCAATAAAGACAATTCCACCCTCTTCTATCTTTTTAAGAGCTAAATCTTTTAACTTCTCTTCATCGAAAAGCTCTTCACTAGCCTCTTGGGCTAAGATAGATTTAGCCTGTTTTACTGTCACCTCTTTGGTTTTACCCTTTTTATTCATACCACCAATAACTTTAATAATAGACTCTTGAACATTTGCCATCTCTGGAGGGATATTTCCTCCACCAATTACATCAATAGTTGGTGTTGGCATATCCACTTCTATCTTTAGATGGTCAAGCTCACCTTTAGCAAATTTCTCTTGCATTTTTGCAAAAGAGGCATCGTAATCTGCCTGTTTCTGTTGACTTGCACCTGTTGGAAGAGGTGGTAGAAGCTTTTCTATAATTTTATTTTCAATATAAGCCTCTATCTTCTCTTTGTTTAGCTCATTTTGCTCTTCACGAACTAAAACTAAAGCATTAGCAGCCAAGTCACGAATCATCGACTCAACATCTCTACCTACAAAACCAACTTCTGTAAATTTACTCGCTTCCACTTTTACAAAAGGCAGACGCATCATAGTTGAAAGTCTTCGTGCAATCTCTGTCTTACCTACCCCTGTACTTCCTATCATCAAGATATTTTTTGGCATAACATCACGTTGTAACTCTGGGTCTAGTTGTAAACGTCTATAACGGTTACGCAATGCAACAGCAATAGTCTTTTTGGCATTATGTTGCCCTATAACATATTTATCTAAAAATGCAACAATCTCTTTTGGTGTTAGATTGGTTGGTATAGTAGTACTCAATTAAAGCTCCAATAATTTAATGTTTGTGTTGGTGTAGATACAAATCTCACCTGCAATGGTCAAAGACTCTTTAACCAACTCTTTAGCACTTAAATTTCCGTGCTTATCTAATGCTCTAGCAGCCGAAATGGCATAGTTTCCACCCGAACCAATAGAGGCAATCTTACCATCTTCTGGCTCAACCACATCACCTGTTCCTGTTAAGATGAAGATATGGTCACGGTTAAGCACCAACATCATCGCCTCTAGTTGACGTAGATGTTTATCTTTTCGCCACATTTTAGAGAACTCAATGACTGATTTTAAAATGTCGCCCTTTTTCTCCTCTAAGATAGTCTCAAACATATCAAAAAGGTTAAACGCATCGGCTGTACTTCCTGCAAAACCTGCTAAAATTTTCCCTTTGTAAAGAGAACGAATCTTGGTAGCATTTCCCTTTAAAATGGTATCGCCAAAGCTAACCTGACCATCACCACCAATGACGGCATTGTCTTTACCTTTATAGGCAAGTATTGTTGTTGCATGAAACACTCTACTCTTCTCCTTTAATCTCTACAGTTACATGGGCATGAATACCATGACCTAACTTAATATCTACCTTATGTTCACCTACAGTTTTTAGTGCTTTTTTAAGCTCTACTGTCTTTTTGTCAATCTCTATGCCCATCTGCTCTTTAATCGCTTTTGCAATATCATCTTTACCAACAGAGCCTTGGATTCCAGCAGGAGCTAGTTTTTTTGTAATAATAATCGGTTTTGATGCTAACTCTTTCTCCTCTTTTTTAAGACGCTCTAGGGTCTCTTTTAACTCTTTTTCCATTCTCTCTTGTTCTGCTTTCCAATGAGCAACAACTTCAGGTGTAGCTAACTTTGCCATACCTTTTGCAATTAAGAAGTTTTGACCATAACCATCTTTTACCTCTTTAATTTCGCCTTTTTTTCCTAGGCTCTTTACATCTTTTATTAATAGTACTTTCATAGTAATATCCTCTATTTTTAATAATCTGCTATTTTAGCAAGTTTTTTTTAGATATGAGCTATATGTGAGTTTTTTTTCAATAAAAGAACATTTTATGTTAAATATAGTTTTTTTATCTTATAATAATATTATGAAAAACCTTATTTACTACATATTTAAATTAATTACCATTTCTAATATTAAAAACAGAACTAAAATAATTTCTCTATTTATTACAACAGTTTTTATTTTTATATTTATACTTTTATATGTTACTGATGTTCCCTATAGTTATCTACTACAAATACTTTTTGCCATCTCTTATTTTCTTCTTTTAGTATCTATTAGAGAGCTCAATAAACTACTTAATAAAGCATATTATATAAAAAGGCGTTACCAATGGGCAAAAGAGCAACTTGCAACAAAAGAGAAAAAGCTTACTGCATTTTTAAAACAGGCTCCAATTGGTATCTTCTACTATGACCATAATCTTAATATTTTAAGATATAACAGTATGTTTAAAAAACTTCTTGGTTTAGATAAAAATCTGAAGGGTTTTAACCTTAATGAGTTAAAAGATAAGAAAGTTGTAGATACACTCAAATATGTCCTTATTAACTCCTCTGAAAAAGAGACTATAGGCTCATCTAATATTACTTTCAAAAAAAATCCAACATGGATTGAACTTACCTGCTCCTCACTTCACAATGACAACAATGAGATTATTGGAGGTATAGGTACTATAGAAGACAAAAGTATTGAACATCAAGCTTATAAAAAAATTAACTATATCTCTCTACACGATGCATTAACTAACCTGCCAAATAGACGAAGTTATCAAATCTATATGAAAAAGCTTATAGAGAAAGTAGAGCATATAGACCACTACTCTTTTCTGTTCTATATGGATTTAAATCACTTTAAACAGATAAATGATACCTTTGGTCATATTGTAGGAGACAAACTTTTGCTAGAGGTTGCATCTCGACTAAAAACTTTAAAGATTAAGAAAAAATTTCTCTCTAGAATTGGTGGTGATGAGTTTATTATGATAATTCCTTTCTATACTAAAGAGCTTAAATTAGCAAGAAGAGAAGCAAAAAATATAGCTTTAAAAATTAAAGAGATATTTAAAGAGGCTTTTCACATTGAGGGGTTAGACCTATATATGACAAGTAGTATAGGAATTGTTCTTATTGAACCAAATTCAAATAATACAGAACAGATTATTCGTCAAGCCGATATGGCAATGTACCAAACAAAGCGTGAAGGCTTAAACAACATACGGTTTTATGACCACTCACTAGATTTACAACAACAAGAGCTTACATCGTTGCAACACGATTTGAAATTTGCTATAGAGAACAATGAACTTGAACTATACTACCAACCAATCGTCTCTATTAGCAACAACACTTTAAATGCAGTAGAGGCATTAATTCGGTGGAATCACCCTACTAAGGGGCTTATTATGCCTGATAAGTTTATTCCTATGGCTACAGAGTCTGGACTTATTACCCAAATAGGTTGGTGGGTAGCAAAAGAGGCTTGTAGGCAACTCTACGTTTGGAAAAGTGCACATATTATTAACTTTGAATATGTATCTATTAATATCAATGCAAGACAGCTAAATGAGATTAACTTTGTAGAACAACTTGATGAGTGCATAAAAAAAGGAGAAGTAAGCCCATCTCTTATTAAACTTGATTTAACAGAGACTACTCTACTAGATAACTTTACAAAGACTCAAGAGATTATTCAAAAACTAAAAGAGAAAGGTATTGAGTGTAGCATAGATGATTTTGGAACAGGCTACTCCTCTCTTTCATATCTTAAAAAGATAGCCTTTAAAGTTCTTAAAATAGATAAGATATTTATTAATGACATCTTAACCAATCCAGATAGCCAAGAATTAGTTAAGAGCATTATAGCCATTGGGAAACAGTTTAACTATAAAATTATTATAGAGGGAATAGAGAATGAACAGCAAAGAGAGAAACTAATAGAGATAGATGACTCCATCTACTACCAAGGCTACCTCTGCTCAAAAGCTATTCCTGCTAAAGAGTTTGAACAGAAGTTTTTAACCTATATTTATCATATCTAAAATCTTAGAGAGTGAAATCTTATGACCTCTATATAGTACCAACTCTAAAGCCTCTATGGCTTTTGAGTATTTGCTGTCATTTTGTGCCAATAAAATCTCTAACAACTCTTTATGACTCTTTGCACCTCTAATCTTCTCTGCTAAAATCTCTTCATCGTTTTTTAGTATAAGCTTTTTTCGTCTAAATAGGTCTCGAGGCATTAAAAAACCAGCCATAAAAACAAGAACATAAGAGAAAAGCCAACGCCACCACTCCCAATCGATAGCTTTTGAGATAGCAGGTACATCTTCACTATCTACTAAGCTCTCCTCTGCTACCTTTTCTACTTCTATTTTATACTCAGGAGTTTTTAGAGAATATACCTTTTTACTCTTTGGATTAAAAACTTTTAACTCAATAGCAGGTAGAGTAAAACTCTTTTTAGCCGAGATAGCATACTCCCACTCTATATCGGTAGTTGTTCCATCTTTTGTGTGGAACTTTTTAACCTTTGGAGCTTGGTGAAAGAGTCTATAGCTTTTACTCTCTTTTAAAATCTCAAAAGGCTCAACCTCTCCTCTACCCTTTAATTTAACCTTAAAATTAATAGGGTTAAATGCTTCTGTCTTTTGTCTATCTAAAGTGTAAGTTAGTTTAAAATCACCTACCAATTCAACACCTTTAGGTAGAGTCTTAACATCTAAAAGAATTGGCTTTAAACTAACTACTATATCCTCTTTTTCCAAACGTTTAACACTATCTCTGTCTCCTGAAATAGAGTAGGTAACTTTGTCATCATCAGTCAAAGACTTTACCATATCAAACTCAATCTTAACCCTACCACTCTTTTTAGGATAGATAAGATAACTATACTCATGTCTCAAATCATGATACTTCTCACGCTCCTCAAGCCCTATTTGATGAAAGCTATAATCTTTAGAGTTTTTTAGTGTAAAGTTAAAGAGCATTACTTTGGAATGGTCAAGTTGAGAGATATTGACATCTAAAAATAGAGCCTCACGCTCATAAGGTTCTGTTGTTGAAAGATGAAAACTATAAGCAACATCCTCTTGGGCATAAAGCATTTTTAATATTAAAAAAAATAGAAAGAGTATTTTAAATTTTGACATTTAAAATTATAGCCTAAATCAGCTATTTAATAACAAAATAGCAGTGTAGCTTTAATATCATCATAAGAGACATTACCATTTAACGCGTCAAAGATAGGTTTTAGCCTTAACTCCCCATCATCTGAAAAGTTCTCTTTATTATTCTCTTTTTTTAACTTAGCAATTACTTTATCAATAGCTTTTGTTTTTAAGTGTTTTGGTTTAAAACGACTTATATCTAAGTTTGCATCTTCCTTTTTTAATATTCGTAGATGATTCATAATTGTACTCTCGGTCACGGAACGATTCTTTGCTATCTCTTTGAGAGTAGAACAGCTCTCCATTAATATTTTAGTTTTTAGATGGGTTGGTATATCACTTCCCATCTTAGACCTTTTTCCTACTCTTATAAGCTTTTTTTCGGCTTCAATCTGTACGAAATTGGTTAAGCCACCAATACGTCTCATATAATTTAGATGAGCCTTTTCTAGCTCCTCTTCACTATAACTTTCTATTTCAAGTTCTGCTTTTTTAGAAGCCTTTTTAATTGGTTCATCAATCCGTAAGGTCAAAGGCTCAACTCTAAGTGCCATCTCATTTAACCCGATTAGACGTAGACCATCTATACTTTTTACTCTTGAGAGGGCTACATACCCCTGCCCTACTTCAAATGTACTACTCAAATCAACTTCTGCCATATCAAGGGTCATTCCTTGTGATTTATGGATAGTAATAGCCCATGCTAAACGTAGAGGAATCTGTGAGACTGTTGCAACAGTCTCACCTTTGTCATTCTCTAATGTCCAATCTTCTGCTACCACTCTTATAATACGTCCAGTAGCTGTTTTGACTAAAGGTATATCATTTTCAAATCCTATTACCACCCCTGTCGTTCCATTGACATAATCTTTCTCAGGATTGTTTTTAATAAAAATCACTACAGCATCTTTTTTAAGTGTAATCTCCTCTAAAACCAAAGAGGTTTTAAATATTTTCTCTATATTTTTTGCTGAACCCTTTGAACTATAAGTAAATATTTGAGGCTTCCCTTTAAGTCTACTAAGCTCTTCAAGGTTAATACGCTCAACATCAATATTATGCGTGTAGAGTTTGGTTACTTGAAAATTGGTAGTAAGTTCTCTATTAAACGACTCCTCTAAAAGTTTACGAGCCTCTTCTGAAACATCTCCTGTTCTAATCTCATCTAAGACCTGAATTAGTCGGTTATCCTCTTGCCTAAACTTTTCACTTAAATAACAGCTCTTTAACTCCAAACTCCTCCAAACAGGAGACTGCCAAGCAAAACGTTTCTCTTTAAAGGTTTTACTTACAGGTGGCAACTGAAAAAAATCCCCAGAGATAACCACTTGAACCCCACCAAATGGTTCAGGAGAGTTTTTAAAGGCTCTAAGTATTTTATCCATAGAAGTAAAGATTTCAGGAGAGACCATAGAGATTTCATCTATTATGAGTACTTTTAATTTAGAAAATCGACTCTTTAAATAACTCTTATCTAAAAGAAACTCTACATAACCATTATCTACCACTGTATCGCGAATACCCAAAGCGAAAAAAGAGTGAATAGTCTGCCCCTTAAGATGAGAAGCAGCAATACCTGTAGGAGCAACAATAGTAGGGTAGATACATCGCTCTTTCAAGTACATAATATATTGGTTAAGAAGATAGGTTTTACCAGTACCTGCTGAACCTGTTATAAAGAGATTTTTGCCTGTTTTTAAGATGTTGAGTGCTGTTATCTGTTTCATGGGGGTATTTTAACATAAAAAAATATTTTTATAGGTGAACATGACAAATAGGAGAAGAGTAACTAAATCCTCTCAGCAGGGGTATCACCCTTAAAAGCCATCTCTTCAGCACGTTTAAGAATCTTCATAGCACCTTTTTTAATCATAAGCTCTGCAAGAAGTAGACCTAAACCTTTGCAAGAATTTTTTGCAGAAGCCACCTGCTCCTCTAAAATCTTTGAACCATCAGGGTAACCAATCATTGCCTTTACAGTAACTAATCCAACTTCATCTATAGTTGCATTAACAGCTACAGGGGCAGAACACCCTGCTCCAATTTCACCTATAAAATCTCGCTCTATTTGAGAAGCTAAAAATGTATCTTCATGGTTTAATACTTTGACAATTTCACGAATTTCATCATCGTCACTCTTAATCTGAATACCTAAAGAGGCTTGACCCATAGGGGGAATCATTGTTGAGAGAGGAAGTTTTTGAGTAAAAGGAATATCTTTTAAAAGGTCTAAGCGATTGAGTCCAATAAATGCTAAAATAATTGCATCATACTGCCCCTCTGCTAGTTTTCTAAGACGTGTGTTTACAT
This sequence comes from Campylobacteraceae bacterium, assembly GCA_027038275.1. GTDB lineage: Bacteria > Campylobacterota > Campylobacteria > Campylobacterales > Sulfurovaceae > UBA1140. The sequence continues at coordinate 11,972 of JALVXC010000166.1, read as the reverse complement.
TACCCCTTAAATCTTTTACCTTTAAATCAGGACGGACAGATAGTAGTTGCATACGTCTTCTTAGACTTGTTGTTCCAACCACAGCACCTATTGGAAGAGAGTGAAATGACTCATATTTGTGAGAGAGAAAAACATCAGACTGGTCTTGACGCTCTGTAATAGCAGCTAACTCTAACCCCTCTGGCATATATGATGGTACATCTTTTAGTGAGTGTACGGCAATGTCAGCATTTCCTGCTAACATCTCATCTTCTAGCTCTTTAGTAAAGTGTCCTTTTCCTCCAATAAGTGCTAAAGGTTTATCTAAAACCTTATCGCCATTTGATGTAATCTTATTTAGCTTTACTTTAATATCAGGAAAAGCCTCTTCTATTCTATCTCGTACATGATATGCCTGCCAAAGGGCAAGGTCACTAGCTCTAGTTGCAATGGTTACTGTTTTCAAAAAATCCCTTTTATAATCTCTATTAATCGTTCAGTTCATCTCTTTTCAATAAGCTTTTTATACTCATTTCGACTTGGGTCCCACTTACCATCAATATAGAGTGTAGGAGTTCCTGTTACCATTGATTGAGTTGCCATATCTCGGTCAAAAGTTATCTCTTTAGAAATTTTTTCATCATTAATCTCTTTTTCTGTTATATCAATACCAAACTGATTTTTAATTTCACCTAAAACTTTTGTAGCATTAACCTCTCTTGGCTCAACTTTTAACTTATAGAACTCCATTACTTTGTCCTCTTTAATACCTTTTGCTTTTGCTACTTGCATTGCACGTGTAATAATATCAGATACAGGATGAATTCTTAAAAGAGGCATATGGTAATAGTAGAGTGCAAAAGTATCAGGATTCTCTTTTACAGTCTTATAGATTTCAGGCACTTTTTCTCGACAAAATGGACACATTGGGTCAGTAAAAATTACTAACTTATGTTTAGCATCTTTGTTTCCTGCAATTAAATGTTTCTCATCATAAACATTTGACTTAAGGTCTGGCTTAAGTATCATCTTTAGGTCTTCACCTGTTTTAAGATTAATGAGTGTAGGAACAGTATAACCATCTTTTACAAAAAGTGTCTCTGGAACGGTTACTTTATCAAATATAGTTGGACCCTTTTTAACATTGGCATGAATATTAATAAAAAATGCCTCCCAACCTTTTGGTTCATCTAAAACTTTAGAGTCAATAATATCAACTTTCATTACTTTTACTTGTTTATTTTGAATCATATGATTTTTTACATAAGATTTTACCTCATCTGCATTGCTTCCAGCACTAACGCTTAATGTTGTTACGACTGCTAGACTCAATAATCTCGACATCAATGACATCATCATCTCCTTGTTGATTTAAATTATTTATATTGGTTTTATTTTTAGAACTCGGTATTGTACCACCAAATTGTAAATAAAAAGTATATAATAGTGCAATTACTCCTAAAATATCAGAAAATACCCCAGGTATAATCAATAGAATTGCTCCTAAAAAATATGAAGTTGCTGAATCGTGAAAAGATTTCATATTTAATTTTCCCAACGAGAGGCTTTTCATATTCGTTTTAATTATATTATGTGCATTCTGAATAAGTCCCATTCCTATAATAAAGGTAGTAACTATCCAAATAACTGACCACAAGAAACCTATTCTAGCTCCAACTTGCAAAGAGAAAAATAGTTCCAAGAAAAAATATAGAAGTATAAAAATCATCTTATGCCAACTTCTCTACTAAAATATTAACTACATCTTCTATGGAAACTATCTCTTTAGATAAATCTTTACGAGCAATAAGTTCAACTTTACCTTCACTAATATCATTACCAACAACAACTGCATAGTTCATACCAATAAGCTCAAAATCTTTTATTTTGACTCCAAAGCCTGTCTTTTTATCGGCTCTATCATCTAAAATTACATCTATGCCCTTAGCCTGTAGTTCACTATAGATTTTTTGGGCTACTGCCATCTGCTCTTCATTTTTAGCTTTAGCTACAATAATATCTACATTATAAGGAGCAGAGGCTTCTGTCCAAATACACCCTCTCTCATCATGGTTTTGTTCAATAATCCCTGCTAAGAGACGACTAACTCCTATGCCATAAGTTCCCATAACAAAAGGTTCAAGCTTTTGGTTCTCATTTAAAAACTCTGCTCTCATTGGTTCGGAGTAGACAGTTCCTAATTGAAAGATATGACCTGCCTCTATCCCTTTTGTTTGGCTAAGGTTACCACCACACTTAGGACACTTCGTCTCATCTTCGGCTATTACTTCAACATTAGCTCCAAAGTCACAACTGTCACAGACCATAATAGTATCTTCTCCAGAGTCAGCCAAAATCATAAACTCTTTAGACCCTGCCCCACCAATAGCACCAGAGTCAGCTTCAACGACTTTAAACTCTAAACCTAAACGGGTAAAGATTTTTTTGTAGGTCTGCTCCATTAGGTCAAACTCTCGTTGCATATCTTCAGTGGTAGCATGAAAACTGTAGGCATCTTTCATAAGAAACTCACGCCCTCTCATAAGTCCAAAACGTGGTCTAACCTCATCACGAAATTTCCAGTTGATTTGGTATACATTAAGTGGAAGTTGCTTATAACTCTTAACTGTTTGACGTACTAAGTTTACCATCGCCTCCTCATTGGTTGGACTAAGGGTGAAGCTGTTCTCATGTCTATCTTTAAAACGTAAAAGCTCCTTTCCAAACTTGTCAGCTCTACCTGTCTCTTCCCAAAGGCTAAGAGGAGTTACTATTGGTAGATGGACTTCGTTACACCCTGCTCTGTCCAACTCCTCTTTTACTACAGTTCTTACTTTATCTAAGGTTATTTTTCCTAATGGTAAAAAGTTGTATAATCCTGCTCCACCAGCAGACTGAATAAATCCTGCTCTAAGTAGAAGTTTATGAGAGGCTAAAACAGCATCGTTTGGAGTCTCTTTTGTTGTTGGTATTAACATTCTTGAAAATCTCATTATCTATATCCTTTAACATGGTGTTCATTATCTTTATATTGTTGTACATTAACATCATCTATATCTATATTGAATATCTCTCTAATAGCATCTACCTTACTACTTCCATCACTCTGTGCTGAACTTTGTCGCAGATTTTGAGTAGAGTCATGCAAGAAACGATTAAACATCTGCTGTGCCATCTTTTTCATATTGGCTTCAAACTCTTGTGGAACAAATCTTTTTTCTATAGCACGTTGAAGCTCTTTCTCTATGGCATCTTGTGCTTGTAATCTCATCTCTCTAATAAGTGGTTCTATAGAGAGTGCCTTAATCCATGCGTAGTACTCATCTTTATACTTTAAAACTATCTCTTTAGCCTTAATAGCTTGTTCCTGTTTTAAAGCATAATTTTCACTAGAGATACTCTTTAGGTCATCTATTCTAAAGAGTTTTAAGTTCTCTAACTCCATATCTCCAATATCTCTTGGAATTGCCATATCGAACCAAAGACGTTCTAAGTTTGCATTCTCTATCATCCATGGCTCTATTATAGGCTCTTTTGAAGAGGTAGCAGAGAAGAGTAGACGATAACGATTTAGATATTTTGGTAGATTCTCAACACTAGCAGCTTTTACATTTTCGCCTAACTCCCCAGCAATCGTCTCTGTCTTCTCAATATTTCTTCCTAACAGTAGAACATCACACCCCAAACGCAAAAGATTTTTTACTGCAATAATTCCCATCTCTCCTGTCCCAACAACAATAGCTCTCATACCTGTTATATTGTCACCATAAATTTGATGAGCTTGTGCTACAGCAACGGAAGCTATAGAGAGTGGTCTGCTAGAGATAGATGTTTGGTTGCGAACCTCTGCTGCACACTTAACAGCCTGAGAGAGTACACGGTTTAGTTTTGCTCCTGCTGTTCCATTCTCATAAGAAAATCTAAATGCTTCTCTTACTTGACCTGTAATTTGTGACTCACCTATAACCAAAGAGTCTAAAGAGGAGACAACTGAGAAGATATGAACAATAGCTTCTTCATCATCATACTTACGCCCAGAAGATTTTAACTTATAGAAGTCAATTCCCGATTTTTTGCTTAACAGCCCCAATATTGTATGGTATGAAGAGAAGTTATCTGAAGTTGAAACTACTATCTCAACACGATTGCAAGTAGAGACTAAAAATGCTTCATGAATAAACTTAAACTCCACCAACTCATTTAAAAAAGTGCTCTTCTCTTGGTCATCAGAGAATGCCATCTGCTCTCGAAGAGCCTGTTCGCAGTTGTTATGGTTAAATGATAAAATTTGATAATACATTAGAATGCTCTCTCAATCATCGCTTTTGCAATATTTGACAAATCTCTCTCTCCTAAAGACTCCATTAGCTCTATTGCCTCATCAACTAACTCTTTTGCTTCACTATAGGCTTTTTCAATAATCTTATGTTTTTTCATAGCCGACTTAATCCACTCTGCCTCTTTTTGAGTTAAATTTTTACGATGAAGAGAGAGTAGAAATCTTCTCTCTTTTTCATCTAAACTCTCAAAAAGATAGATATATGGTAGAGTCACCTTTCCCTCTTCAAAATCATGTAGAGCAGGTTTTCCCAATGTTGTACTATCTTGGGTAATATCTAAAATATCATCTATCATCTGAAAAGCTAGTCCAAGATTTCGACCATATTTTTTATAGGCTTGACGATTTTTACCCACTAAAATAGCTGCCGATTCAGCAGAAGCTTCCATTAAAGATGCTGTCTTTTGATACAACATCTTTAAGTAAGCATCTCTATTGGTATGAAACTTTTTCGACAACTCTACATCGGCTAGTTCACCAAGACTTAGTTGAACAACAGCATTAGAGATAACCCTTGCCACTTCAGGTGAGATTGAATTTAACTCAAAAAAGGCTTTTGAGTAGAGTATATCTCCCATCATAATAGCAGTTTTATTGCCATCACTTGCATTAACAGAAGCTTTTCCTCGTCTCTGATAGGCTTCATCAATGACATCGTCATGTAAAAGACTTGCCGCATGAATCATCTCTACTGTTGCAGCTGTCTTTATGACTTTTAAACTAGACCCTGCTATTTTCAAAATCAACTTAGTACGAAGTCGTTTACCATGTGGTATTTTGCTATAGAGGCTCTTTACATGGCTATCATCTAACTCTGCTATGTACTGCTCTATTTTTCTCTCAACGGCACTAATCACCATTTTCCCTTATTCATTTTTGAGGATTATACCTTATAGTAATTAAAAAATATACGTTTATACTCTTTTTTATTTAATTCCATAAATCGCTTTTACTCTAAATCCATCTTTTGTATCTTTAATTGTCATAAAACCTTTACTATATCCTGATTTTCTTTTACCCCTAGAGTTAGATACATACCATTTAGTACGAGTCCTAATATTACAGTAGTTAACTCCGTTTTTTCTATATCTTTTTAAAATTTTAAAATTTAATAGTTTAAAACTCCTATGTTTCCATTTTCGATTATAGATTCTAACAGATTTTCCAACCCTTTTAGGTGTTATATTTTTAAATTGAAAATATCTACTTATTTTATTATCATATAGTTTCATAATCTTTTTAGATGAAGAGTGTGCTGTTGTTTGCATATAGTTATTTAAAAATTGACGTATATTTTTTTCTGAAAATATCTCATTTAGGCTACTCTCTTTATTCTCTTTTTTAGCTACTTTTGTTATATTGTCATCTACTATTTTTTTAGTTACGTTAGTCTCTTTTATTATATTTTTAGTTATATTACTCTCCTCTAACTTATCTTTTATTGCAATCTTTTTAACCGATAAATTCTCTTCCTCTTTAATCTCTTTTTTAGGAGTATCTATCATAGAAGAGTTGCTAGAAGAGTTGCTAAAAGAGTTATTAGAAGAGTTATTTTCCAATAACTCTTCTCTCTTTTTAGCTAAAATCTTCTTCTCGTGAACTACACTATTATCTATTTTTAATACCTGCTTTAATTCTCTTTTTGTACTATTTTTCTCTTGAGTACTATTTAGTTCTATATGCTTATTACCATTGTTACTCCATATATTAAGTGTTTTTAATTTATCTCCATATTGATTATAAGCTAAAATCAAACCTCCAATAAGTAGAGATAAAGCAACTCCAATTAATAAGATAGGAGAATGTTTTTTCTCTTTTTTTGTTTGAGTTAACTCCTCTAAAAGAGGTAATTTTACATCCTCTTTAGGCTCAAATTGTAAATAATCTTCTACTTTTGCATTGGGAGTATATGCCATACAACTGTAGATAGTACCATTCTCTTCAAAATAGGCAAAAACTTTAATCTCACACTCTATATGTCTTCGAGGAAGATTATCTATTTCTCGCCTAATCTCAGCTTTTCTTTTATTGAATACTCCTTGTGCTTCAGGAATAGTCTCTACGCTATTCCCTTTTCTCTCTGAAAACACCTCTAAAAAGAGCTCTTTAATGACAAAAAAGCTCCCTCTTCGATGGATATTTCTAACCAAATATAAAATCTCAAAATCATCTTCACCTAGGACATCTATGATTTCATAGTGACCACCTATTATGGTGCCATTTGCTAAATATTTATTGCTCATTATTTCTATACCTTTGTAATTCTACAATCAAAAAAGAATAATAACTAAAAAGATTATATTTTATTCTAAAATATCATAACTAAATTTTAAAAAACATCAAATAAAATCCTTTTAATCTCTCTTCTCATCTTTAAAGATAGAACTTTTTTATTTGAAAATATATAAAACGGTACAGAGTTTGCCATAGATGTCTTTAACCTTTTTCGTAATGTAGATATTTCATCTATTACTAAAGTTTTTTTTCCATCATAGAGTAAAAAGTTTTTATCTATACCAATAGACATAGAGACTATACTATAGCTATAGAACTTATCATCTTCTCCATACTCCTCTATTAGACTCTCTAAACGCTCCTCTAACATCTTTCTCTTCTCTTTTGAGATAGAGCCAAACTTCTCTCTAAACTTAAAACGCTCATCTGTAGTGAGTCCCAAAACATTGTAAAACTCTGAAAGGTTTTTCCAACTTGCATTAAAGAGATGTTTTCCAAAGAGTATATCTTCAAAGGCTGCCAAATAGTAACGCTCTTTGTAAGTTAAACTAAGTTGATACTTTATCTTAAAATACTCCTTTTTAAAGAGTGAAATCAGCCAATTTTCATCAAGTTGAGAGATAATGTCTAACTGTTTTTCAGGGTTCTTTTCAGTAGCAAACTTCCACATCATAGCTACAGTCTCATAGACCTTTTTCTCTTTTGGAGCAATAGTCAAAAACTCCTTTGCCAAAAAAGTAATGACCTTTTCAAGCAAAGTATCTAAACGACTAATCTGATGGGTAAAAAAGACCTTTTTATAGAGATTAAAACGGCTCTCTAGCAGATGTTCAATATCATAAAGCCCAGAGGTTAAAAAGCAGAGTCTAAATTGCTTATTCTCCTCTACCAAAATCGCCTCTCGTGTAATACGTAAAAAGTCAGACGAAGTTGAGATATAACCACTTGCCAAAAGGTCACGATTAATGTAGTCAATACGGTCAGCATCAACTGTTGAGCTAATATAGTCATGTAATGTTTTATAATCAAAACCATATTGGGTAACCTCATCAAAAATATTTTTTACCAATATATAGTATAGCTTTACCAACGCTTTAGAGCTACTACTCTGTTCAGAGACCTCATGATTAAAAAGCATATCAAGAAAGGTATAACCTATACCCTCATGAAGCACCATCTCCCCAGAGTTAGTTAGAGTAACATAAAACTCTAAAAACCTCTTCTGCTCTTTATTTGGCTCTTTTACTTTAGAGATTGAATCATAAAGTCGCTTAAGAGCATACTCTGTTTGGTGAGAAAAAGGCAGGTGTCCAACATCGTGTAGAAGCCCTACTAAACGTAGTGCTTGAAGTAAAACAAGATAGGTTACATTCTCATTTTTATCTAATGCTAAAGAGAAACCAAGAAGCATTCTATCCTCTATATTTAAGCTCTTTAAGTCTATTGCTAACTTATGCTCTTTAATAATCTTTTTAATAGAACCTCTTGCCTCTTTTAAAAACTTTGTACGGCTTTTAGATGAGGCATTAATAAGTGAGTTTTTAAACATATAAGAGGCTACATGCATAGTTCCAAGCGAATGAATATAACGCTTAGTCGTAATTGATGGAAACGCAAAGTAAGCCAAAGCATTTTGAGAGACAAAGAGTAGACGGTTGACTATCTTACTTTGTAAAAACTTCTCTTCTAATCCTGAGTAGGGAATATGTCCATAGACAGTATCGTTTACTATTTTATTTATTTGCATAAAAGAATTATAACTAAATCTCTTTTTATAGACTTAATGGTTATACTTCTTTAAAAAAATTAAATAATATAGGAGTTCCTCATGAGTCTTTTTAGAAATAGTGAAGATGAGTTTGATATAGAGGGTGTTGAGGAACAGCTTATTCCTCATGAGCTACATGACCGAATTACCTATTGGATACTTAAAGTCATTATTGAGATGGGTGGACATAAACGCTTTATTGACAGCGATAATGACTTTGAACATGAAGATATGGCTATCTTTTTAGGTTTAGAGAAGTATGTAGAGTTTGACTATGATGATTTTAAACGTAAAGAGCCACTAAGTATACTTAAAAAACGTCTTCTTCGTATGCATAAACAAGCACCATTTAGCTCATCACCACTACTAAGAGAAAATATTGAAAAACTCTCTGAACTCATAACACTAAATCCTTATGAGAAACAGATTTTAGAGTTTGTTATTTTACTAAAACAGTATGATATTCTTGAAAATGCTCTCTCTTTGTTGGGAGTAGAGCTAAATACTTCTCGTGTAAAACGTATTTTAAGTACTATTTTAGAGATTCCTATTGAAGCAATAAATGAAATTTTTTCTGCACAATCTACCTTTAGCCGTTCTGCTCTACTTACTATAGATAGTGAAGAAAACTACTCATTTGGTTCTATGTTGGAGCTTATAAACCGTGAGTTTGCTGACAATATGCTCAACCACGATGGAAATATCACCGAGATGATAAAAGACTCAGTAAAAGAGTCAGACAGAGGAACACTAAACTTAGAGGACTACTCCTATATCAAAAGTGACTTAGAGATTTTAATGCCATTTTTAAACAAAGCCCTTGAAGAGCGACAAAAAGGGGTCAACATCTTACTCTATGGACTCCCTGGTACAGGAAAAACTGAACTCTCTAAAACCATTGCTAATGTCTTAGGAACTAAGCTCTATGAGATAAGTTATGCTGACAGAGATGGTGACCCTATTGAGGGGGAAGCACGTCTACGTCTCTATAAAACAGCTCAAGCTCTCTTTTTTAACAGCAAAACCATTTTGATGTATGATGAAGCAGAAGATGTCTTTGAGAGTTATGATGGTGGCTTCTTTATGTTACCTAAACAGCAGTCAGATAAAGCGTGGATTAACAAAATTTTAGAGAACAACAATGTACCAACTATTTGGATTACAAACAATATTGACAGCATTGACAATGCTCTTATTAGACGTTTTAACATGAGTATAGAGCTACCCATTCCTAGTAAAAGCAAACGTGCCAATATTATTAGAAAATACACCAAAGATATACTTAGTGACCAAGAGGTTGAAAGGCTATCTGAACATGAAGGTATTGCTCCTGCACTTATCTCCTCTGCTATGAGAGTAACCCAAAATCTACCAACAGCAAAACAGAGTAAAGCCCTACTCCATCTTATTAACAACACCCTAAAAGCCCAAAGGCAAGAGGAGGTGATTTTAACTTCAGAGGGAATTTTACCAGAAAACTATAACCTAGAGTTTGTCAATACCAACAGTAACTTAGAGGAGCTAGTAGAGGGAATCAAAGAGAACAAATCGGCACGAATCTGTCTCTATGGAGCTTCAGGGACAGGGAAGAGTGCCTTTGCTAAACATATTGCAAAGATGTTAGAGAGACCTTTTGTAATCAAAAGTGGTTCATCTCTTATGAGTAAGTGGGTTGGAGATACAGAAAAGAACATAGCAAATGCCTTTAGAGAAGCCCAAGAGGAGGAGGCTGTACTTATTTTTGATGAGGTTGATGGTTTTTTAGCAGAGAGAGGTCAAGCAAAAGTAAATTGGGAAGTGACACAGGTAAATGAGATGTTAGTTCAGATGGAGAAGTTTGAGGGTCTCTTTATTGCCACTACTAACCTCATCGACCACTTAGACCAAGCTAGTCTTCGTAGATTTGATATGAAGTTAGAGTTTAAGAGCTTAGAGCCTAAACAGTTAGAGAAAATTTTTACCTCTTACCTAGAGACTTTAAATCTAACAGCTACGAACCAAGAGCTTCATCAACTAAAATCTCTAAAAAATTTAACCCCTGGAGATTTTGCCACCATTAAACGACAAAATAAATTTAAAAAGATTAAATCTGCTTTAGAGTTTATAGAGCGTCTTAAAGAGGAGTTGAAGCTTAAAAAGCTTCAAGATGGAAAGGTTATGGGATTTACCTCATAGCCTTTTTAGTGATTATAGTAGTATCTACCTAATGCATACTCATCCATCTCAATCTGCCGTTTTTTCTTTAAGAGTACATGTAAATCTTTAACAGTATCTTTAGTATTTTTAAGCTCATTTTTTAATCTTTTTTGAGATTTTTGGTAGGTTATAAGCTTGTTTTGACTGCTTTTCAAGCTCTTTTTCAATTTATTTATCTCTTTGTTTTGAAGAGTTAACTCTTTTTTAGTTAGTTTAACTCTTTTTTTCAATACCTTTATCTCTCTATTTTTTGTATTTTTTATAATCTTATTTTTTTTCCTTAAGAGTTTAATCTCAGCTTTAAGTTTTTGAATCTCTCTATTTTTATCTTTTTTAAACTCTTTAACCTCTTGAAGTGTTTTTATTAGTATCTCTTGCTCTTTTTGGGTACTATTTTGTTCACTATTTGCCATAGCAATAACAGAACAAAACATCAATGTTAACATGATTTTGTGCATTACAATTCCTTTTTTTATTATAAGAATTATATAATGATAAAATATAAAAAATAATTAAAAAAAGAACTATTTGTATAAAATGGTACGATAGCAATCGCACCCTACTCAAACCCCTTAAGCTCCCCTTCAACCTTAGCTAACTTCTCACTAGCCTCTTCTAAAGCTTTTCTATTAGTAGCAATAACCTGTTCAGGTGCATTAGCTACAAACTTCTCATTGTTTAACATACCATTGAGTTTAGCAATCTCTTTTTCAAGCTTCTCTTTCTGCTTAGTAAGCTTTCCAATAATTGCCGACATATCTATATCATCTGTAGAGATGAAGGTCTCTACGTTATCAGAAACATCAGTTACACAGTTAGCTATTTTTTCATCTACAAAGCTTAACTCTTCTACCTTTCCAAGTTTCTCAATAAATGGCTTCATCATCTCTAAATCTGAACCACTTGGAAGTTTAACAGAGGCTTTCTCTATCTTTTGGTTTCCTTTATCAATAAGTGTCTTACAGCGACGCACAGAGACGATAGCCTCCATAATAAGCTCAAACTGTTTAATTACCTCATCATCTACTTCTGAAACTGTAGGATAAGCCTTAACCATAATAGACTCAGCACCCTCTTCCAAACTCTCACTACTTAATCTCATATAGAGATTTTCAGTAATAAATGGCATAAATGGGTGAAGTAGCTTCATCGACTCTTTAAAGATGCTTCCAAGCTCTGCTACACTCTCTTTAGAGGCTTTACTTAGCTCAATTCCCCAGTCACAGAACTCACCCCATAAGAAACGGTAGAGTACAGTTGCAGCGTCGTTAAATCGGTAAATTTCTATAAACTCTTTTGTCTCTTTAACAGCCATATTAAACCGTGCCAACATATAACGCCCAAGAGGTGTTTTAATATTTGTAGGGTCAAGGTCTTCAAAATGTTCTTGGTTAAGTTGTAAGAAATTAGTTGCATTAAAGAGTTTATTTGTAAAGTTACGGCTCTGTTCTAATT
>JALVXC010000165.1 GCA_027038275.1 Campylobacteraceae bacterium | reverse complement strand
ATGGAAAGCTCTCTCCTGCTGAACGATTAAATGGATTTCGTTATCATGATAATTGGCTTCATAATTTATTGATTTCTGCTTCTCGGAATGGTTATAGGGGTAGCCCACACAATCCGTTATAATCAGATAAATTTTTTCAAGTGGATTATCAAATATTTTAACATCAAATTCTTCCATATATTGATGAGTTTTAAATCTTTTTAACAGTGTACTTTTTGAAATATTAAAGTTATACTCATGCAATCCATCATTAAACCAAATAGAGTTCTGTTTCTTTTTTATATCTTGAATATTTCTAGTATCAATATAATCCATTGGTTCTTCATAAATATAGAATCTATTTTCTGCTCTTGTTACACAATGATAATATGAATTTCCTACATTTGATAGATTTTCTGCGAATAAAATTCTATTATTTCGTAAATCTGCAATAGTACTTATTATATCTTTTGGACTTTTATTTTCATATAAGTACCTATCTTTATTAAACTCAGCTACCTTTTGAAGTGTATTGTCATTATTTTTTAAAAATGTCTTAAGTCCAATACCGATATTATCTTTTGCAGCATCAAGAGCTATATCACCTCGTGATAAATCGTTAGCTTGAAAGGTATTACAAAAAACTTTTTCTGCTATTCGATAATAAAGATAAGGAACTTTAGAGTCTGAAAATAGATTAGACAAACTTCCAATAATACTTAATGAGTCAATATATTTTTGTCTAAATTTTAAATCTTGATTATTATAAAACATTTTTAATACACTTTGCTATCTCTTCTATAACAGTAACTGTAACAGAGTTTCCTGCTTGTTTATATTGATGAGATAGAGCTAAATCTTTTGGAAATTTAAAGCTCTCATCAAATCCTTGAAATTTAATACACTCATTTGGTGTTAATTTTCTAATCCCCTTCTTATCTTTTAAAATAGGTACATTATGCCCTCCTGTACCCATATTAGCTGTTAGGGTAGGACAGACATTATTTTTGTTTTCTCGTACATAGTGCCTACGCCATTGGTAAAGTGTATCACTACTCTTAATATCATCTTTTATTTTTTCATATAAAGGTTTATTATTATAGTAAAATTTTTCATCTACCTTTTTATCCAACAAATCACTTATTGTAATAATAGGTTCTAAAGGTTTAGGAAAAGTAAAATTTTCTACATTATCTAAAAAAGCAACTATATAAATTCGTTCACGATTTTGAGGAATATTAAAATCTTTTGTATTTAGAACTTCATAGTAAAGTGTATAACCAATATCTTCTAAAGTCCTTTTAACAACTTCAAATGTTCGACCTTTATCATGACCAACAAACCCTTTAACATTTTCCAAAAATATAATCTTTGGTTTATGATATTTCGCAATTCTTGCAACATCAAAAAAGAGTGTTCCTCTTGTATCTTCAAAACCTTTTCGATACCCTGCTACACTAAACGCTTGACATGGAAAACCTGCTAAAATAATATCGTGTGAAGGAATATCTGCTTCATCTATAGCAGTAATATCACCATGTGGTATTTCATTATAATTTAACTGATATGTCTTTTGAGCATTTTTATCTATTTCAGAAGAGAATACAAATTTAATTTTATCTTGAAATACCTTCTGGAATCCACGACGAATCCCACCAATTCCTGCAAATAAATCAATTGCTTTTAAAATTTTTATATCTGAACTATTCATACTTTTTGTCAAGGGCATTCTCTCTAAATTATTTTTTATTCTAAATAAATTTGCTACTTTCATTAATAAATCCTATTCTAAACAATTTCTATTAAAAGAATAGCATAAAAATTTTATATATTCTAAAAATATTTCAAATTGTAATATTTCTATTAGTTTTATAAATTATAGATTTTAAAGTACATTTTCTAAACTTAAACTAAATAAACTACGAAGAACAACTCAATTTCTGATTTTTAAACTCATCTGGTGTAGCCCCTGCCCATCGCTCAAACTCTTTATGTTCAGCATAAGGGTCTTGGGCTATCTTAAATAGGTCATCTACTAACCCAAACTCTCCTTGTTCTGCTTGGTCTATCGCCTCTTGTAGCATATAGTTTTTAAGTACATACTTTGGATTGGTCTTTAGCATCTGCTCATGTCGCTCCTCTTGTGAAGTGCTATTTTGCTCTAATCTAACATCGTACTCATCTAACCACTCATTCATTGGGGTATGAAAAAGTCCTAGTTTCAATAACTCTTTTCTATCTCCACTATAACGGCTTAAAGTTCTAAAAAAGAGTGTGTAGTCTACATGAAGTGCCTGTAACATACCAAACATCTGCTTCATCAACTCAAAGTCTCTGTCACTTACCTCATCTAGCCCTAACTTTTTACCCATAAGATATAGGAAGTGTTTGCTATAGATTCTTCCATAGTGTCCCATAACTTTTTCTAAACGCTCTTGTGATACTAAAGGTTCAAGAGCTACCATTAAAGCCCTTAAGTTCCACTCACCAACGCGAGGTTGACTACCAAATGAGTAGCGTCCATGGTGGTCGAGATGGTTACATATATAGTTAACATCATACTCATCTAAAAAGGCAAAAGGACCATAGTCTATCGTTAGACCTAGTATTGACATATTGTCGGTATTCATTACCCCATGGTTAAAGCCTACTACTTGCCACTCTGCCATTAGTCTTGCAGTCTTACCCATAACCTCTGCAAAAAAGTGAAAGTACTTATTCTCTTCACTGCTTAGATGTGGGTAACACTCATCAATAGCATAGTCAGCTAACGCCTCTAACTCCTTAAAGTTTTTGGAGTGGGCAAAGTACTCAAATGTACCAAAACGTATCCAAGTAGGAGAGACACGAAGAACAATCGCCCCCTTCTCCCACGTCTCACGATAGACACTATGCTCTGAACCAATAATGGCTAATGCTCTTGTAGTCTCAATACCTAAACCGTGCATAGCTTCACTCATAAGATACTCACGAATAGAGGAGCGTAAAACAGCTCGTCCATCTCCTGAACGTGAGTAGAGTGTCTGCCCTGCTCCTTTTAACTGTAGATGGTACTTTTCGTTAAACTCATTGGTAATAGTTCCAATATTTATAGCTCGTCCATCACCAAGCCTTGGTACATAGTGTCCAAACTGATGACCTGCATAACACATAGCAAAGTTATCTGTTCCATCTAGCTTTAGTTCACCATTAACAAACTTAGTTAGTTCATTGTGGTCACTAATATCAAGGTTTAACATCTTAGCTACATTACTGTTTGCATGAATCAAAAAAGGTTTGGTTAATGGAGAGGGTTCAACTCGGTCATAACATAACTCTGGTAGCTCTAAATAGGGGTTGGTTAATTTTACATCTTTTAATCTCATAACTCTATATTACAAAGTTGAACTTTTAGCAGACTTAAATAGTTTTTTTATTATAAAAATTTCACCTAAAAAGCCCCGAAATTTCATACTTTAAGCTTAAAAAATTTGATACAATAAAAAGCAAAAAAAAGGAATATGTAATGTTAAAAGAGAAACCAAAAGAGATTATTAAAGAGAAGATAGAAGAAGAGTTAAAACACTTAGAGAAAGAGATTAAAAATCTTATTGAACAATCTAAACCCATAACCCCTGATTGCACTCTTGATGATTTAGGAAGAACAGAAGCAATGACAGAGGTTATGGTAAACAGTAAAATTTTAGAACAAGCCCAACTGAAACATACTAGACTAAAAAATGCTCTTTTGCGAATAGATGATGAGATGTTTGGTATATGTGTTGAGTGTGAAGAGCCTATTGATATAGAGCGTATTATGGTAAGACCTGAAAGCATACGTTGTATAGATTGTGCTGATTAAGCCAATAAGAGTATAATTTCATCAATATTTTTATATACAAAGGATTATTTTATGGGTAGAGCGTTTGAGTACCGTAAAGCAGCAAAGATGAAAAGATGGGGGACTATGTCCAAAGTTTTCCCTAAACTTGGGAAAGTTATTACTATGGCAGCCAAAGCAGGTGGTACTGACCCAGACATGAACCCTAGACTTCGTACAGCTATCTTAACGGCAAAAGCCCAAAATATGCCTAAACATAATATTGAAGCAGCTATTAAGAGAGCTACAGGAAAAGATGCAGCAGATATTAAAGAGGTACACTATGAGGCAAAAGGACCTTATGGGACACAGTTTATTATTGACTGTGCAACAGACAATCCTACCCGTACTGTTGCAAATGTTAAGGCTGCACTTGTAAGAAACAGTGCAGAGATGCTAACAACAGGCTCTTTAAACTTTATGTTTACACGAAAATCTGTATTTACTTTCGACAAAACTGACGATATGGATATTGAAGAGTTAGAGCTAGAGCTTATTGATTATGGTCTTGAAGAGATTGAAGAGGATGTTGAACCTCAAGAGGTTGGTGAAGACAAAAAGATTGTTCGTGTCTATGGAGACTTTGCCTCTTTTGGTGAGCTTAGTAAAGCATTTGAAGATATGGGCATCTCTGTAACTAAAGCAGAGCATCAATACATTGCAAATATGCCTATAGAGCTAACAGAGGAGCAGATGGAAGAGGTTGATGTGCTAATTGAGCGTCTTGAAGAGGATGAAGATGTTCAGGCTGTCTATACAAATATTAACTAAATTGGACAAAGCAACTCTTTGTCCTACTCATCATAGTGATACTGAGTAAAAATCTCTTCGGCTACAGCCTCTATCTCTTCATTTGAGAGTTTTAGTGCTTGATTAGCCATAATAGCATTTCTCATACCACCATAAATGCCCTCTTTGTATCCATATAGTGCTGCTTTTATCTCCTCTTTAGACATTTTTGCCACAATCCGAGATGTACCAAATGCTGATTTTTCAAAGTTTAGACCATGACAAGAGAAACATAGACCTAAATTAACCTCTACCTCTGTCTCTTTTTTCTTCTTTTCTGCAATATTTGTAATATTTTTATCCAGTATCTCTTGGACTATCTCATCTATCTGTTCATTTGAAAACTTAGAGAGTTGTCTGTTCATAATCTCTTTCATAGCTCCACCATGGGTATTGTTAGCGTAACCTTTTAGAGCCTCTTTAAGCTCTTTTTCGCTTAAATCCTTAACAATTCGAGAGATACCCATAGCCGATTTTTCAAAATGTTTACCATGGCACTCCGTACACTTATGTAGATTGACCTCTGCATAGATAAAAGAGGAGATTAAAATTAAAAAGTAGACTGTTTTCATAAGCTATCCATTTTATAACCTGAGTTCGACGGAATACCATATCCACAAAAGCCTAAAAATAGGTCAGATTTTCAAAATCAAATTTGCAGGACTAGCCGTAGCTAATTCAAAAATTTTATTTTGGGAAGATTGCCTATTTTTAGGCTTCCCTACGGGTTTTACGAGGTTTCCCATATGCTTAGACAGATTTTTTTGGTAAAACTCCGCAACGAAGTGAGGACAATTAACTAGTTAGTCCTGCAAAAATCTGCCGTTGCCTATGAAAAACCTCGTAAAATTGTGGATATGGTATTCCGTCGAACTCAGGTTTATAGAGTTGTTATTATTATAACCTCTTTTTAGCTAAACTTATCATAAAAGTCTACTTTTTCCCCTCAGCCTTTTTTCTTCGCTCCCTATCAGCCTTTTTTGCATCTCGCTTCTTCTTTTGAGCTGCATAAGTATATTTACGTTTTTTATCGTAGTCAATATACCCTTTCTTCTCACGTAGAGTCTTCTTAACAGGGCGTTTTTGACGTGGTTGTCGGTCAGTTAACTCAAACCCCTCATAAATCTCTCGCTTAACATTCATACGTAAATCTTTTTCTATCTTTGAAAAAGCATTATAGTCATTGACAGTAAGTAGAGAAATAACAGAGCCTTTGTGGTTTGCTCTACCTGTTCGCCCTACTCTATGGGTGTAGTCATCTGTCTTTTGAGGAATATCATAGTTCATTACAAAAGGAAGCTCTTGAATATCTACCCCACGTGCAGCAATATCGGTTGCAACCAAAACTTGTGTCTTCTCTGCTCTTAACAGAGCCAATGCCTTGGCTCTCTCTCCTCTAGTTCTGTCACCATGAATAATAGCTGTGCGAATCTTTTTAGATTTTAGATACTCAAAGAGCCTATTTGCACCCTCTTTTGTATTGGTAAAAATAAGCAGTTGTTTAATGCCCATATCATTAATGAGTTGAACAACCAACTCATCTTTTCTTTTTCTATCTACCTTGTAGGCTCTATGAGCAATTACATTTACTAAATCTCGACGACTACTTACCTCTACAACAGCTGGTTCTCGCAAAAACTCTTTAGCCAACCGTTTAATATTTTGTGAAATGGTTGCTGAAAACATCATAATCTGTCTAGGTTTTCCACACTCTTTTAAAATAGATTTTATCTCATTAAGAAAGCCTAGCTCTAGCATAGTATCAGCCTCATCAAGTACAATTGTATTGACATTGCTAAGATTTACCTTTCCATCTCGAATAAAATCTTGAAGTCGACCAGGGGTCGCTACTACTATGTCTGCTCCTTTTTTAAGCCGTTCAAGCTGAATACTTTTAGGTGTTCCACCTTGTACCTTAACCACTTGTAGTTTTAAGTGTTTACCAAACTCTAAAAAAGTTCTAGTTACTTGGTCACAAAGCTCAATGGTTGGGACAATAACCAATCCACGAATAACTTTGTTCTCCTCTTTAACAATTTTTTGTAGTTTATTTAACATAGGTAGAACATAAGAGGCTGTTTTACCTGTACCTGATTTGGAAGCACCGATAATATCTAAACCTCTCATAGCTACAGGAATTACCTTGTTTTGAATAGCAGTAGCATTTTCAAAAGTAATGGTTTTAACAATATTGGGGTGTAGATTAAATTTTTGAAAAGCGTTAATGGGAAATCCTTAGTATATGTAAAAAAATTATAGTGAAATTATATCAAAAATGAGAAAAGAGATAGAGAAAAAATTTGTAATCCAATATGGTGCGATAGCAATCGCACCCTACTTAGTGACAACCACAACCTGAATCACAAGATTCAGCAGCTCCACCAACAACACCAGATGCAATCTCATCAGAAGTTGCTTCTCTTACTGAGTCAACTTTTACAGAGAACATAAGGTCTTTACCAGCTAATGGGTGGTTAAAGTCAATAGTTACATCTTTATCTGTAAAAGATTTAACAATTACTTGAACTGTTTGACCATCTTCACCTTGTCCATAAAGGGTCATTCCCTCTTTAAGCTCAACACCTTCAAACTGTTCAATTGGTAGAGTTTGAACAGCTTCTGAATTATACTCACCATAAGCTTCAGCAGATGGAATAAGGAAATCTCCCTCTTCATCTTTTTTCATACCAGCAAGTGCTTTTTCAAGACCAGGAATAATCTGACCTTTACCCATAATAAACTCTAATGGTTGAGAACCTTTATTACTGTCAATAACACTATCTGAACCAGCCTCTTTTACTTCATATTCAATGCCTACAACACAATTTTCATCTGTAATTGTCATAGAAACTCCTAATTTTATATTTGCAACATCATATCGAAGCAAACTTATTAACCACTTATAATTAAGAACTTATAGCCGTTTTCGTGCTATTGAAGCTGACCTTGTATTAGGATAATTATCAACTACATATTTGTAAAACCCTTTTGCTTGTTCTTTCTGACCTGTTTTATCTAAAGATATTGCAGTATGTAAATAGAGAACAGGCATATAACTTGCTTTATCATAAAGAGATGCACTCTGTTTATAATAAGCAATAGCATCGTTATAGTTATGAGTATAGTAGGCTATTTCACCTAAATAGTAGTTTGATGAAGCAGGTTTATAGTTACTTGCCAATGCCTCTTCAAACTTCTCTTTTGAAGCACTATAACTTCTATTTGCAAAAAGGTGAACACCTTTTCTGTAAACATCAGATATATCAGCAGAGTTACTCCCTGTTGTAGGAGAACCAAGATTTGAGTTGTCTACACTACTTGGTCTACTTCCTGCTAATAGCTTTTTTACCTCTTCCCTTGTGACATAGTTATCATTAATAGTATCTACCATTTGACTCAATTGCAAAAGAAGTGAATAGGTCTCATTATTATCAGAGTTATTTTTATTGGCTTCAACAGTGTTAGATAGAACTTCTAACTGCTCTTTTAACTCCAAAGCCTCTTTACTTTGACCCTCTATAATACTTGTAAGACCATCAATCTTTTGCTGTTGCTCATTTATTTTATTAAAAAGTCTCTGTATGTTTTTTTTATTTTCTAAAACAGCTTTTTCTGTCTCTGTTAAACCATAAGGAGATTCACTATTTATATCTCCTGCTCCATATACAGAGGGTTCATAAGCATAAAGTGTTGAAGCTATTGCAACAACAGAGATTAAAACTTTTGTACGTATATTCATGTTGACTCTTTCTAAAACTGTTATTTAATTACTTTAAATACAACTCTTCTGTTTTTAGCATAACACTCTGCTGAAGTACTTGTTGTACAATCTGGTGAGCTTTCACCCATACTAACTAAAATCATATTATGAGGATTTACCCCATTAGACTGAAGAGCATCTTTTGCAGCTTTTGCTCTTCTTAACCCCAATGCATAGTTATACTCATCTGTACCTGTAGCATCACAGTGACCTTCTATTTTAACTTTTGCATCTGATGCTATTGCACTTTTTAAAATTCGTGCATTTTTTGAAACAATACCAAGCTGGTCAGGAGTAATATTATATTGGTCAACACCAAAATAGATTTTTTGAAGCTCACCACCATTAGCATACATATCTTCACCATTTCCATATTGCCCATCTCCATACTGACCGTTTCCATATTGTCCATTACCATACTGACCACTTCCACTTCCATAAGGGTCAACATTTTGATAAACTTCAGTTCCATCAGTTCCACTTGGAACAGAAGATGTTGAACTTATAGTGCTACTATCAACTGTATCAATCCTTTTTTGAGCACACCCAGTCATAATCAATGTCATTGCTGTTGCTGTTACTAGTATATTTTTTTTCATTCTTACTCCTTGATTTAAAATTTACCAATCAATTGATTGAATTTTTCCACTTTGCATTGAGAAAAGTGCACTCTGTTTTGTTGCTAAATTCATATAGCCTATCGAATTTCTTCCACCATTTTGCTTAATATATAAAATCACCTTTCCATTAGTAGAAAAACGTGGTAAAACATTTTGTCCATTAGAGGTTAAAGGTCTTACATAAGAGCTGTTTATTGTCCCCAAATAGATATTAATTGAGCTACCCTCTTTTACTGAGTAGAGTATATTTTGACCAAAAGCATCACAAGAGCTATTGTTGTTTCCATAGTGTGCAACAAGAGATACAGAGCGTGAACCAATTGACTTAAGGTAGATATTTGCTCGTCCTGTTCTATTAGATACAAAAACTATTTGACTCTCATCACCAATATACTTTCCATTAACATCAATACCTGAAAATGTTGTCAAACGCTTTTTTGAACCACTTAAAGCATTTAACTCATAGATATCTGGCTGACCATTAGGAGCCATAGTTAAAAGAACTCGACTTCCATCAACACTTACATCTGAAGCAACCAACATACCTTGTGAAGAGATTATTTTTTTTCTTGCACCTGTATTCATCTCTACTCTGTAGAGTGTTGGCAACAGATTATTGTATGAGGTATAGTAAAATGCACTCTGGTTAGCATTTGCCCATTTTGGAAAAAGATTTAATCCTCCACGTACAATAACAGAAGCAAAATTCAATGTATAATCAGCAATCCAAATTTCACTTTTACTTGACCCTATATATTTTGAAAAGAGAATATTTCGCTTCATCCAAGATATATCTTCATAACCCAATACCTTGTTTATCTCTACTATTCCATTATGCGATAAAAAAGGATAACGAGCCATTGCATTAACAGAGTAGTTATTTTGGTAAACCATCATACCGTCTGCTACTCTAATAAGTTTTAAACTAAGAGTTGTACCAGCTGTCCCATATCTATATCGTAATATATATTGTCTATCATGCAATTCAACTGGTACTATAGGGTCATTGAAATCTCCTCGTCTTAACTGCTTATCAACAACAAAGTGTCCACTCATCTGTAAATCGTTTACTAAAATTTGAAACATTTTAGGATGATTTACCGTACTCCCTGCCGTTGCAGAATCTTCAATTAATGATAGTGTCGCCTTAGAATCCACATCTTTTTCAATATCTAACACAGCATCAAAAGAGAAGAGCTTTAGTGTTAGTAGGAAAAACAGTACATATCTCATACTTATCCTTTGTTTTAATTTTATTTCTAATTATCTCATACTATTGTATTATAATTGTGCTAAATTTATACCCAATCTAACGAACTTTAAATCTAACCTGAATAGAGTAAGGTGTACTCTTTTTATGTCGACCTAGACCCATTCTGTTTAGAGTATCTAGGTACTGTTTTAAACTTGCTCTCATACTACCATTTACCCCAGAAATAGTATATCTAAATTTTCCACTGTTATATATAGTAAGGTTAACTGTAACCCATTGACCTTTCATACCTACAGGATTCCAGTTATTCATATGTCTTTTCACCCTTGCTATATAAGCATTTTCAATTCCCTTATCTCTGTTGGCATTAGAGGTACGACCACTTTGATGAGTTGCTTTAATTCTATCTGTTATAGAACTATTATGCCTAATTGAACTTGGTTCTTTATTGACTCTTGGTTGCTTTTTTGCAGGTTGAGTATGCTTAGGTCTCTTTGTTACATGAGGAGTCTTGGCATTAATTGACGAAAATAAATCTTTAGCTGTTTTTTTAGGTACTTTTTTCTTAGGTGTCTTCTTTTTCGGAACTATTTTTTTAGGAACAACTTTTTTAGGTGTTTTCTTTTTTGGAACTATTTTTTTAGGAACAACCTTTTTAGGTGTTTTCTTTTTTGGAACTATTTTTTTTGGAACAACCTTTTTAGGTGTTTTCTTTTTCGGAACTATTTTTTTGGGAACAACCTTTTTAGGTATTTTCTTTTTTGGAACTATTTTTTGTGGTTTAGGAATAGGCTTAGTAGCTCTTTTTATATTTTTATGAGAAGTATGCTTCTTAACAATAGGCTTTTTAAGATGAGGAACAACTTTAGGCACAGGTTTTCTAGGCGTAGATTTCTTTTCACTTTTATTAAAGACTGTCTTATTGCTATTAACAAGTGTTACAGTAACCCTATCAGAATTTTTCTCAACATAATTTTTAGCTTTAGTTTTATGAATATTGTAAAAAAACAGTACCATAAAAATAATACTTAAATAGATAGCCAAAGCTACAAAACCTGAAATTACCTTACCACGATTCATATATTTCCCTTTTTATCAACCTAAGTTCAACTCTAACTATAACATTATTTAGTGTAATAAAAGCATAATATAGATGATTGAAAAAGATATAGTAGAAGAAGACCAATCTTCCCTTTTACTATCTTTTGATGGAAAATCTTACTTTAGTAACCTCTTCTAACCATTTATTACACACTATTCTACTATACTTCTAAACCTAAATTATATAAAAAGGTTTATTATGAAAAAAATTTTTATCTTTACAATTATACTTTTTACTTTAGGATTTAACACTCTCTTAGCGAAAAGTATGGAGATGTTCGACACTGATGGAAAAAGCTACAAAATCAATGCAGTTAACAATGAGTTTAAAATCGAAGAAGCAGAAGGAAAAGTTGTTTTTCTTGAGTTTTTTGGTCTAAATTGCCCTGCTTGTCAAGAGACTATGCCTCACCTTATAAATCTAAAAAATAAATATAAAGATAAGATTAGAATTATGGCTATAGAGGTACAAAAACATGATGTTAACCCAATTAATGCCTACAAAAAAGAGCATGGTATTAACTACACTACATTTTCAAACTATGATGTAGGAGAGGTTGTTCAATATATTGCTAACAAGAGTGGTTGGAAAGGAGCTATTCCATTTACAGTTATTATAGATGCAAAAGGAGTTGTTCAGTTTGTTGAAACTGGAGTTATCTCAGAAGATAAGCTTAATGAATATGTAAAGAAATATTCAAACTAATAATTGCAAGAGTTTCTTAAACTAAAAGATAAGCAAACTCTTCAACCCACTCTTCCCAAACAGTTGAGCCTTCAACATTTATATTATTTTGTTGCATATCTTTAACAAGCATTACAGAGAACTCTTTTGGAAGAGTCAAAGAGAACTTTAGAGCATTGTCTATCTTCTCTTTAGTGGAGTTTTGTTTTATATTTGAGACTATACCTGCTATAAGAGCAAACAGAATTTGACTCTCATGCTCTACCTCTACCTCTTCACCATTTAAAAGCTTGTCTATATTTGGCAATCTGTGCATTACCTTTCTAAAACTCATAAAAGCTATAGCACTCTCACTCCCAACTGCCCCTGATACTATCTCCATCAAAAGCATCTCATCTACTGCTGAACTTAAAACTCTATGAACATACTCCCAAGAGCGAGGTGTAGGAAATGATTTCTCATTTTTAGAGGGGTCAAACTCAAAAAGTTTACTCTGGTCATAATGTAAAAAAGCAATAATAGAGCTATCAATATGGTTATTATAAGCCCACCCTTTCCAATCATCAAAACTCACTTCCATATTCAAGTGAACAAAACGGTTTGCCAAAGGTGGTGGCATTCGGTAGACTACTCCTCTGTCGCTCTCATTGTTTCCTGCAGCAACTATACTCCACCTTTTTGGTAACTCATACTCCCCTACTTTTCTGTCAAGCACTAACTGATAAGCAGAAGCCTGAACCGATGGTGGGGCAGTATTTATCTCATCTAAAAAGAGAACCCCTTTTGAGTTTTTATCTTTTGGTAAAAAGCTAGGAGATGCCCAAACAGCTTCATTATGCTCTTGGTCAAAAAAGGGAATCCCTTTTAAATCTGTAGGGTCAAGCAGAGAGAGCCTCAAATCAATAAACTCCAACCCTTTATCCAACGCTATCTGTTTAACTATCGAAGACTTCCCAATACCTGGGCTACCCCAAACAAAGACAGGTATCTTCCTCTCAATCAAACTACTTAAACTTCTACTTAACTCTTTTGCTCTCATATATACCCCCTTTTAATACCTATCATCACTTCTATACCCTAAATGAGCCGAGTTAATACTAGCCAAATAGGTTTCATTTTTTCTCATAATCTGTATAAGCTCTGAATCTAAAGCAAATACCTGCAAATAGAACAATTCAACAGATGGATTTAGTGCTAAAGCTCTGTTTAACTCATACTCATTTAGCTCACAAAGCTCTTTTAAAATTGGTTTAGGAGTAGTTGGGTTTGAGGCAAGATTTAAGGTAACCTCTCTACTCTTTAACTCATAGAACTCATCTAAACGTTTAGGTGACAAGTTAGGGTTTGAGCTTAGAGGTACTACTAGTTCTTTACCATACTTTTTATATAATCCCTCTAACAACTCACCATCTACTGAACCATTTGAGGCTAACTTATAGTCCAATACTCTGTTAAGAAAGAGTAACTCTTTGGCTACACTTTTTATATTTGGGTTCTCTCCCAAACAGGCTAAAAGCTCCTGCTTTAAATTGGCTTTTAATATGGTTTCAAGTCTTGTAGCTGTTATTGGCTGAAAACTTAGCAGAGATTTCACAACACCATCTTCATCTGCTAAAAGCTCATTAAATATCTTATCGTCAAGTGAACTGTTTTGAGTCAACATTAACTTTGTAGCTTCATTTGCAGTAGCTAAAATATATTCCTGCTCTTTAAGTCTAATGGCACTGTTAGAGGCTAAAAAGGTATTGATACGCTCATCATTAAAACTAAGAAGAAAACGAATATCTTCAGATGATATATGCTCATTTAGAGCTACCATCTCTCTTAAGTTCTTTGGACGTAGAGTATATTTTCTGCTATGTTTTATCTCATAGTTGGGCATAGAGAGCAAACCCTTTAACACCTCTGCTCTTTTAGTGCTGTGTGCAATGTTTGAAAGAGTAATAGGAGAGTGAACTATAGTAGGGTCATAGAAACCATCAGGGTTATAGAAACGTTTTATAAACGTAAGAGTTACATCTCTGTTGTCATCTGTATCAAAAACTCCACTACCACCCCAATCGTACATCTTAAAGAGTTTTAGGTAGACCTCATCGGAAAATGACTCATTTTTTAGTTGACGCTTTAGTCGCTCTTGGTCATTTGAGAGTTTAAGAGACATCATAAGAGTATTTGGTTTTATATGCTTAGTATAGTACTTCTCAAACTCCTCTAGTCGAACCTCTGGAACTTTTGCATCATAGAGAGCATAAGAGATGTCATCTTCTAAAGGGGTCATCATAGTACTAAGTACAGTTAAAGCTACCTCTTGCCCTCTGTATCTGTTGGCATACCTCATACCTTGTGCCTCTAAAAAGTTAGTAAGTTCATCTTCGGTAAAGTTAGGGGTACGTCCCAAAAAGAGAACTGTACTACCTTGGTTGTCTGCTATTACTTCTTCTATATTCATAAAGTGATAATAGCATAAAAAGAGTAAATTACTCCTATTTCTATTCACAATCTAAAAAATGTTACAATTTCTACATAACAACATAAGGTAACAAAAATAATGAAAAGACGAGATTTTATAACCTCTAGCGTACTTGGAGTTGGAGCTTTGGCTCTTTCTGGCTGTTATAAAGAGGAGAATAGAGCTACTAAGAGTAGCAGTGTTCAAAAAAAAATTACACTAAAACTTGCAACCTCATGGCCTGCACACTTCCCTATTATGGGGACAGGTGTTGACAACTTTGCAAAACGGTGTTTTGAACTAAGTGGGGGGACACTAGAGATAAAAGTCTACCCTAAAAACATTTTAGTTCCTGCACTACAGGTCTTTGATGCTACCTCTGCCTCTCAAATAGATGCCTTTCACTCAGGTGTCTACTACTGGAAAGGTAAAAACTCTGCCTTCTCTATATTTGGTGGTATGCCTTTAGGTCTAACAAGTGAAGAGATGCTAACTTGGCTAAAGTTTGGTGGTGGTATGGAGCTTTGGCGTGAACTCTATGCAAAATTTAACCTCTACCCTCTAGTAGGAGGGAGTACTGGTCCACAGATGGGTGGTTGGTTCAAAAAGCCTATTAACTCACTTGCTGACTTAAAGGGGTTAAAGATGCGTATTCCTGGGCTTGGAGGAGAGGTTTTAAAACGACTTGGAGTCAACCCTATTTTACTACCAGCAGGAGAGATATACACAGCCCTAGAGAGAGGGACAATAGATGCTACCGAGTGGGTAGGACCAGCACTAGACAGAATGATGGGCTTTGACAAGGCAGCCAACTACTACTATACAGGGTGGCATGAGCCTGGCTCTATCTTGGAGCTTACTTTTAATAAGGAGCGTTGGGAGAAGCTAAGTAATGAACATAAAGCTATTATTACAGCGGCAGCCGAAGAGATGACAGGAACTATGGTTCAGGAGTTTAGGTATAAAAATGCTAAAGCTCTAGCAGAAATGCCAAGTAATGTTAAGATTAAAAATTTTCCAAAAGAGGTTATAGATGCAGCTAAAGTTGCACTCAAAGATGTGTTAAGTGATGAATCTAAGAAAAATCCTGATTTTAAAAGAGTCTTAGAAAATTATAATAGCTTCACAGAATTAAACAGAAAATGGGATGATATAAGTACTAAAAACTTCTTAAACATAAGAAATTAATGATATAATATTAAGTAGTAATTTAATAATTATTACTTATATAGATTCATAAAAAACTGTAGGAGGTCTTTATTATGAAAAAAGCTATATTATTACTATTACTCATCAATACTATTCATTCTGAAGGAATTTTTTCAAGTGGAAACAAAAACTTTGGAGTTACAGTAGGAACAGACAATAGCTTTGGAAATAGCTATACAGTAGTTGGGG
The DNA here is from genome assembly GCA_027038275.1 of Campylobacteraceae bacterium. Lineage (GTDB taxonomy): Bacteria > Campylobacterota > Campylobacteria > Campylobacterales > Sulfurovaceae > UBA1140. The sequence continues at coordinate 11,669 of JALVXC010000165.1, read as the reverse complement.
CAAACGTAAACTACTATGTCATAGACAATCTCTCTGTTGGTGCTTCATATAATGCTTTTTTAGGAGACTCTCCAAATATTAATGAGGTAACTGTTCCTGTTACCTATCATATTCCAATAGAAGGAGTAAGCTATCGTCCCTATGTTGGTGCATTCTATAATCAGACATTTATAGATACTCCTTATGATAACTATAACATTTGGGGTGGACGAATTGGTGTTAGTCTGCAAACATCTATGAACTCTTTTATGTCTCTTGGTTGGGTTCAAGAGTTCTCAACATCAGATAAAAATAGAGAGAAAAAAGGGTATCCTGAAATTTCGGCTGGGTTCTCATTTTAAAATTTCATTCATGTCTGCCCAATACTATCAATCTATATTGAACAAGAACAGACACAAAGGTCGCTCCTACCATGGTTTTACCTCGTGAATGTACCCCTTGTTTATCAAATCATAAGCCTTAGAACTCATAACCCTTTTGCTCTTTGAATTATCTTGCTTTTTAACCACCTTAACAACAGCATTTTTACTCTTAGACCCTGCTCCATTAGCTCCTGAATTTGACTCTGTTTTACTTGAAGAGCCTTTTTTCTTCTTTTGGGTCTTAGAATCTTTTGCACTGCTATCTTTAGTACGTTTAGCTTGAGAAGCATTGTAAGCAGATAGCTTAAAGCCGTGTCTCTTTTTCTGTTTTAGCACAAACTCCAAGTTATAAAGAGCATCTTCATCTTCACCCAACTGTAACGCTTTGACATAGTACTCTTTAGCCTTGTCCCAATAGGCAAGTTTAGCCTCACAGTTTCCAAGCTCATAAAGAAGTTGCTGTTTTAGTTTTGGCTCTTTGCTTCTCATACCCTCTAGTATGGCTTTTGCCTCTTTATACTTTTTCATCTTGTAGTAGATATGTGCCAAGAGTAGTTCAGAGGCAAATGTTCGGTTTTTCATGCTCATTACCTTTTTGAAACTCTCTTGATACTCTCCATCTCTATAGGCACTATAGGCTTGAAAGAGGTAATAGCCATCTAAAAAACCAAAAGAGCTACGCTCTATATGCAACTTCTCAACATGACCACCCCACGTCTGCTTAGTAAATACCTCATCGGCTTGAAGCTCAATACCTATTAGAAGTAGCAGAGGTAGTAGCTTTTTAGAAAAGCGTGTAGCAGAGAGGAAAAAGAGTAGTATAGCTAACAGCAGAGGCACAAATGCTAACTCAAAATAGCTTCGACTCTCTTTTGTTATGGTCTCGCTACCCTTTTGTTGCTCTAACCACTTATCTATGCTATCAACGGTAGAGCCAACACTATCAAAAGGAAGAAATACTCCCCCATTTTGAGTAAGCTTTTTTAGTGAGCTATTGAGCTTTGAGACAACAATATTTCCTGCTCTATCTTGAACTAAAGTTCCATCTTTTTTCTCAATAGCCGAGCCCTCTTTAGTTGCCATGGCTACTACCATTACTTTTATCTTCTCCTCCTCTAAGAGTTCTACTAACTCATCGCTTATTGGTTCATCGCCACCATCACTAAACAGAACTACTTTTTTCTCTTTGTCACTAAATTTGGCTATCTTTTTAAAGAGCCTGTTTAGGTCTGTTCCTTTGGTTAAGATGTAGTCACTATTTAAGTTCTCTAGTGCTAAGGCTACTAACTTATGGTCGGTAGTTGGAGGAGAGAGAAGCAGAGGGTTAATAGTAAAACCAACTAGAGCAATCTGGTCGTTTTGATTCTGCTTTAAAAAAGCCTTTATGCTCTCTTGACTTGCCACTCTACGGCTAGGTTTAATATCTTTTGCACTCATAGAGCGTGAGAGGTCAAGAGCAAAGATTAGTGACTGTGCCTCTACCTTTTTAGAGCTTTTAGACTCTAAGAGTGCTGGTCTAGCCATAGCAACAATCAAAAGTGCCAAAACCACCCAACGAAGATATTGAGAGAGGCTCTGCTTTTTGCCCTTTATAACATAAGCTATCAAAGGAAGAAGTAGCCACAAAACAGCACCATTTAAAAAGCTCATTCTCGCTCCTCATATCGTAAAATTAGTAACAGTAGCAACCCCATAGCTAAAGCCAAAGGGTAGAGAAAAAGCGACACTTGGTTTAGATACTCCTCTGAACGAATGGGGCTAGGCTCTAGTTTAGCAATCTCTTCATAGACCTCTTTTAACTCATCGCTATTTTGACAAAAGAAGCTCTTAGCTCCTGAATCTTTGGCAATGCTCTTTAGAAGAGGCACATCGTAGTCACTCTTTTTGCCTATGCCTATGGTATAGACCTTAACCCCCTGCTCTTGTGCTAAAGCTACTGCTTGTCGTGGAGAGTGTTCTCCTGCATTGTGTACGCCATCGGTTAGCAAGATTAACACTTTTGATTTTGCCTCTCCTGCTTTAAGGCTCTTTATCCCCTCTACCAAAGCATCACCAATGGCTGTTGATGTTCCTGCTATGCCTACACTGCTCATCAAATCAAACATCTCAACAAGTGCCTCTAGGTCATAGGTAAGAGGTGATGCTGTAAAGGCAAACGTTCCAAAGACCACTAAACCTACATTGTCATCGTGTCGATTTTTTATAAACGCTTTTGCTAGGTCTACAGAGGTGTCGTATTTGCTTAGAGAGGGGTTCTCTTTGTTAAAGCCACGCTCTGCCATAGAGCCACTTGTATCTAAAACCAATACCAAATCTCGCCCCTTTTTATGGCTACTACTCTTTGAGCTATAGTAAAAAGGTGACGCAAGGGCAATGACTAGGAGTGTATAGATAGCCATTGTCCACAAAAGCAGGTTATCCCAAGCAAAGCTCTGTTTTGGTAGCCACTCCTCTTTTGGAAAGTAGATAATTTGAGCCTTTTTTCTACACCAAACAAAACAGGGCAACAGTAGCAAAAGCAACAGAGCATAGGGGTACAAAAAACTAAAGTGCATTACTTAAACTCTCCACTCTCATAGAGCCACTCACCACCCTCTTTTAAAAATCTACTTCTCTCTACCATATCTCCTGATGAGAGCTTAGCCTTAAAGGTTACAAAAGCCTCCTCTTTACCATCGACAAACTCTAAAATCTCTAAACCTAAAAACTCTGTTGCTTGGCAAAAGCTCTCTATGCTCTCTTTCCAAGCTTTTATATTGTCGGTAAAGTCTGGGTTATTTGGGTGTGTTGTTTTTACTATGTAGCTACTATTACCAACAGCATAGGCACTGTAGCGTGACTTCATAAGCAGAAGTGCTGTTTTTGCTTTAGCCCCTTTGTGGTAGGGTTGACAGCACTTTTTGTATTTCTTTTTAGAGCCACATGGGCATGGGGTGTTTGGACTTGTTTTTTTCATGGGGTATTATAGCGACTATTGTTAAATTTGTTCAGTATAAAAATGCAAAAAACACCCCTGCAAAAAGCTAGAAAAAAGCTCAGGTTCACACGCTTTTAGATGCCACAAAACCAAATACAGATGCTCTCGCTTCCCCTCACAAAACTCCTGCAACCTCATCAATCTTGAAAGTTCCTCTATAAATGCTTGGCTCTCAAAATATTTTATAAGCTTCAAAGCGTGGTTTAGGTTTTTGTCTATTTTTAAAAAGCCCATAAAATATTCCACCTCTAAAAGATAAGAAGCCTTGCCAAATCGTTTGGCGTATTCTAATTTTTTGCTGTTTTTTATGTCTGAACGAAGAGTGCTTTTGTGTTGGGTTATAAACTTCTTTATGCGTTGTAGTGGGAGGTGGTAGAGTTTTTTTGCCATGCTGTATTATAACCCAAATTTTTCACTATCTTTTTTACTTATCTCCATAGTGTCCACCAATAGCAAAAATATGAATTGACTCTTCATCAAAAGTATAAATAAGTCTATCTTTTTGAGAAATTCTTCGAGACCATAACCCTGCTAATGAGTGCTTTAGTTTTTCAGGTTTTCCATATCCCTCTGATGGGTCATCATCTCTTAGAAGCTGTTTTAAAATTTTGCGTAAGTTTTTATGTAGATTTTTATCTTTTATTCGTAATGTTTCATACTCTTCCCAAGTTGAACCCTCAAATATCAAAGAACGCATTAATCGTCTCCGTCAAGATTTAGCTCATCTAGCGTCGGTTTGTACCCCTCTTTTTTTTGATAGGTTAAAAAAGATTTCTCTAGTTGTCCCATCAATGAGTTGTTATTTAACACATAGAGTGTCTCTTGCTCTTGTTGATACTCTTCCAATGGAAGCACTACAAAATTCTCTCCTACTTTTTTACTTAGAGTAGAAAGGCTATCTGCAATTTTCAATTTTACTTTGTCTTTTGGTAGATTTTCTAAAAAAAACATCACTTTATCAAAAACATCACTACTTATATCTAATTGTACTCTCTGTTGCATTTTTCTCTCCATACAAGTTGTTGGTATGATTATAACATTTTTTTAGATTATGTTTATCAAATAAGCCAAATTTTCACTTTTCACTACTGTAGGTTCGATTTCATCGAACAAAAAATTAGAACCTATAAAATAGTCTGTTCGATAAAATCGAACCTACAGAATTTGGGCTTAAATTATTGACATTGACCTCCTCGTTGGGAAAAAGTCAACAGCTACTATTTTGTCTTTCCACCTGTGACAATTAGTGCTGTTAGTATGTTAAGCTCTTCTTTCCCCTTAGCTATCTCTTCTTTCCCCTTAGCTATTTCGTTATCTAACTCATCAAGTTCTGAAAAATCAATAACAGAATCATCTACCTTAGAAGTTACATTTGAATCTTCTGCATTAACAGCCACACTAAAAGCCATTATAAAACCAACTATTAATAGTACTTCTTTTCTCATAAAATCTCCTCATATAATACAAAACACCAACTTAGACCTTTGACACTTCTGTTTGGTGTGTACTTTTGCAATTTTCGATGTATATTTTCCAACGGATTAGGTTAGAATAGTGTATTGTAACATATTTGTTATGATAAATTCAAAATATTATAATTTGCCATATCTTTAACATTTTTAAACTTTTTATGTTAAACTATTAAATATTAAAAAGAGAGAATATAAATGGGCAACAAAGACATCATAAGCAAAGAACTCATCAAAGAGATAGGGCGTGACATCTCCATGCATATTTTAGGCATAGAGCTAGAAGATGAAATCACCCTTATTGACAAAGAGTGGACTAGAGTTGAGAAACGAGATAGCGACATTGTATTTCTGTCAGGAAAAAAGATTATCCACATTGAGATACAAAACGATAACCATAAAAAGATGGAACTAAGAATGTTACGCTACTTTTCCGACATACTCTTTGAGTACAACGGTTATGAGATAGAGCAGTATGTCATCTACATTGGTAAAGCATCGTGCAAGATGAAAAATCAGATTGAACAAAAGAGAATTTCATACTCTTATGATATAATTGATGTACGAGAGATACAATGTGAAGAGCTTTTGTATCATGACAACCCCTCTGCTGTTGCACTCTCTATATTGTGTGACTTTGAGGGAAAAGATAAACAGATGGTAGTCAATACCATTTTGAAGCGTATAAGAGAATTGACCAAAAATGATAATAGTGAGTATAAAAACTTTTTAGAGAAGGTCACTATTTTATCAACTAATAGAGATTTAGAAGAGAACGTAAAACAAGGAGCAAAGATGTTAACTGTAGATATTGAAAAAATTCCATTTTATCAAGATGGGTTAAAAGAGGGAATCCGTAAGGGGATTCGTGAAGGAATCAGTGAGGGTATTCAAAAAGGAATTAAAAGTGGAGTAGAAAAAGTTGCTATAAGCATGTTAAAACTCAATGTTGAGCTTGATATTATTCAAAAAGCCACAGGTTTAACACTAGAAGAGATTGAGAAGCTTCGTCAGAAAATTTAAATTGTATAGGGTTAGTATGGTATAGCAACTCTTAGCCATATTTTTTCTATTCCCTATTTTCATCAATAAAAGTTAGCATTATATTATCAACTATTTTCCAATTAAAAGGCAATAGTTATAGAGCCACTTAAAGAGTATTCTGTACTATTTTTTTCAAAAAAGGCAAAAAAATTCCTATTTGGTTGTTTGATTTTCTATATTGAAGAGTTGGGTTATTAAAGAAAACATATTTACATAGCTAATCCTCAATATTTTTAGATAAAATACACTAATTGAAAAAAACAAGGGACAACTACATGTTTGGAATGGGATTTACCGAGATACTTTTTATTGCCATTGTTGCTATTATCTTTTTAGGACCAGATAAACTGCCTGATGCTATGGTAAATATTGCTAAATTTATTAAAAATATAAAAAATGCTATTGGCGATGCAAAAAATGCACTCAACGAAGAGGTCAACCTAGAGGAGCTTAAACGTGAAGCATTAGGCTACAAAGAGCAACTTGACAAAGCAAATGATGAGCTAAGAGGGTTTAAAAATATAAACCCAATCAATGAACTCAAAGAGAGTGCAAACCTAGACTCAGTTAAAGAGAACTTTGAAAGTATGACCCAACGACCTCCCGAGTCTGTAACAACTCAAGTTGAACCAAAGCAGAGTAAAGAGATTACATTTAAAAAGAAAAAAATCAAAGAGACCAACATAGAAGAGGTCAAAAAAGAGAATAAAAAAAGTGATGAGAAGTAACAATGTTTGAAGAGATTAAACCCCATTTAGCTGAACTACGCCTACGTCTTAGCCTCTCTGTGGCTTCACTTTTTGTTGCCTTTATAGTTGCATTTACCTTTCACAACACTATCTTGACATGGATTACTCAACCACTTAACGATGCACTTACTGCTGTTGGTAGAATTGTAAATGAACAAAACAAAGGTACATGGCATACATCATCTATAGATGAAAATAAAACAGTATCTCAAAAAGCTACTCCCCTCTCATCTGCTACTAAACTTGAAAATGCTCTTAACGAAGCATCAAAAGTAGCTAATGATAAGTTAGCAACTTTACTAAAAGAGGCAACTAAAGCAGTCCAAGAGCTTAAAGAGTCTCTAAAAGGACTTAAAACCAATGTTGACAAAAATACATTTGGTGGAAAGATTACAACTCACCAAGTAGGAGGAGCATTTTTTGTTGCCCTAAAAGTCTCATTTTTTGCTGCTATTTTAGGTGCATTGCCTTTTATTCTCTACCAACTTTGGATGTTTATAGCCCCTGGGCTTTATGAAAATGAAAAACAGATGGTCTACCCTTTTGTTATTGGTGGAGCATTTATGTTCTTTGTGGGTGTACTCTTTGCCTACTATGTTGTAACACCATTTGGTTTTCAATTCCTTATTACATTTGGTTCTTTTCTCTATACCCCACTTATTAATATTGAAGACTATGTAGGCTTCTTTACTAAGATTTTGGCTGGATTTGGACTAGCGTTTGAGCTTCCTGTTGTTGCCTACTCTTTAGGAAAAATTGGGCTTATTACTGACAAATCACTCAAAGATTTCTTTAAGTATGCAGTAGTTGTTATCTTTATTTTAGCAGCACTCTTAACTCCACCTGATGTCTTAACTCAACTTCTTATGGCTGCACCATTGATTATTTTGTATGGTGTCTCTATTGTTATATTGAAGTATGTCAACCCTCATGAAGAAGAAGATGATGATGATGACGATGATAAAGAAGAAGCACTTTTAGAGAATAAAAACTAATGGAGATAGAGCTTTTAACTAATAGCTATGACTATGAGCTTCCTGCTCATCTCATAGCTCAAATCCCTGTTTATCCTCGTGACCATGCTAAACTTTTAGTCTATAACAGAGCAACTAATACCACAACACATACCACCTTTAAACATCTACTTGAATTTTTACCAAGAGAGTGTGATGTCTTTCTAAATGATACCAAAGTGATAAAAGCTAGAATATTTGGTAAAAAGATGGTAGATGCGAATAAACAAGGAGGAGGAAAGGTAGAGCTACTCTTTAACAAACCTCTAACATCTCGTGAATACTTAGTTATGATTCGTGGAAAAGTACATCTAGGAACTCAACTCATTTTTGATGATGGATTAATTGCAACAGTTATGAAACTTAATAGTGATGGTTCACGTGTTGTTACATTTAAATATCAAGAGCAAGAGATACGTTTTGAAGAGTTGGTACAACTACTCGATAAAATAGGTCATATTCCCCTACCCCCTTATATGCAAAGAGAAGACAACAAAGAGGATGAGAGAGACTACCAAACACTATTTGCCCAAAAAGCAGGAGCAGTAGCAGCACCTACAGCCTCTTTGCACTTTACACCTGAACTCTTTGAAGCTTTAAAAAAGAGACATAAAACGCATAAAGTTACCCTGCATGTTGGAGCAGGAACGTTTAAACCTGTGGAAGCAGAGAATATTCTTGAACACCCTATGCACTCTGAGTATTTTGAAATTTCTAAAGCAAGTGCCGATGTGTTAAACTCTAAAAGAGATATTTTAGCTATAGGAACTACGGTAACTAGAACTGTAGAGTACTTCGCTAGAACAGCTCAAACTTTTGGAGAGTGTGATTTGTTTTTGCATCCTCTAAATAAGCCTCAAAGAGTCAACCATCTTTTAACCAATTTTCACCTACCAAAAAGCACCCTTATTATGCTCGTCTCTGCCTTTGTAGGACGTGAAAAAACACTTGAGCTTTATCAAGAAGCAATTGCAAGAGAGTACCGTTTCTTCTCCTACGGTGATGCCATGTTAATAATTTAATTTTATAAGCTATAATTCCAAAAAAATTAGAGGAGAGAGATTCATGAACAGACTCAAACTATATTTAGAAGAGAACAAAGAGAACGAACTACACCCCTCTGAGATTGCAAATATTTTAAGAGAACTTGACGAAGAGGAGTTCTCTAAAGCTATTACACTAATTCCAAAAGAGATTATAGGAGATGTTGCTCTTGCTTTGCCCGATAGATACTTTGGTGATATTGTTGAGTCACTAGAGGTTCATGAACTTAAAGAGGCTATATCTGAACTAGAGTCAGATGACCAAACTGACTTTATGCAGGAGCTTCAAGAGCATGATGAAGAGATAGCATCAGAGGTCTTTGAGTCACTAGACAAAGAGGACCAACAAGATATTATTAGGCTTCAAAACTATGATGATGACCAAGCTGGTGCATATATGCAAACAGAGGTCTTTACAGCGAACAAAGATGAAGTTGTCCAAAAAGTGGTAAATAACTTTGCAAAGCTTAAAAAAGCTAATGAGTTAGAGAATGTCCATACACTATTTATTACAACCAATGAGGGGATTTTACGCTATAGTATTGACTTAGAAGATTTACTTATTTTTGATTTTTCAAAGACTCTGCATGAAAATATAAAAGAGAGCAATGAGAGTTTTGAGCCAATATCTGCACGAGATACAGATGATATTTCAGATGTTGTTCAAACTTTTGAAGAGTATGACCTCTCTGTTGTACCTATTGTCAATAACAAAAATATGCTTATTGGTCGTATTACCTCTGATGATATCTATGATATTATCTCCGAACAAGCAACAGAACAGATGTACCACTTAGCAGGGGTTGATGATGAAGCTGAAGAGGATGAAGATATTTTAAAAGCAGGAAAAAAACGTGCCTCTTGGCTTGGAATCAACCTAGTTACTGCCATCTTAGCTTCCATAGTCATTGGTCTCTTTTCAGATACAATAGAGAGTGTAGTTGCTCTTGCTATTTTAATGCCAATAGTAGCTTCTATGGGAGGAAATGCAGGAACTCAGACACTTACCGTTGTTGTTAGACAGTTAGCATTAGGAGATATTTCTCATACAGATGCAACTAGAATTATTAAAAAAGAGGTTAGCATTTCTCTACTTAATGGATTAATTTTTGCTACAGTTATGGGCATAATTACATCTATTTGGTTCGATAATGGTATATTATTAGGTGTAGTTATTGCTCTTTCTATGCTTATTAATCTTCTTATGGCTGGTCTTTTTGGAGCTACTATTCCTCTTCTTTTAAAGAAGATGGATGTTGACCCAGCAATTGGAAGTACAGTTATTTTAACTACGGTGACCGATATTGTCGGTTTTTTCAGTTTTTTAGGTCTTGCGACCATCATTTTACTATAAAGGTTTATTAAATTTTATGGAACTATTAATTATTTTCTTTTTGGCATCTGTGGGTATCTCATTTGTATGCTCTGTCCTTGAATCGGTACTATTATCTATTAGTATGTCTTACGTTTTGGTACTTGAAAAAGAGAGACCAAAAGTAGGAAAACTTCTACGATGGCACAAAGAGAACATTAACAAATCTATTGCATCAATTTTAATTTTAAATACTATTGCAAATACATTAGGTGCCGCGGCTGTTGGAGCTCAAGCATCTTCTATTTGGGGTAGTGATGTTGTAGCTTATGTCTCTATTGTCTTGACGTTTGCTATTCTTTACTTCTCAGAGATTATTCCAAAGACTATTGGTGCTATATACTGGAAATCATTAGCTCCAACAGCCGCAAAACTAATTCAGTTTTTTGTATGGATTACCTACCCTATTATCTTGACAACACTATTTGTGACTGATAAAATCTCAGAAGGTAAAGAGGACTCCCACAGCCTAACTAAAGATGAGCTTTTAGAGAGTATGCTTATGGGTGAAGATGAAGGAATTATTGATGAAAAAGAGTCTGACTATATTGAAAATGTTCTTAAACTAGATGAGCATAAGGTCAAAGACATCTTAACCCCACGCTCTGTAGTCTTTGCTCTTAATGAGAATCTTACAGTAAAAGAGGTGTTAGAGACAAAACCTGAAATTTTTAAATTTTCAAGAATCCCTATATACCATGAGACTATAGATGATGTCACAGGTATTATTTTGGTTAAAAAGCTATTTAAACAAGCTCTACTTAAAGATGATACAGTTACCCTAAAAGAGATAAAGTTTGATATGTTCTCTATTAATGAAAATATTCCTGTTGCTAAAGCTTTAGACCTCTTTATATCTAAAAAAGAACACATGTTTTTAGTACTTGATAACTATGACCAAACAGAGGGCATTGTAACTTTAGAAGATTGTGTTGAGACTGTCTTAGGAGTTGAGATTATGGATGAGAGTGACACAACTGAAGATATGAGAGCTCTAGCAAAACTTAAAATGAAAAAAAATCGAAGAGAGAAAGAGAATCTCTCCTCTAGGAACTAACTAATGGTTCAGGACCTTCCTTGGAAGATTAGAGAAGATTAATTCTCCTCTTTAACCTCCTTTATATGTCTGTTAATACACTCTAAAAATTTAATATAGAGAGCCTTGTCAACATTCTCTTTACCGAGTTTATCTTCTAGTGCTGTAAGCTCTACACGAAGAGCTTCACACTCCTCTGAGAGTAAATCTTCGCCCTCAAATGCCTTTTTAATGGTAACAACTTGAGCAGAGAAGAGGCTTTTGAACCCCTTTAAGTAAGCTCCAATGTTTTCAGTAAAGTTATGAACCTTTACATAGGTTTGTGATTTTTTAAACCATGCAAGTAGTGCAACTATCATATCGTGTCGGCGTTTAAACCATGCAATACTCATAAGTTTATCTTTACCAATATCTAAAATAAAGTGAACAGGTATAAAGAAGAGAACTTTAAATAGATAGAGTGCAATAAAGGTAAAGATATGCCCAGAGGCTAAAAATCCAAGTGCAATAACTCCTAATCCTTCCATAAGTAGAAAAGGTATTCCAAAAAGGGCTAAAACAACATATCTGTTCATACTCTCAATATGTTTTCTAAAAAAATCGG
>JALVXC010000164.1 GCA_027038275.1 Campylobacteraceae bacterium | reverse complement strand
CGTTTGTTTTGTTCTCTTATATTTAGTTGTTAAAGACCACTTAAAAACTTCGGTGACTCTCTTGACTTAAACTCTAAGTCGTCCCCAATGTTCTTGGACGCGTATTATAGAGAAATTTACTTGGATTGTCAAGTTTTTTTTTGAATTTATGTAAAAATTATCTATTTTTTTACTAGAAGCTGTAATATCGTTTATATACATATAAAATTCTATCTATATTAATATAGTATGTAAATATAAGTTATTGTTCTATTTTTTAAGTTAAATATTTTTTAACATAATTTAATATCTTTAGTATGGATTTATTTTTATTCTATTTTTTTTTATTTTAAGCTATGCATGAGGAAAAGTGGTTTATAATAATCTATGCGTTAATTTTTTGCATTAAAATACATAGGAGAAGATTATGACAATTAAAAGTACATTAAAACTGTCACTTGTTGCAATGGCAGTAATGTCAACAGCACAAGCAGCAGGAGTTGGTGGAGATGATTTACCACCTGCAAGACCAGGACAATGTTTTACAAAGGCGTTCTACCCAGCTAAATATGCTACAACTACAGAAAGAGTTTTGGCTACAGAGGCTACTGAAAAAGTACAAGTAATTCCTGCTAAATATGGTTGGACTACTCAAAAAATCAAAGTTTCTGACGGTACTCAAAGAACAATAACTGTACCAGCTACTTATAAAACTGTTTATGAAAGAGTTTTAGCTGTTCCTGCTACAAAAACTTGGAGAACTAGTTTAAGAACAAATGCACCTGAGGCATCTTCAACATTAATGAATGCTGCACGTTCAGCAGGTATGCCAATAGATTCAGCTATGCCTCGTACTTGTTTTTATGAGTGTTATGCACCTGCTAAATACCAAAAAATTACAGAAAAAGTATTAGCTTCTGAAGCAAGTGAAAGAGTAGTTGCTGTTCCAGCAAAATACAGAACAGTAACAAAAAGAATTCTTGTATCTGAAGGTACTGAAAAGCTTGTAACATCTCCTGCTCAATATAAAACTGTTAGAGAGAGAGTTTTAGTTTCACCTGCAAGAACAGAGTGGAAAAAGACGAAATGTCAAGATAGAGGATGTAACCAATCTGAAGTTGTTTGTTTGGTTGAAATTCCACCAGTATATAAAACTGTAACTAAAAAAGTTGTTGCTAAACCAGCTGCAACAAGAAAAGTAACTACACCACCTGTATATAAAACTGTTCAAGTACAAGAGTTAGTACAACCTGCTTCAAGTAAAACTATACCTGTTCCAGCTACATATAAAACTATTACAAAAACTCAAAAAGTTGCTAATGGTCAGTATGGTTGGACAAATAATCCATCTAGCTGTGCAGGAGCTATATCTACAGGTTATGCGGCAGGAGATGCTTCTGGTTCAGCAATGGGTAGTGGTGCTGGTTCAGCAAATGGTGCTGCTGGGGCTGGAGCTGGTTCAAGACTTTCAGCTTCTGCTAGACCAACAGGAAATAAAATATGTTTAACAGAAACACCTGCTAAATATAATAAAGTAGCTAAAAGAGTTGTTGCTACTCCTGCAAGAACAAAAGTTGTAACTACTCCTCCTCAATATAAAACTATAAGAATTAAAAAACTTATATCTCCTGCTAGTGAAAGAAGAATACCTGTTCCAGCAACTTATAAAACTGTAACTAAGAGAAGAATGGTTGCTGATGGTTATGCTAAATGGGTACAAGTTGTTTGTAAACATAACATGTCTAGAGTTACTATTTCAAGAGTACAAACTGCACTTAAAAATGCTGGTTACTACCATGGTCCAATTGATGGTGTTTGGGGTGAAGCATCTAAAGCTGCTACTCGTGCTTATCAAAAAGCTAAAGGTCTTCCTGTAGCTGGTCTATCTGTTGCAACAATGCAATCTTTAGGTCTTTAATCTATAGAGTCTTTAAGCTTATATATTCAGAAGAGATTTTCTCTTCTGGACTTCATAAAATCTAATTAATTTAAACTCCTTATTCAACTTCTTTTAAACTTCAACTTAATATACTAACCCAACAAATATCAATAAGTAATTGATATAATTAATTTACTCAAAACAGTAAAAATTTATTGTTTTGAAACAAAGGATTTGTATGGCTCTTTATGATAGAGATTACAACAACAGTATAGCTTATGATAGTGGTGTAACTACATCTACATCATCAGTAGCATTTATGAAAAAAACCTATCAGCTTTTGGCTGCTAGTATGGTAACAGCTGCGGCAGGTGCTTATGTGACATTACCTTATGCTATGGAGATTATGCAGTATAAATGGTTTATATTTGGGGCTGAACTGCTTATTCTATTTTTTGGATTAAGCATGTCAAGAGGTAAACCAGGGTTAAATCTATTTATGCTTTTTGCATTTACTTTTTTAAGTGGGGTGTCGCTAGTTCCTCTACTTGCACGATTTATAGGAATGGGAGGTGGTTCTACAATAGGAACTGCATTTTTAATGACATCAGTTCTATTTGGGGCTTTAAGTCTCTTTGCAATTAACTCAAAAAGTGACTTCTCCAGTTGGGGTAAACCACTTTTTATTACGTTAATAATTGTAATTATTGCATCTTTAGTTAACTATTTTATTTTAAATAGTCCAATAATGCATATTGTTATTACAGCTGGTATTTTACTACTCTTTTCACTATTTACCATCTATGATACACAAAATATTGCAAATGGTGCTTATGATTCAGAAGTAGATGCAGCAGTATCACTATATTTGGACTTTCTAAATATGTTTACAGCTCTTCTTCAACTTCTAGGAATTATAGACGATGACTAATCCAATATCTTTAGAGATTTTTTTCTCTAAAGATTTATACTTTATTATGGTTAGGTACTTATTACTTTAACAAATAGAACTTCAAACTCTAAATACTCTAAAGGGTAACTCTCAAGTAAATTTTTTGTTTGCTTATAACTTAATGGTTTTACTCCTCCACCAATACCACTTCTTTTTATATATTTTAGCATCTCATACACAGAATTAAACTCTAAGGTATATTCAACTATTTCCATTTCATATTTAAATACCTTATCTAAAGTATCAATTAACTCTTCTCTACTATATATAGGTGAACTAATATCTGCTGTTTTATGCAATGTTTTAAAGGTATTTGATGTAAAAAAAGCAAAATAGTGTCTATTAGCAATAGGAGCAATAGTTGTTAATAGAGAGAAAAGGTTGCTACTCCACTGTAGAGCAGAGGAGGAGATAAGTAGGTCAAATTCATATTTTTTAAACATTGAAAATGAATCAAGTTGATTAAAATCTTTACAGACCTTTTCAATATGTTTATTTGTAGGGTGTATCTCTAGCATCTCTTTAGAGAAATCAAAAGCTACAAAACTATTAAACTTTATATCATTATTGTGATTAAGTGTATGGTAGATAGCTCCATCTCCAGAACCTAAGTCCAAAATTTTATTGTAGAAGCCTTTTGGAACATAAGAAGCTAACCTCTTTGCCACCTCTTTTTGTATTACATTATATTTGTTATATTCGTAAGCAAATCTCGAAAACTCTTTAACTATTTCCATTTATCTCAGTTTCAATTAATTTAGGGTATAATCGCCAAAATTATACCCAATTTGAAGTTTATTTTAGACAGAACTTCAACATTCAGAGAGGAAAAAATGATTTCAACACTATTAGTTGTACAGATTCTTTTAACTATTGCGATAGTTATTGCTGTTTTATTGCAAAAAAGTTCAAGCATTGGCTTAGGAGCTTACAGTGGAAGTAATGAATCTATGTTTGGAGCAAAAGGACCAGCAGGATTTTTAGCAAAAACTACTTTTATATTAGCTATTTTATTTGTACTAAATACACTTGCTATGGGTTATGTATACAACAAAGAGAAGGCACACTCTGTTGTAGATACAATTGACCCTACAACAGCTGTTCCAACAACAAATACTACACCCAAGAAATAATCTCTTAAGGAGTAGAAAACTCCTTAAGAACTATACATTCAAATCCCTTCGTTTTTACAAGCAAAAAAAGGGTAAAATCCACCCATTAAGTATTATAAGGATATACAATGTTAAGTGAAATTTATAACCATACACAAGAACAGATGACAAAAAGTATTGAAGCTCTAAAAAGAGACTTTTCAACACTAAGAACAGGGAAAGTAAATACCAATATTGTTGATAATATTAAAGTAGACTACTATGGAACACCAACGGCTCTTAATCAAGTTGGTTCTGTAATTGTAACAGATGCTACAACTATCTCCATTACACCTTGGGAGAAGAGCATGTTAAATGCTATTGAAAAGGCAATTCAAGAGGCAAATATTGGGGTTAATCCAAATAATGATGGTGACTTTATTAAACTATTTTTTCCACCTATGACCTCTGAACAGCGTCAAGAGATAGTAAAACAGGCAAAACAGATGGCAGAAAAAGCTAAAATTGCTATTAGAAATATTAGAAAAGATGGAAATGACAAGATAAAAAAGCTTGAAAAATCAAAAGATATTTCAGAAGATGAATCAAAAAAAGGTCAAGCTGAAATTCAAAAAATTACCGATAAAAATATCTCTGAAGTAGACTCAATATTCTCAGCAAAAGAAGCTGATATTTTAAAAGTTTAACCATGAATATTGAACAAGAGTATTTAGATGCCCAAGCACTTTTAGAGGGGCACTTTCTATTAGCTAGTGGTAATCACTCAAGACGTTATCTACAAAGTGCAAAAGTTTTAGAAGACCCTAAACGAGCAGAGCTTATATGTAATACTTTAGCAGAGATGATTCAAAAAAGCGGTATAAGAGTTGATACTGTCTGTGCCCCTGCTCTTGGTGGAGTATTGGCAGGATATGAACTTGCTCGTTCACTAGGAGTGCGTTCTATCTTTGTTGAGAAAAAAGATGGAGAAATGGAACTTCGTCGTGGTTTTCAAGTGGATAAAGGGGAAAATATCCTTATTTGTGAAGATATTATTACTACAGGGGGTTCAGCTATAAAGGCTGCAAAAGCTATTGAGGAGCTTGGAGGAAATATTGTTGCTTTTGCATCTTTAGCAAATAGAGGTTTTTGTAAAAGAGAAGGCTCTAACCTAGAAGCTAAACCTGAATGTAAACTACCTTCAGATGTACCATTTTTTGCACTAGATGACTTTACTTTTGAGATGTATGCTCCAGAGGAGTGTCCAATGTGTAAAGAGGGTTCAGTTGCTATAAAACCAGGTAGCAAGTCTTAGTATAAACCTATATTTACTCTCGTTCCAACCAAGGTGCTAGGAACGAGTAAAAAATTAAACCTACAGATTCTTCCACAGTTACTTTACATAAATTATGCTATACTCTTAACTATAAACTTTAAATATAAGGAAAACAATGAAAAAAAGAGTTTTAAAACCTATTATTGCCTCTACATTAGCAACATTTATGTTAGCAGGTTGTGTCAATGGAGGAATGCCTACAATTAAAAATGCTGATGGAACAACTAACAACACACAAACTGGTGCAATTATAGGAGGATTATTAGGTGCTGTAGTTGGTGGTTCTACTGTCAATCATAGTGGTAAACGTGTTCTTGTTGGTGGAGCAATTGGCTCAGCTGTTGGAGCAGCAATTGGGTATAGCTTAGACCAACAAGCAACAGAGGTAGCACAAGTACTTAATACAAATGTCAACAATAATCCATCAGCAGAGCAAAATGCAAATAATGACCTTATTGTCTCTAATACAGATAAGTATGTAAAGATTATGTTCCGTGATGATATGATGTTTGCTACAAATTCAGCAACACCAACTCCATCTGCACAAGCAAAAATTGCAAAACTTACACCTGTACTTCAAAAATACCCAAATACCATTATACAAACAGTTGGACATACTGACAATAGAGGAAGCTTTCAGTACAATCAAAAGCTATCAGAAGCAAGAGCCTCATCAGTTGGAAATACTATTCATGCTAGTGGTGTACCAAATCCTATCTACTCAAAAGGGTGTTCATTTAGCAAACCAATTGCTCAAAATACATCACCAACTAATATGGCACTTAACAGACGTGTAGAGGTATACTTATATCCAAATCAAGAATCAGTTATTGACCCTTGTAGATAGTCTCTATTTAAAAGTATAATATCTTGCTGGGTAGTTACCATTCAGCAAGATTTCATTAGTATAGAAGATAAATTGTGCTGTATCTTCTTCCCCTCCTCCTACAGGAACAGGAGTAGCTTCGGTAATATTGATTTTTTTCTCTATTTTTTTAAGTAAATCTCTACTTTCAAAATCCTTAATAGAGAAATCATCTACCAACAAATCATAAGCACTCTTTTTATCATTACTATAGCGTTGTACTTTTTTTGTTAAAAATAGAGAGTTGTCTATCTCGCTACTTCCTCTTTTTAGAAGATAGGTTGCCATATCTTTATTTTGTTTACTAATCTGCATAGCACCAATCACTACAATAAAAACAATAATCACAGAGACAAGTACCTCTATTAAGGTAAAAGCTCTTTTAGAATGATTTTTTATACTTTTTTTCAATAAAACGCTCCACTATCTCTTAAGTCATACTTATTTTTAATCCACAGCTCTTTTGCTTCATCCATATCTTCCACTTTTTTAGCCTCTCCAAAAAAACTAGGAAGATAAAAAATGCCATTACTATTTTTAATCACAAGCTGAGTAGTACTACCGTTTGGATAGAGATGATAACGTAAACAGAGCTTTTTATCTTTAAAGCGTCCAAGTTCATCTAAGTGAACAAAATGGTTATCTTTATCAAGCTTATAGAGCTCTACCTCTTTTCCAAACTTGACACCACCATCATAAGATGATATTTGTCCATTTTGAAGTACAAAACACTCTTGACACTTTTTTATACAAAAGAGTTCAACATCTCCTTGATTCTTAAAAGAGCTTCTAAAGCTACTAGGGAGAGTAGAAGGGTCTAAAACTTTATTCTCTTTTTTCTCATTATGCATAGCTGTTGAGAAAATCATAGCACCCACCATTGTTATAATAAAAATAACAACAATGAGTTCTAGTAATGTAAAGGCACGAGAGTATCTCATTAAAGATTACTTTTTACCCTCTTCACACCCTGGATAGATAATATCCTCATCACCAGCTGTTCCTCCCTCTTTTCTATCACCTGCATAAGAGATAAGTTTAAAGCTATCACCTGTTTTAATATAGGTATATGGTGTTCCCCAAGTATCTTTAGGTAGTTTTTTATAGTATGGATTACGAGCATACTGTGGATATTTATCTGCATCTGGGTTAGAGAGAAGTGCTTCTAATCCCTCTTCTGTATCTGGGTAAGCAGAGTTATCCATCTTAAATGTCTCCAAAACTTCTGCAATAGATGCCATTTGAGTACAAGCTAAATTTCTTTGTGCTTCATCTTTCTTTCCAATAACAGCAGGTACAACAAATGCAGCCAACATTCCTAAAATAGCAATAACAACCAATAGTTCCAATAGTGTAAAGGCTTTTTTAGTTGTTGTTTGTTGTTTAGACTTAACTTCATTAATTACTTTTTGTTCTTTATAAAAACTTAAAGTATTATTATTTAGCATTTTTAGGTCAATTTCTTTAGTCATCATTAAAATCCTTAGTTAAACTTAGTTATAATATCGGTGATTTTACTTGAATTGAGCTTTATAATGGATAAAAGAAAACGAGCTGTTGCACTTTTTATAACGTTGATGGTCATTGCCTCCATAATGTCAATTATTGCTGTTTCTTTTAGTTATTTAGAAAGAGTTCAAAAAGATGCTGGTAAAACATCAGCCATCATACAAGGTAATCTTTTATATAACAACACTGTAGAGATACTAAAACGTTTTTTTCCAGCAGGGAGTAACAATGGAGATAAGCTAGAGCTACTCTATTCAAATCCTTTACCTTTAAATGAACCCAAAAGTGGTTTCTCTTTGACTATTAGTTGTCAACCTCTAATGAGGGGTGTTCCTATATCATGGTTAGATGAATCTTTTACAAAAAAAGTTCCTCAAAAAACAGACTTAGCAAGAAAAGTGCTACAGAGTCTTATGGAACGATATGAGATTGAAGACCCAAATCAACTAGAGGAGCTTATAGTTCAAACTATTAGTGCAAAACCTTTAGAGAATGAAGAGTATAGACCTAGAGTTAGGGCAAAAAAAGGTATTGTATCCAAAGAACAATTTAATAGAATTTTAGTTAATTATATGTTTAAAACAGATGATAAGAAAATCTTAACCATTCCTTGGGAAAAATACTTTACATTCACTACAGTAGACAATAAAACAAAAATTGATGGAGTTTATCTATCTGATGAATTAATATCAGTAGCATTTGATATTCCTATCGAGATTGTACAAGATGATTGGAATCCACAAGAGATGACTCTTGTTGAATTTTTAAAACAAAATGGTGTTTTAGACCCTGTTAATAATAAAATATACAGTAACAAAGCCCTCAATGCAATGCATTGTGAAGCAACTTATACCTATAAAAAGAATCAATATGGATTTAATTTTAATTATATAGAAGGAAGGAGTAGTAACTTTGAGTTTAATGGACAATAATAGACTATTTATTCATAGAGATATGAAACCCGTAACCACACTAAACTCAGTTGAAATTATACTGACACCACAGTTTTACACCTTTATACGTGAAAACTTAGATATACGCTTTGCCTATCAGGCTAAACAGATTGCTCAGTCACTCTTTGATGACTATTTAGATAGCAATAAAGAGTACCAATACCATGTATATAAGTGCCAAAATGATTGGTGTTTTTTTGCCTATGATATAAAAGAGATAGAAGATTTTTTAAAAACTGTTGGCATAGAGAAACATCGTGTCTCAAAAATCTATTTTGCACAGCAACTTAGCGAACAACTTAAAAAACCAATTAAACTCTCTGAAAAAAATGCTCTAATCACTATTGATGATACAGTAACACTTATTCCTACTAAACTTATAAATAAGGATATAGAGTACAACAATTTAGAATTAAAAGAGCAGAAGTTTAACTCATCTGTTAGTATGGGAGCTTCACTTGACTCATTTATCTCTTTAAAAGATACTATAATATTGAGTTCACTATTTTTTATTTTAGGGGGTATATTTCTAGTTGAAGGCAATCGCATAAAATCTTCTGTCTCAACTAATGAGGAGGTTAAAATAAAACTATTTAACCAATATCCAAGATATAATTCAGCCATGATACGAGAGAGTATTTTAAATAAATATCGACCAATTGATAAAAACGAGAGAAAAAAACGAGAAAGTATAAAAGAGATTTCAAAACTTCTCTCTAGTAACAGTCAATTAGAGCAGTTAATCATAGATAAAAATAGAATTATAGCCAATATAAAAGCAACTAATGTCAATACTGCAAATCAAGTAATTCGTAACGCTAAAGCAAAAAACTTCAAAAGTTCAAAAAATGGACTTAAAGTGAAAGTAGAGAAAAAAATATGAATTTAATGACACTACAACGTTTTAAAAATGAAATTATTTTACTACTAGCTTTTCTCTTTCTTGTAGCTACTTTTGTCTATAAACTATCAGCAGTTACCTATGTAAAAGAGAATCAAGTTAAAATTAATAAAGAGATTAAAGAGATTAAGACTATTGTTAATCTGAAAAAACAGTGGGAAGGAAAAGAGATTAGTAAAAAAATTAAACTTTTAAAAACCATTGTTCCATCTAGCAAAGTAACATCTTTTAAGAAAAAATCTAAAAAATTGTCAGTAATATATAGTAACTTAACAGCAAAAGAGCTCAATAAAATAACAAATAAAATTTTAAATATTGCTATTCAGATTGACCATCTAAAAATAACAAAGAGTTCAAAAAATAGCTATAGAATGGAGTGTACATGCAAATGGTAAAACGAATTATTGGTGGTTTTTTCCTTTTTATACTACTTTTATGGCTTCTTGCACCTAAACAAGAACTATATTATCTTTTGGAGAAATCACTTAAAAAAAATCATATTATTATCTCTAATGAGAGACTAAAAGATACATGGATAGGAGTAAAAATTGACCATGCAGACATCTATGTAGAGGGTGCAAAGGTTGCAACAAACAGAGAACTCAACTTTATATTTCTTTTTCTCTATGCAAAGCTATCAATAGAGGGTTTAGAGATGGACGATTCTCTACAGAGTGTTGCTCCTAAAAAGATTGATAACTTTACAGCAACCTACTCTATTTTAAATCCATTAAAGATTATCTTAAAAGGGAGAGGTTCAGTTGGAGAGATAGATGGAACTGTTGCTCTAAAAGAGAGAAAAATAAAAATTCTCTTTCCAAAACCAAAAGATTTAAGTACAATTAAAAAATTCTTAAGAAGAGATGCAAAAAAAGGATGGTACTATGAAAAAACTTATTAATAGTAAACATCTATCAACAGCCATATTTATGCTATCTATAATAGCTATAGTAAAAATTATTTGGATTGCTATATCTATACTCTTTCTTCCAACTACTGGAGAGGAGTATAAAGAGCCAAATAGAGTTAAAAAACTCTACTATCGTGTGCGTTTAACCAATGAATCGAAAATAATTGTACCTCCTAAACCTATAGTTAAAAAGAGTATTCCAAAAGTAAGTTCAATGAGTGGATATAAACTTTTAGGTCTATACAACTCCAAAGAGAAAATAGTAGTTACTATTGAAAAAAATAGAAAAACAACAGTACTTACTAAAGGTGAAGATATTAATGGATTTGTACTTGTCTCTGCTGGTAGAGACTATGCAATATTTAAAAAATCTGGTGAAGAGTTTAAACTAAGTTTAACCAATAGTAAAAAAATATTAAATAGAGTAAAGTATCAACATAAGAGACAACACCCAGCTTTAACAATTAGCTCTAGTAGTATTGTAGATGAGGGTGGGGTTAAGAGAATTCCAAGAACACTACTTACATCATACACTAAAAATATGGATAAAATCTGGAGAGATATTGCCATTGATAGACATCAAACTAATGGTAAACTAGATGGATATAAAATAAAGTTTGTTAAAAAAGGTAGTGATTTTGAAAAACTTGGTCTTAAAAGAGGTGATATTTTAGTAGAAATCAATGCTGAACCACTCAACTCATTGAGTGCGGCAATGAACTTCTTTAAAGAGATAAATAATATAGAAAATTTAACATTAACCGTAATAAGAGATGGTAAAAGAGAGGATATAGAGTATGAAATTCAGTAAAATAGTATTAGGATTTATATTTGCATTAAGCGTACAAGCAAATGCCGAAAAAGTAAACATCAATTTCTCTAATTTGGATATTGGTGACTTTGTTAAAATGGTTGCAAAAATTACAGGAAAAAATATCCTAATTGATGGAGATATTAAAGGTAAAATCAACTTTGTTGCTCACGATAAAGATGGAGTAGAGAAAGAGGAGTTGATTCCTCTATTAAATGCCATTTTAGAGACCAAAAAATTAACACTTATTAAAAGAGGGTCATACTATCATGTAGTTAAGTCAACAACAGCTCCAGGAGAAGGGTTACCTGTAACAACCAATATAAATAGTGGTGGAGATACAATGAAGACGGTTGTTTTTCAACTCTCAAATGTCAATTCAGCAGTTATTCGTTCAAAAATAAAACCTCTTCTACATCGAAGTGCGAAAGTGACTTCATTTAAGAAAAATAACCTCTTAGCAGTAACAGCCTACCCTAGAACGCTAAAAGCGATTAAGAGTCTTATTGATAAGATTGAACATCAACAAGCTAAAAAGAGCCAAATTGTTCGCCTACAAAATGCACGAGTTAAAGATATCTTTCCAAATGTACAGAGTATGTCAAAAGCTCTTTTCCCACAAGATATTGTCTCTGAAAAAGTAGATGTTATGCAAGATGCCAGTGCAAACTCTATTATATTGGTAGGAAAAGCTTCTAATGTGCGTCGACTATATAACTATATTAAGCAATTAGATATTAAAGGAGAGGGAGATACGCAGAAGATGCATGTTATCCCTTTAGAGAACTCAAATGTTGAAGATATGGAGAAGATTTTAAGTAAAATTGTTCCACAGATGACAGGAACTGTTGGTAATGGACCAGGACCAATTGGTAAAGGTGGGAAACCTGTTCCAAAAGCTGTTATAGCATCAGATGTAGAGCGTAATGCTCTTATTGTCTTGGCAAATGCAGAGCAGTATCAAAATATTTTAGATACAGTAAAAAAGCTTGATATTGAAAAGTCACAGGTATACATTCAAGCTAAAATTGTAGAGGTCAATACCAACCTAGCTGAAAATATTGGAATCAAATATGGACTTAATGGAGGAGCCATAACCTCTCATGGTCTCTTCTCTTTAGCCGCCAACGCTGGAGCTCCTGCTCTCTCAATATCACAAGAGCTTTTACAGTTTTTAAATGGTAATCAAGTAACACATTTTGACAACAATGGTAATGCATATACTACAACTGAACAATCTTTTAAATTTAGTAATATCTCTAAAGTCTTTGCCCTAGGTGCACAACTTGACCTATTAAAACAGAATGGTGCGGCACAGATTCTATCTAAACCATCTATTTTATCGACCAATAATAAAGAGTCTACTATCTATGTTGGGCGAACACAATCAATTTTAACACAGTCTCAACAGAGTACTCAAGGCTCATCAAATGTTCTTAATAACTACTCAAGAGAAGATATTGGTATTACTCTAAAAGTTAAGCCAAGACTCTCTGCAAACAATAAGGTATCATTAGAGATTGAAACAACTATTGAAGATATTTTACCAGGGTCAGGAACTTCTGCTGATAGACCTACAACTACAAAAAGGTCTGTAAAAACCAATGCCATTGTAAATCATGCAGAGACTATTATATTAGGAGGTCTTATTAAGAGTGCCGATGGTAGTTCAGTTACTAAAGTACCTATTTTAGGTGATATTCCAATTATTGGACGACTCTTTAGGTCACATGGAAACTCAAATAGTAAAGTCAATGTTGTTATCTATATTACACCATATATTATTAAAAAGAGTTCTGACCTTACAACACTTCGTGTACGTTTAGCAGAGCTAGAGTCAGTACAAGAGCAATATGATAAAATCGTTATGGCACAACTAGAAGCTAAGAGTGGTAAACATAAAAGAGAGGGGCATGAGACCTTTTCAAGTAAGTCTCAACTCACTAATTCTAACTATACCTCTACAAGAGGAACATCGGCTGTACCTGCTACATTGACTCTACCATCTTCAGACACATATAGTGAGTCATCAACAGTAGAGTATATACCTCAGCAAGAGTATAATCAAGATAGTGACTATATTCAAAGTGAATCAATTATGGATAGTGTTGACCAAGGAGAGGCTGTCAATTTAAATCCTCTCAATTCCAATTTTGAAGAGACTGTTTATGAGCCTCTCTCAACAGAGCAAGAGGAGTACTAATTATGGTACACCTAGCCCAATTAGAGCATGTTGATTTAGAACCTTTTTGGAGTGAAGAGATTGACAATAGACTTGCGATGAAGCAGAAGCTACTTTTTGCTTTAGTTCAAGGAAAACCTTGTGCTATTGTCCAAAAAGATAGTTTAGCAATGGCACTAAATCACTACGCTAAACTCGATATTGACTACCCTGTTGTTGAGCTAGATGAGGGGAGCTTTGAACGTTTAACACATAAGTTTAAAGAGATTCAAACAGGAACAGAGTTTGAAAATGTAGATACTACAGCTGATGATATTATTGAGGTAGAGTCAGACCTACTTGATTTTATTCGTAACTCACAAGACCTACTCTCAAATGAGGAGTCTGCACCTGTTGTTAAATTGGTTAACTCCCTCTTTTTCCAAGCTATTAAAAAAGGGGCTTCAGATATTCATATTGAGACGTTAGAGAAAAAGGGTGAAGTTCGTCTTCGTATTAATGGTGCATTAAAAAAACATTTAGATATTGACAAAAATATTACTGGTTTAGTTATCTCTCGTATTAAAGTTATCTCAAACCTAGATATTTCAGAAAAGCGAATTCCACAAGATGGACGTACACAAGTTAGTATCTCTGGAAATAGCTTAGATATTAGGGTTTCAGTACTTCCAACCTATCATGGAGAACGTGTTGTTATGAGGCTTTTAATGACCTCTGAGAGTATTCCTACTCTAAAAACACTTGGTTTCTCTGATGACATTACTCAAAACCTAAACAAACTTCTAACTCACCCTCATGGAATGATTCTTGTTACAGGTCCTACAGGTTCAGGAAAATCCACCACCCTACACGCTTGTCTACAACACATTGCAACCCCTGACAAAAATATCATTACCGTTGAAGACCCTGTAGAGTACAATGCTGAAAATGTAAACCAAATTCAAGTAAATACAAAAGTTGGACTCACCTTTGCAGCAGGATTGCGTTCTATTCTTAGACAAGACCCAGATATTATTATGGTTGGAGAGATTCGAGATGCTGAAACAGCAGATATTGCTCTTCGTTCTGCTCTTACAGGTCACTTGATGCTATCTACCCTACACACAAATGATGCTACCTCTGCTATCTCTCGACTTTTAGATATGGGTATTGAGGAGTTCCTGCTTACCTCTACTCTACTTGGAGTCCTAGCACAAAGATTGACTCGTAAACTATGTCCTGAATGCAAATCTCCAACACCTCTCTCACCTACTGTTTTACAAGAGTTAGAACTGCCAGAGCAGGTCTATTTTAAAGCAAACGGTTGTACCGAGTGTGACTTTACAGGATATAGAGGAAGACAAGCAGTTGGTGAACTTTTTGTTATGGACGACCACGTAAAGGAGATGATGAAAGATGGACTCAATGACCATCAAATTCGTATTGAGATGAAAAAGCGTGGTATGAAAACTATTGCAGATAGACTTAAAAAGATGCTTATTGATGGAGATACCTCTTATGAAGAGGCTATCCGTATTGGGATTATGGAAGATTAAACAATGAGATATAAAAAAGGGTTTACACTTATTGAACTGCTTATCTCTATTACCCTACTCTCTTTAGTACTTATGGCACTCTATAAGAGTGCTGATATTCTTAGAAACTCCAATATTCACCTTTTTGAGTATCTACAGACATCAACAAAGAGTCTAAAAGGGAGTCGAACACTCTTTATGGATATTCTTAAAGCAGACCATAACATTACTATCAATACCGATGATAAGTTTCATAGACTTATACTTGAAAATACAAGAAACTCACTCTATGGAGAGGCACAAGCTAAAGTTATATGGCTAGTCTACAAAGAGGGAAAAACTCTCTTAAGAGTTGAAGGTGGAGAGTATGACCTCCCATTAAAAAATGAACAAAATGTCCATATTGATGTAATTGCAAAAGATGTTGAACTATTTAAAATATATAAAAGTAAGAAAAAAACAAAAATTTTAGCAATGCTAAAACTCAAAAGACAAGAACCTCAAATCTTTATGAGTCAAAACCTTCAAACTCCACCTCCAAAAAATAGAGACCAAAATAAAACCAATAAACCTAAAGCAGATGTTAAATAGAGTTAAAAAACAACTCTTTTTAACTAAATATATATATAATACAAGTTATTTCTACACAATTTTATGATAAAATAAAAATTACATAAAAATATTAATATATTTATTTAAGGTAAATTTAAAAATGAAGAAATTTCTATTAACTTATTGGATAGGTATCGCTCTTTTATTTGTAATTTTTTATTGGGAACTATCTCCAATAAGTACAACTATAAATACTCTACAGACTAATTTTACTACCTTTTTAACATCATTGAGTCTACCTACAGGAATGATAAAAGAGCATAAAATTTTTATAAATCCTCACTATGCATTAGTGATAGAAAAAGCATGTAACGGTATGATTCCCTATCTCTTTTTCTTAGCATCAATTATTGCCTTTCCATCTACTTTAATACACAAAGTAAAATGGGCAATTATGGGCTACTTTTTTATTACAACCATAAATATCTTCCGTATATGGTTTGTAACCCAGTTTGTTTTAGAAGAGAGAAATAATTTCTCTTTAGCACATGACTATCTTGGAAATGGAATCTTAATCTTAACAGGATTAGTTCTCTTTACCTCTTTTGTTAAAACAAGAGCAAAAAGTAAAGTAGTTGCTTCTCAAAAAAATCCAAAAACTAAATTAAACTTTTCTAAACAACCAATGGCACATAATTTGATATAATTTCAAATAAAATTTTGGAAAAGAGAAATGACAGTAACTAAATACTCTGCAAAT
This sequence comes from Campylobacteraceae bacterium, assembly GCA_027038275.1. Lineage (GTDB taxonomy): Bacteria > Campylobacterota > Campylobacteria > Campylobacterales > Sulfurovaceae > UBA1140. Next base: position 11,396 of record JALVXC010000164.1, on the reverse strand, counting down.
GGGAATGATTTCATTCTTATTATTCGTAAAAAGAAAAAAGACCGTTCAAAGTTAGCACAACGCCTCTGCCATAGACAAAATGGTGTTGGGGCCGATGGACTTGTAGTAGTTATTCCCCACCCTGAGTATGACTTTGAGTGGGACTTCTACAATGCCGATGGAAGTCGAGCTACCATGTGTGGAAATGCCTCTCGTGCTGTTGCACACTATGCAATAAGCAAAGGTATCTCTACAGATGGAAAGGCTGAATTTTTAACAGGTGCAGGAGTTATTCGTGCTACTGTTAATGGAAACTATGTTGTCTCTGATATGACCAAGCCAACTATCTTAAGTCAAGAGATTGAAGAGGATGGAGAGGTTTGGTGGTTTGTAGATACTGGTGTTCCTCACTTGGTAGCTATTCGTAATGATATTGAGGAGTTTGACCTAGAACAAGCTAAACAGCTTCGTGACAAATACAATGCAAACATAGATATATGTAAAGTAGAAGATAACACACTCTATGTACGAACCTATGAGCGTGGTGTAGAGGACGAAACTTTAGCTTGTGGAACAGGCATGGTAGCATGTTTTCTTAGAGCTAACTTAGAGAAGCTTGTAGATAACAATGTGCGTGTTTTTCCTAAGTCTGGTGATGAACTCTATGTATCACTCGAAGATGGAACTTTCAGATTTGGTGGACAAGTTACAAAGACATTTATAGCCGAAACCATAGATTAAAAAAATTTTAATATAAAAAGGAATACAATGAAAAAAATAATAACACTTCTGCTACTAAGTAGTCTACTTCTATTTTCTAAAACATTAGTAACAGTTAATGGACACAAAATTACCGATGCCCTACTCTCTAAAAACTATAAAGAGTTAGATGAGACAAAAAAACAGATTCTTTTAGAACAGCTTATTAAAGAAGAGGTTCTATATCAAAATCTTCTAAAAAAACCTTTTGTCAATACTCCTGAGTTTAAAAAGGCATTCAATCAACAAAAAGCATTAGTAGAAAAGCAATATGGAAAAAAACTAAATAAAGAGCAGTTAAGAAGTATTAAAGGTGCTATTGCTGTTGCTCTATATCAACAAAAAGAGTTCCAAAAAGCTAAAGTAACTAACCAAGAGATAAAAGATTTTTACAACAACAACCCTCAACTATTTCAATATCCAAACTCTATTGAGATAGCAGATATTATTGTTAAAGATAAAAAAACAGCTGATAAGATTTTAAAATCTCTTAAAAAAGCAAAAGATTTAGATAAAGCTTTTATAGAAAAAGCTCATGAACTTAAACAAAATGGATACCTTGGGTGGTTTGGAAAAGATGCTGTACCAGCAAACCTATTTGACAAAGCCTATAAATATAAAAAGAGACGACTACTCAATGCACCTGTAAAGACAGAGCATGGATATAATGTAGTCTACCTATTAAATAAAAAACCAGCAGGAAAACTTAGTTTTAAAGAGGCAAAACCAAGAGTTAAACAGCTACTCAAACAGAAAAAAGTAGTTGAAAAATTAAGAGAAAAAGTAGAGAAACTTTATGGTCAGGCTGAGATAGTCTATTAATATAAGAGGAGTGCTATACTCCTCTCTTCTCTCTTTTATAATCTAAATAACTTATAAGCAATATAATTGCTACTCCTAAATCTATCATAACATCAGCATAGTTAAAAATAGCAAAATTAAATCCACAATGCCACGCTACATAGTCAACAACACCTTGGTGAACAAAACGGTCATATAGATTTCCTAAAGCACCACCAACTATTAGACCAATTGCAAAGGCGTACTTTTTTAGATAGCCCTCATAAAAGACAAAAACTATAATTCCTAAAATCATAACAAGCTGTAGCCACTTTAGATTGTCCCCTAAAAAAGCTAAAAGAGAAAAAGCAACACCTCGATTATAGTGAAGTTCAAGGTCAATACATGCTCCTTTTAAAATGGTCATATACTCCACACCATTTACTGCATCTATTGCCATAACTTTTAAGCTTTGGTCAATAACAAAAGTACCAATAGCTACCAATAGAAAAATAAGTATATTTCGTACCATTATTTTAGTGCTTTCTTAAAAAAGTTTACAGTTTTATCCATCATCTTTAAGAGTACTGCTTGGTCTTTACCCTCAAGTAAAATTCGCATAAGATTCTCTGTACCAGAGTAACGTACCAAATGACGCATACCTGCTTTTTCAATTTCAGTAAATAACTCTTTTGCTCCTTTTATTTCATTAATAGGAATTTTATGAGAAATGCTAATATTTGCTTGTTCTTGAGGATATAGTTCAAATAGATTAAATGCCTCACTTACTGTTTTGTTAGTCTCTTTCATATATGCTAGTGCCTGTAGTGCAGAGACTAGACCATCTCCTGTTTTTGCAAAATCAGAAAAGATTACATGTCCACTCTGCTCTCCACCAAAGTTTGAACCAACCCTTTTCATTACCTCTAAAACATGTTTATCTCCAACATCACTACGCTCTAACTCTAAACCATGAGATTTCAAATAATTTGCCAATGCACCATTGCTCATTACTGTAGCTACTACCTTGTTATTGGCTAATTTTTTTGAATTTTTAAGATGAATTGCCAATGCACCAATAAGTTTGTCTCCATCGACAACATCACCCTTTTCATCAACAATTACAATTCTATCAGCATCCCCATCTAAAGCGATTCCTATATCTGCACGAGTCTCAAAGACTTTTTGAGCCAAAGCCTCAGGGTGAGTCGCTCCACAATTAGTATTTATGTTATACCCATCAGGAGTATTGGACAAAACAATTACCTCTGCACCTAATTCTCTTAGAACTGTAGGAGCTACAATATAAGCTGCACCATTAGCACAATCAACAACTACTCTTTTTCCAACAAGAGAAAATTGTTTAGGAAAAGAGTTTTTGATATGAACAATATAACGCCCAATTACATCATCTATACGAATTGATTTTCCTAACCCTTTTTTTGTAGCAAATGCACCGTAAATTCTCTCTTTATCATTAAAAATTTTTTCAATTTCCGATTCACTCTGATGATTTAACTTATTTCCTTCTGCATCAAAAAACTTAATACCATTGTCATAATAAGGGTTATGTGAAGCTGTAATCATAATTCCTGCATCACAACGCATATTTTCAGTAATAAATGCAATAGCAGGAGTCGGCATTGGTCCTATTTGAATAACATCAAAACCAACAGCTGTTAAACCTGAAACCAATGCGTTCTCAATCATATATCCAGAACGACGGGTATCTTTTCCTACCAAAATCTTATTATATTTACTTGTTTTTTTTAAATGTACTCCTGCTGCAATAGCTAAACGCATTACATTCATTGCATTGAGTTTTCCACCTGCTAAACCACGTACACCGTCTGTTCCAAATAGTTCCATACAATTTCCTATTTAATTTTTGCATAATTTTATCATATTTATTTTACTTAAGTCTAAAGAGATATAATACACCCATTAAAAAAATTACCTTCCATTACGTATTATGGAGGAGACAAAGGTTAATTTTGAGCGAAAATATAATTGGTTACATAGATAACTTAGGAAATATTGTAGATACACAGAGTGCAGATGAAAATATTGATGCACAAGCGATTGAGTATGATAACTCACCTGAAGCTTTAGAGATAATTAGACACTCTACAGCACACCTAATGGCACAAGCTATTACAGAGCTTTACACCAATGCTAAGTTTTTTGTAGGTCCAACAGTTGATGAGGGGTTCTACTACGACTTTAAGGTTGATGAAAAGATTGGTGAGGAAGATTTAAAGAAAATCGAAAAGAAGATGAAAGAACTCATCAAAAAGAAATACAAGATTGAGAAGTATGAGATAACAAAAGAGGAAGCTGTTGAGAAGTTTGCTAATGATGATTTAAAACAAGCTGTTCTTTCAAGAATCCCAAATGAGGTAGTCTCTATCTATAAACAAGGAGATTTTGAAGACCTCTGTCAAGGGCCTCATGTTCCTGCACTTAGATTTTTACATAACTTTAAACTAACTCGTGTGGCAGGTGCTTACCTTGGTGGTGATGAGACTAAAGAGATGTTGACTCGAATCTATGGTATCGCTTTTGCAGATAAAGAGTCGCTAAAAGATTACATCAAAATGATGGAAGAGGCTAAAAAACGTGACCACCGAAAGATTGGTGCAGAGATGGAACTCTTTATGTTTAATGAAGAGAGTGGAGCAGGATTACCATTTTGGATGCCAAAAGGTTCACGTCTACGTTACAAGTTAGAGAACATCTTACATAAAGCTCACCGAAAAAGAGGTTACCAACCTGTTAGAGGTCCAGAGATTTTAAAAGCTGATATGTGGCGAACTTCTGGACACTACGCTTGTTATGGTGAAAATATGTACCTTACTACCATTGACGAGCAGGAGTATGGGATTAAACCTATGAACTGTATTGGTCATATTCAGATTTTTAAACAGAGTGGGAAATCATATCGTGATTTACCTCTTAAATATTATGAATATGGTGTGGTTCATCGTCATGAGAAATCAGGTGTACTTCATGGGCTTTTACGTGTAAGAGAGTTTACCCAAGATGATGCTCATATCTTCTGTACTCCAGAGCAGATAGCTAGTGAGGTAATTGATATTGTTGAGTTTGTTGACTCTGTTATGAAGCTCTTTGGGTTTGAGTACAGCATGGAGATTGCAACCAAACCTGAAAAGGCTATTGGAGATGATGAAGTTTGGGAACTTGCTACACAAGGGCTTAAAGATGCTCTTACAGAAAACAATCTGCCATTTACTATTGATGAGGGTGGTGGAGCTTTCTATGGACCAAAGATTGACATTAAGATTACCGATGCCATTGGCAGAAAGTGGCAGTGTGGAACAGTACAAGTAGACTTTAACCTGCCAGAGCGTTTCAATGTAGAGTATGTAGGTGAAGACAATGAGCGTCATACACCTGTTATGATTCACCGTGCTATTTTGGGTTCATTTGAACGATTTATAGGAATCTTAACTGAACACTATGCTGGAGAGTTTCCACTATTTATTGCTCCTACACAGATTATCTTTGTGCCAATTTCAGAGAGTCATGTAGCTTATGCAAAAGAGCTTAAAAATAGACTTATTGACCTAGATATTGATTGTGAAATTTTTGATAAGAACGATTCACTTAACAAAAGAGTGCGAACAGCAGAGAAACAGAGAGTACCTTACGTAGTCATTGTAGGTGATGAAGAGGTAGCAAACAATAGTGTAGCAATACGAGATAGAAGAGCAAAAGAGCAATATAATCTTTCTTTTGATGAATTTATGGTAAAATTAACTCAACAACTTAACGAAGGTAAAATTTGAGTAGACAAAACAACAGAAACAACAGAGGAAGAAAGAAACCAGATGATACTGTTATGAATGATAAGATTCGTGACAGAGAACTCCGAGTTTTAGGTGATGATGGAGAACAGCTAGGGATACTATCTCGTGATGAAGCACTTCAAATCGCAGACAATAAAGGGCTAGATTTAGTCCTTGTATCTCCAAATGCTAAACCTCCTGTTGCCAAGATTATGGACTACGGAAAGTTTAAGTATGAGCAAGAAAAAAAGAAAAAAGAGGCAAGAAAAAACCAAAAAACCATTGATGTAAAAGAGGTTAAGTTCTCTTGTAAAATTGCAGATGGTGATATTGCCTACAAAGTTAAACATGCAAGAGAGTTTTTAGAGGCTGGAAAACATGTAAAACTAAGAGTCTTTTTACGTGGTAGAGAGATGGCAAACCCTGAATGGGGTGTTGAGGTTCTTAACCGTGTTTGGCCTATGCTTGAAGATGTAGGAAATCTTGAACAAGATGCAAAACGTGACGGTCGTTATGTTAATATGTATGTAACACCTAAAAAGAAATAATAAAAACTTACGGAACAATAACTACTATTGTTCCATTCCTAGTCTGTTCCCACACCTCTTCTATGTCATCATTTGTCATAGCAATGCACCCTTGTGTCCAATCAATAAGAACATTCATCCAATCTCCATAAGGTGAGAGAGACCAAGCAGGTGGTGTTCCATGAATCATTATCATACCTCCTGCACTAGCTCCTAACTCTTTTGCATGAGCTTTATCTTTAGCATTTGGGTAAGAGATGTGTAGAGATTTATAGTACTGTGGACTCTCTTGTCGCCAATCTAGCACATAAACTCCCTCTGGGGTCTTCATGTCACCCTCAACCTCTTTAGCACCTACTGGAACTTGACCTAAACTAATATGGTATTTTTGAAAGATTTGCCCATTACTAGAGAGATAGAGCATTCGTGTAGATTTTTTAATAATAACTTTATCTGCTATAGTTACAAAATCATCAGCTAAAAGATAACTATTTCCCAATAAAAAAATAAATAAAAGACGTAAAAACATTAACTCTCCCTTATAATTTTATTCTTTAATATAGCACACTCATGCTGAAGAGTCTCTAGGTCTTTTTGATTATCTATAATATAGGTTGCTCTCTTTCTCTTCTCCTCAATAGGAAGTTGGGCATCAATTCTCTGTAGTGCCTCCTCCTTAGTTATGCTATCCCTCTTCATTAATCTCTCTATTTGTAACTCTTTGGGAATATAGACAACTATACTCTTTTTAATAGGGTAACGATTAGTCTCAAAAAATAGAGGAATATCAACTAAATAGGGCTTTTTCTCTCTGTCAAGTTTTTCAGATTGCTTTTCAATTTCAGAAAATATAAGAGGATGAAGTAAATTTTCAAGTTTTAACTTCTCCTCTTTATTAGCAAAAATCAACCTACCCAATGCCTTTCTATCAACCTCTCCATCAACAACATACTCTTCTCCAAAAAGTTCAATAATTTTATCTTGGCTCTTCTGTAGAGTCTCATGTGCTATCTTATCTGCATCAATAATCTTAAAACCAAACTCTTTAAAAATGTTTGCTACGGTACTCTTTCCTGTTGCTATGCCACCTGTTAAAGCAACTGCATACTTAAATGCCATATTATACTCCTAAATAATCTTTATTTATAATATCAATTCAATTTATTTTTAATATTATCAAGAAAAGAGTATACTTTCAAGAATATAATCAAAAAAATTGAATTTAAAGGAATAATATGGCATTTTCACCAGAAAATCGTGCAGGTACTCTTAGTGGTATTCTGTTTGTTGCTATCTTTGCCGCTGCTGCTACTTATATTGCAGGGTTAGCTCCTATTCATAAGCTAGGGCTTTCACCTCTTGTTATTGGTATTGTTATGGGAATTTTCTATGCAAATACACTTCACAACAAACTACCATCTGCTTGGGAGAGTGGAATTACCTTTTCAGGTAAAAAAATTTTACGTTTTGCTATTGTGATTTATGGATTTAGAATTACCTTTCAACAGATTATGGCTGTTGGAATGGAAGGATTTTTAGTCTCACTTATTATGCTCTCAACAACATTTATACTTGGAACATGGCTAGGTAATAAAATCTTTGGTATGGAAAAAGACACCTCTATGCTTACTGCCTCTGGTGCTTCTGTTTGTGGTGCGGCTGCTGTTTTAGCAACTGAACCTGTACTCAAAGCTGAAGGACACAAAACTGCTATTGCTGTTTCAATGGTTGTTCTTTTTGGTACTATATCAATGTTTCTATACCCTGTACTTTATACTACTATTATTGAACATGCAACAGGTTTTCTACACATGACACCTCGTCAATTTGGTATCTATGTAGGTGGAACTATTCATGAGGTTGCTCAAGTTGTTGCTGTTCCTGCTTCTGTTCCAAACTCTCCTGCTGAGATGGCTAACTCAGCAGTTATTGTTAAGATGACAAGAGTTATTATGATTGCTCCTATGCTTATTGTTCTTGGGCTATACCTTAGTTATCAAGCTAAAAAAGATGGTGGAGAAGGTGCAGATGTTAAGTTGGTAATTCCTTGGTTTGCTGTCTACTTTATTGGTGTAGCTGCGTTTAACTCATTTCACTTAATACCTGAGAATATTGTTAACAATATTAATATTGTAGATACCTTTTTACTTACAATGGCAATGACAGCTCTTGGTATGGGAACACGCTTTGCTAAGTTTAAAGGTTTGGGTTTAGCCCCTGTCTATACTGCGTTAGGTATGTTTATTTGGCTTGTTATTGGTGGGTTTACTATTACAAAGCTTGTTTGTAGTATAATTTAACCCATAGACTAAGTTTAGCTTTATATCTTTAGAGTTAAACTTACAAATGACATCTCTATATCTCCGAATGAAATTGGATTTCATTTTATAATTAAAAATATCGAAGGGGTGTCTTACTACTCTTATGAACTTTCCATAAATATTATGATAAAATAGTTTTTATTATCTTCAAGGAATATACTTATGGTTAAAATCTACGAAAAGCTTGGACTATTCTATATTGGTCGAGATATTGACAAAATAACCCAAGAGAAAACAGATGCACTTACTCTACTAAAAAATAAAAACTTTACTACCCATGCAGCTATTATTGGTATGACTGGTTCAGGAAAAACAGGTTTGGGTATAGGGCTTATTGAAGAGGCTTCAATTGACAATATTCCATCTATTCTCATTGACCCCAAAGGCGACATGGGTAACCTACTTTTAACTGACCCAACATTTAACCCTAAAAACTTTGAGCCATGGGTTGCTGATGAGGCTCATGCAAAAGAAAAAGATGTTGCAACTTATGCAGAGGGTATTGCCTCTATGTGGGAGAAAGGTATAGAGAGTGACTTTCAAGATAGAAGTCGTGTAGCAAAACTCCATGCAGTAGAAAAAACTATCTACACCCCAGGAAGTTCAGCAGGAGTCTCCATCAATATTTTAGGCTCTCTTGAAGCACCACCACAAGAGGTTCTTGACGATGCAGACACCTTTACCTCTTATCTAAAGAGTACTGTCTCGTCTCTACTCTCACTCATCAAAATAGAAGCTGACCCTGTAAGTTCAAAAGAGTATCTACTTATTGCACAGATTTTAGCTAATAGTTGGACAAGTGGGAAAAGCCTCTCACTTGAAGAGCTTATAGGTGCTATTATTGCACCTTCATTTAAAAAGATTGGTGTTTTACCCCTAGAGAGTTTCTATCCACAAGATAAACGATTTGCATTGGCAACAAAGTTTAATGCCATTGTCGCCTCCCCTACTTTTTCTGCTTGGCTTCAAGGTGAAGATTTAGATATTCAAAAACTTCTATATGATGAAAATGGAAAAGCCAAAGTTGCGATTATGTCTATTGCTCACCTAAGCGATGAAGAGCGAATGTTCTTTGTAACGATTCTACTCAACAAATACATTGCATGGATGCGAAGACAGTCAGGTACATCTGCACTAAAAGCCCTACTCTATATGGACGAGATTTATGGCTACTTCCCACCAAGCAAAAATCCACCAAGTAAAGAGCCTATGATGCTACTTCTTAAACAGGCTCGTGCTTTTGGTGTTGGTGTTGTGCTAAGTACTCAAAACCCTGTCGATTTGGACTACAAAGGGCTTTCAAATATTGGAACATGGTTTATAGGTCGCTTACAAACTAGTCAAGATATTGAGCGTGTTATTGATGGACTTGGTGGAAAAGTTGGAGCTTCCTACTCAAAAAGTGAAATCAAAGAGCTACTTGCTAACCTACAAAAGCGTACATTCTTTTTAAAGTCTGCTCACCTAGAAGATATTAGAGTCTTCTCTACTCGTTGGGTTATGTCGTATCTAAAAGGACCTCTTAAATCTGCTGAAATTTCACAATTAATGGCAGAGAAAAAAAACTCTACACCTCAAACACTCATAAGTAAACCAAAGAGCAGTAGTGAGTTCCAAGAGTTTGTTCACATAGACAACTCCATAGAGCAGTACTATGCAGTTGATGTAACAGGTCAAAACAGTTTTAGAGCTACACTTCAAGCAAATGTTGAGCTACACTACTATAACCAAAGTAAAAATATAGATGAGAACCAAGAGCTATGTCTAAATCTTGAACTCTATGAAGATGACCCTATAGAGTGGGAAAATGCTGAAGAGATAGAGGAGTGTCCAAGCTACTCAAAAAACAGACCAAGTAGTGCAACCTTTGCTCCTCTAAATTCTGAAATTGCCGAAGATAAGGGCTTAAAAAAGACAAAACGAACGCTTGTTAATTGGATTTATAAAAACCGAAGATTGACACTCTATAGGACAACCTCTCCAAGACTTACCTCTACCCCAGAGGAGAGCCTAAGTGATTTTAAAGTACGCCTAAAAGATATTTTAGATGATAAAAAAGAGCAAGAGATAGAGAAGCTTCAAGAGCGTTATGATAAAAAAGAGAAAACACTTTTAAAACGTCTTAAACGAGCCGAAGAGAGAGTTGAAAAAGAGGAGGCAGATGCAAGTAAATCTATGATAGATACAGGAATTGCCATCTTGGGTGCACTGTTTGGACGAAGTTCATCAGCAAAGCTAGGTCAAGCCCTCTCAAAAGGGAGTCGTGCCTACAAAGAGCGAGGCGACATAAGTAGAGCCCAAGAGGCTTTAGAGGAGATAGACGAAGAGTTAGAGCTTTTAGCTGAGGAGCTAGAGGAGAAGATAGATGAACTATCTGAAAAGTATGATGTAGAGAGAGTTGAGATAAAAGATGCCTCCATAAAACCTAAAAAGTCAGATATTGATGTTAAGGAACTTTCAATCGTTTGGGTTGTTTAATGTGTTATACTTTCATTAATAATAAATTCACTTGTTCACTCGTTCCCACCGTCTCGGCAATGCTAATGAAATAAGGAATTAATGGGGACGTTGAGAACGAGAAAAGTAACTTTTACTTACGGAGATGGGTTTACATAGTTTAGTTTATAGTCTCTATTTTTGTGTCTAAATTTTGGGCTACATCATAGTTGACCACACACTCCAAACAAAGCACATTTAATTCTTTTGATTACATTCATTTAGTTCCATTTCTAATACTTTTAATTTCTGGCTCTCATTATTGCTTTTATTTAATGGATAGCCACTTATCGGAATACTTATAACTTCCTTTACAACATTTATGTACTTGTCATTTTTTAACTTAGTAATTTTATTTTCTAAATTTTTACATTTAGGTTTTATACTATCTGACTTCTGACTACATGCTGAAAAAAATCCAAATATTATGAGTAAGTTTACTAACTACACTTTAGACAAAAAAGAAAGATTTAAAGAAAAAGATGATTCTTATAATGTATGCACATACAAATAAGAATCATACAAATTATACTAAAAAGTATCCAATATAGAAATAAAGAGTTGCTACTAAATTTAATAAAAGCAGAATTGATAAGTAGCAGTGGTTATCTAACTGAACTAGCGATGATGGTAAATCCAAAAAAATACCCTAGTATTCAAAAGCTATTCAGTAGAGTTAAATTTGACTATGTAGCTATACAGATAGAGATAATCTTGATGATATT
>JALVXC010000163.1 GCA_027038275.1 Campylobacteraceae bacterium | reverse complement strand
CCTTCACAGTTGTAGCTAGGGTTTATGCAGGTTACTTTTTTAAGAGCGTAGCCCATAGCTCCACGAATGGTAGAGCCTATAAAGTAGGAGGGTTTGTGGGGTGTGTTGATTTTTACTTCTATGTGGTGGTAGTTCATTTTTAGATTTCCCAATTTTTTTAGGAATATTTTATCTAAAAAAATAGACAGTTGTTGTCTTTTTAATGGGGTTTTTGATTTATTGGCATTATGAACATGGGCAGACACGTTGGTCTTCCCCTACAGATAAGTACCTACCCAAAATTAATTTCAAAAATCTTGGAAACAATGGCTTTAGCCTCGCTATATTCGGGACTAAAGTCTCCGATTCCTAGTGAATATAATATTGGTCAACTACTTATTTATATGTTTTTCAAATTTTGTTCTATGACAATATTTGAAAATATAACCATTAACAATATCCATTTTAACCTCAACAACCCGTAGGGGCAGACCAACGTGTCTGCCCATATTGGCATACCAAAATATCCATAATTTTTAATAGATATTCCGTTTCAACCTCAGGTTTATACTGTAAAATACCAAAAAAATTTAAAGAGACTAAAAAAATGAGCCAACAACCAAAAACTATCTATCTAAAAGATTATAAAGCCCCTGCATTTAAAGTAGAAAATATTCACCTTACTTTTGAGCTTTTTGAAGAGTACACACTTGTAACAAATATTATGAATATCACTAAGCTAGAAAATGAGCATGATTTAAAGCTTAATAGCATTGACCTTGAACTAGAAGCTATCTTTTTAAATGACAAAGAGCTAAAAGATTATAGCTATGAAGATGAAACTCTTACTCTTAAAGATGTACCTCAAAACTTCAAACTAAAAATTGTAAACAGAATCTACCCTCAAAACAACACCGAACTAGAGGGACTCTACAAATCAGGAGGGATTTTCTGTACCCAAAATGAGCCTGAGGGGTTTAGACGTATTACTCCTTATCTTGACAGACCTGATGTTATGTCAGTTTTTACTACAACCATTATTGCAGACAAAAAGAGCTACCCTATTCTACTAAGTAATGGTAACCCACAAAAAGAGCTTTTTAAAGAGCTAGAAGATGGACGACACATTGCAACTTGGCACGACCCACACCCAAAACCAGCCTATCTGTTTGCTTTGGTCGCTGGAGATTTAGGCTACATAACAGATAGCTTTACTACTATGTCAGGAAAAGAGGTAGAGTTAAATATCTACTGTGATTTGGGTAATGAGTCAAAGTGCTACCATGCCATGAAGTCACTTAAAGAGGCGATGGTTTGGGACGAAGAGGAGTATGGACGTGAGTACGATTTAGATATATTTAATATTGTAGCTGTTGAGAGCTTCAATATGGGAGCGATGGAGAACAAAGGGCTAAATATCTTTAATGACCAAGCTGTCTTAGCCGATAAGAATATTGCTACCGATGATAACTTTATGCGTATTCAAAGTATTGTGGCTCATGAGTATTTTCATAACTGGACAGGAAATAGAATTACTTGTAGAAACTGGTTTCAACTCACCCTTAAAGAGGGGCTAACAGTCTTTAGAGACCAATGTTTCTCTGCTGATTTAAACTCAAAAGAGGTACAACGCATTGAAGATGTGCAGACCCTTAGAGAGTTTCAATTTAGTGAAGACTCCTCTCCTACTGCTCACCCTATTCAGCCTAAATCATATATCTCTATGAACAACTTCTACACAGCTACAGTCTATGAAAAAGGTGCAGAGGTTATTCGTATGATTCATACACTTATAGGTAAAGAAGCCTATAGAAAAGCTATGGATTTATACTTTGAGACCTTTGATGGTCAAGCAGTAACTACCCAAGACTTTTTATGGGCAATGCAAGAGGCTTCTAATCATGACCTTTCTCAATTTAAACTCTGGTATGACCAATTAGGTACACCGACTATTAAGGTTAATGAAAATTTTGAGAATGGTATCTTTAAGATTGAGATTGAACAGATAGTTCCAAATGACTTAGAGGGAAATGAACAAAAACCTCTCTATTTTCCACTAAAAATAGGACTTATTGACAAAGATGGTGTTGAGATTTTAGAAGAGAGACTTATTGTCTCTAAAGAGAAAGAGAGTTTTAGTTTTGAGAACTTAACAGAGCAACCATACCTTTCGATAAATCGTGATTTTTCAGCACCTATTGTAGTTGAAAAACAAAATTCAGACTATCCATTTGCACTTAAATATGATAGTAATGCTTTTGCAAAATTTGACGCTATGCAGAGTTTTGCACTAGAGAGCATTGAAGCAGTTATAGAGGGCAAAGAGCTAAACCCTCAATTTGTAGAGAGTTATGGTTATCTTTTAGAACTTGAACTTGATTTGGCTTATAAAGCTCTTGTTTTAACACTTCCATCAGTTTCTACTTTGGCACAACGACAAGAGGTGATTGATTTTGATAAAATTCTTTTAGCTCTAAAAAAAGTTAAAGAGAGCCTTGCAACAGCCCACAGAGAGAAACTCTTAAAACTCTACCATCAAAACAACGACTTAACATCAGGTACAGAGGCAGAAGATAGAGCAAAACGTTCACTAAAAAATAGATGTCTAATGCTACTCTCAAATTTAGAAGAAAAAGAGATTGTAGAGTTAGCAAAAGAGCAGTACAACAAGACAAACTCTATGAGCGACAAAATGGTAGCACTAAGTATTATAGAAGATTCAGAAAAATACCATAGCCAAAGCGAACTAGACCACTTCTACCAAACTTACAAATCTGAACATTTAGTAATGGGTAAATATCTATCTCTACTTTCAGGTTCAAAACGAGATGGTGTTTTAGAGCGTGTTAAAGAGCTTGAAGAGAGTGAAATCTACGATAAAACAGTTCCAAATATGGTTAGAGCCTTAATAGGTGGTTTTATTTCAAATAGCAAATATTTTCATGCCAAAGATGGTTCAGGTTACAAATTTTTAGCTGATAAACTCATCGAGATAGATAAGATAAATGCTCAAATAGCTTCACGTTTAGCAGGTGCGTTTACACTCTATAAGAAGATGAATGAGGAGTCTAAAGAGCTTATGAGAGTTGAGTTAGAGAGAGTAATGAGCCAAGAGAAAATCTCTAGTAATCTTTATGAGATTATCTCTAAGATTGTTGGTGTAGAGGAAGATGTTTAAATATTAAACATCTCCTCATAAATCTCCTGAATATTCCCACGCTCCTTATAGTCAATAAGCTCACCAATCTCAATAGTTATGGTCTGCTCTAACTTTTTATCTGCCAAAGCACTACCCAAAGCCTCATGTGTTTGAGTGCGAATATAGACAGGCAATATAGGAAGCCTATTTTTCAGAGCAATAATCCTAAAGCCCTCTTTAAACTCTAAAAGCTTCTCTTTGGTTTTGTTTCGTGTACCCTCAGGAAAGATAAAAACAGAAGCCCCTTCTTTGAGAGCCTTTTTAACATCTGCAAAAAATCCTGACATTTGACTCTGTTCTCTATCAAGAAGAATTGAACCTGCATTACGCACAAATATACCAAAAAAGGGTGAGTTATAAAGCTCTTTTTTAGAGACCCAAACCCCATAGATATTACTCTTTTCAAGTGCCATCTCTAAGATTAGAGGGTCAATAATTCCTCTATGGTTTGATAAAATTAGGTATTGACCATCAATAAGTCGCTCTTGATTTTTGACCTCTACAGCAATCTTTAGCTTTTTTAACAGAGTTTCAGAGTAATCAAAACGGAGTCTCTTTTTCTCTTCTTGTGTAGTAACTTTTTTAAGTTTTAAACCATAATAGTTGGTCAATAACAACGAATATATTCCCATTTTAATAGAGTGTAGTGTCATTAGAAAACATACCCCATATCTTCAAGTCCACCACGAGACTTTGACCAACCTTTTTTAACGGCTACATGCAAATCTAAGTAGATTTTTTTTCCTGAAAAGAGTTCAAGCTGTTTTCGTGCCAACTTCCCTACTCGTTTAATACCCTCTCCTCTGTTTCCTACAATAATCCCTTTTTGAGTCTCTTTCTCTACAATAATTGTTGCATAGACTCTATCCATCTCTTCACTCTCATCTATCTTCTCAATAGTTACATCGGACTCATAAGGAATCTCATCTGAAAGGTTCTCAAAGATAGATTCTCTAATAAGCTCTTTGTAGATGTCTCTTACAAACTCGGTAGTTGTAATGTCAGTATCGTAAAGTGGTGGAGATGGAGGAAGATGCTTTACCACCTCATCAAGAAGTGCCTCTTTTCCTATTTTTTTATTAACTGAAAAAGGGATAATCGCCTCGAATCTATCTTGATACTTTTGGTACTCTCCAAGCTTCTCTAAAATCTTCCCTTGTGGTACATGGTCCATTTTTGTAAGAAGTACAATATGTTTTGCTTTTGAACTCTCTTTTAGAGCTAAAAACTTCTCATACTCATCTAATCTATCGGTAATAGGAGCTAAAAATAAGATTAAATCAGCGTCCCCCATTGCCTTTAGTGCCTCTTCTAACATAAACTCATTTATAAGTCGCTCTTTTTTATGAATACCAGGGGTGTCTACAAATATAAGCTGATTGCCCTTGTGCATAACTATAATATTCATTCGTTTTCTAGTGGCTTGTGCCTTTTTTGAAACCATCGCTAGTTTCTCACCAACCAAAAAGTTCAAAAGGGTACTCTTGCCTGAATTTGGTCGCCCTACTACGGCGATAAAGCCTGATTTTGTCTCTGTTGCCATCTATAGTGTCACTTTCATATTTTTTAATTCAGCATTATAACCTAATCTACTGTATAATTCCACAAATAAAAACTAGGAATATAGATGATAAAAGCACTTCGTGGTATGAAAGATTTAACTTTTGAAGAGAGTGAACGCTTTGTGCATATTGTAACTACTGCTACTACTATTGCTAAGAGATATGGCTATAGCTACATAGAGACCCCCATTTTAGAAGAGACAAAACTCTTTAAACGCTCTGTTGGTGAGAGTTCTGACATTGTAGGCAAAGAGATGTATCAGTTTGAGGACAAAGGTGGAAATGATGTCTGTATGCGTCCAGAGGGTACAGCAGGGGTAGTTCGCTCTTTTGTTCAAGCAAAACTCGACCGACGACAAAATGAGAAGTTTAAGTTCTATTACTATGGACCTATGTTTCGTTATGAGCGACCTCAAAAGGGGCGACTAAGAGAGTTTCACCAATTTGGTTGTGAGAGCTTTGGAGAGGCTTCTGTATATGAGGACTTTACTATTATACAGATGATAGGTGACATCTTTAAGGCTCTTGGCATTGGCTATAAGCTAAAGATTAACTCTCTTGGGTGTCCTGAGTGTATGCCTCCTTACCGTCAAAACCTTGTTGAGTTTTTAACAGAGTGCAAAGATGAGCTGTGTGAAGATTGTAACCGTAGAATAGAGACTAACCCTATTCGTGTGCTAGATTGTAAAAATGAGAAGTGTCAATCGCTCCTAGTTAACTCTCCAAAACTCATTAAAAATCTTTGTAGTAGTTGCGATGATGATTTTGCTAAACTCGAAAGATTACTTAAAAGTGAAAATATAGAGTATGAGCTAGATACAAACTTGGTTCGTGGACTAGACTACTACTCAAAAACTGCTTTTGAATTTGTAAGCAATGAGATTGGCTCTCAATCTGCCATTGCAGGTGGTGGACGCTATGACCGTTTAGTTGAGTTTTTAGATGGTAAATCAACCCCTGCTGTTGGATTTGCTCTTGGAATTGAGCGAATTATGGAACTTGTAAAAATGCCTGAGGTCAAAAGAAGTGGTTACTACCTTGGAGCGATGGATGAAGAGGCTATAGACTCACTCTTTCCACTTGCTTCTAAGAAGAGAGATACAGAGAAAGTAACCGTTGAGTATGCTCCTAAAAAGCTAAAAGCTCACCTTAAAAATGCAGACAGGGTTAATGCTAGATATTGTGCTGTTATTGGGGAAGATGAGTTTAAAGATAGAACTATTTGGATTAAAGATTTAGTTGAAAAAAAAGAGGTAGTTGTGGCTTGGGAGGAGTTGTAAGGTGCGATTGCTATTGCACCATTTATACAACATTCAAAATGAGATTTCAATTTTTCTTTATGCCTATTTTTGATGCGTTAGAAAACAGCACCCTACAGATTTTTAAATTTATATATAGAAGGAAAAAAACATGAAACTAGGCGTAAATATAGACCATATAGCTGTCTTAAGAGAAGCAAGAAAGATAGCCGACCCTAATCCAATGGACGCACTAAGCATTGTAAAACGTGCAGGGGCAGAGCAGATAACTATTCATCTTCGTGAAGATAGACGGCATATACAAGATAGTGATGCTAAAAATATTATCTACCACTCCTCTTTGCCTGTTAATTTGGAGTGTGCTATAGCAAAAGAGATTGTTACTTTGGCTTGTGAACTGAAACCTCATCGAGTTACTTTAGTTCCTGAGAAGCGTGAAGAGGTAACAACTGAGGGGGGACTTGATATTTTTAGATATGAAGAGGAGCTTAAAGAGGTTATTGCTAAATTTCATAAATATGAAATAGAGGTTTCACTTTTTATTGACCCTACTTTAAAGGCTGTAGAGATGGCTCATAAACTAGGAGTTGAGTGGATTGAGTTTCATACAGGAAAATATGCGAATGTTTATGCTATGCTCTTTTCAAACTTGGGCAATACTCACCACTCTATTAAGGAGTTAGAACTTCCTAGAAGTGAGTTAAAAGAGATGCTTGAAGAGGAGCTAACAAAACTAAGAGCATTGTCTTGTGATGCTATGGAGCTAGGGTTTCAAGTGGCAGCTGGGCATGGGCTTAACTACCAAAATGTAGGAGCTATAGCTGAGATTGAGACTATTGAAGAGTTAAATATTGGACAGAGTATAATTGCACGGTCTGTTTTTACAGGGCTTGAAGATGCTATTTTGGAGATGAAAGCTCTTTTAATAAGATAAAATTCTGTGTCTCGTTCCCACCGTCTCGGTGGGAATGCATAGGAGAGTTATTTTATTTAAGAAAGTTTTTTTATAAATCAAATTCCAATATACATTCCCAACGAGGACGTTGGGAACGAGTCGGTAGATTAAAAATAATTATATAGGATAAATATGAATAGAATACTACAAATGCTAAAACTACAACAAGAGCTAAATGATGCTACCAATGGAGTTGGTTGGGAGAATGGCTTAACTAAAAATGGAAAAAAGATAGATTGGCGACGATGTATCTACCTTGAAGCTTCTGAATTAGTTGACTCATACCCTTGGAAACATTGGAAAAATATTGATGCCTCTCCTGATTATGAGAATATAAAAATTGAGATTGTTGATATTTGGCACTTTATTATGTCTGAAGTTTTACGACTCTACAAAATAGAAAATCTTGGTTCGCTAGAAGATATTTCTAATGTTGTAGGCAATATGGAGGAGTTTGAGAACTTTAGAGAAGCTAGTAGAGGAGAAGAGCTTGACTCTTATGAGCAGATAGCTTTGGTAGAAGATATGGTAAAAATACTCTTTTGTAATAGTAATATTAATGCTCTACTCATCTCGTTTTTAACTATGTCTTCAAAACTTAACCTAAAACTTCCTGAACTATATGAGCTATATATTGGGAAAAATATTTTGAATAAGTTTAGACAAGAACATGGTTATAAAGATGGTAGTTATATTAAAGTATGGAATGGCAAAGAAGACAATGTTGTTATGCAGGAAATTTTGACATCTAACAGTGATATTACTCCTGAAGAGTTATATCAAGCTTTAGAAGAGGCTTATCCAAAGATTTAAATAAAAGGCATTTTATGCCTTTTATTATGGAACACTCTTACTTAAATCTACCTCTGTTTTTCCTCTACCTACATAAATCTTTTTAACAAGAAGAACCGATTTGTTCTCTCGGTAACCACACTCTACAGAACACTTTATAGTAGCTGTTAAGTAGTACTCTCCTGTTGGCACACCAAAAAAGTTAAAAGTACCATCAGCCAAAGAGTATGTAAATTTTAAATAGTTATAGAGTCTCTTGTCTGCTTTAGTAAGTCTATTACCTCCTAAATAGACCTCATTGTACCACTGATTGGAGTATGAGGTAACAGGGTTAAGCCACAGTTTTATCTTAGCCTTTTTAATCTCTTCCCCTGCCAATCTATTTGTTAAATATACCTTTCCACTAACAGTACTTCTACCTTTTTTACGAAGATGTCGATACTCATCTACAGGAAAAGGCATACGCTCAATAAGCTCTCTTTCATGGCTATCTATATTGTCACTACTATTTTCTCTAGTAGTTGTCTCATTTATAGTAGGATTATTTTTAGGTACATCTACACGTGAACCTAAATTTGCATTGTTGCCATGTCTACCCAATAGAATCTCTTCTTTAATAGGAGGTCTCTTTGTTGGAGCAACTACTGGTCGATGTGTTTGAGTAGTTGGCTGAATTGGAGCATGAATTACAATTCTCCTTTGAGGAGTACACCCCACTATTCCCATAACAGTTAATGAAATAAATGCGTATTTTAAACTTTTTCTTAACATATTTTTTCCTTTATATATTTATTTGCCTAAACAGAACTCTCCAAACATTTTATCTAAAATTTCTTCAGAATCATAGGGTTTGGAGATTGAACTAAGAGCTGTAATAGCATCTTGAAGATGATAAGAGAAGAACTCTAACTGACCTAAAAGCAGAGGCTCTTTAGCTTCTAAAATAGCCTTTTTAGTCTTTTGAACTGCCTCAATTTGGCGTGTAGAGATAAGCATTAACTCCTCATCTTGACCAATTGAGTTAAAAAAATCTTCTAACCTATTAGTTAACTTTTTAAAGTTATCTTTAGCTGATATTTCAATAGTATCATACTTTTTAAGAGCCTTCAAATCTAACTTTCTCTCTAAGTCTGCTTTATTTAGTGCTACTATGACTTCTCTATCTTCAATGGCATCTATTATCTCAACTATCTTAGCATCTTCTTGGTCGAACTCTCGACTTAAATCAAAAAGTGCAATGACCACATCGGCATCTCGAATAGACTCTAGTGAACGCTCTACACCTATCTTTTCAATGCTATCTCTTGCATTACGAATACCTGCTGTATCAATTAGACGGATAATATGACTACCAATACGTACCTGCTCTTCAATTGTATCACGTGTTGTTCCTGCAATATCTGAAACAATAGCCCTCTCATGGGCTAAAAAACCATTAAGAAGTGAACTCTTACCTACATTTGGCTTTCCTATAATAGCGACTCTAAATCCCTCAATAAGCCCTTTTCTTCTTTGACTTGCATCAACAATATTCTCTATTTTATCTACTAATGAATCTAACTGATTTATAATATTTTCTAAAATGTCTTCTGGAATATCCTCCTCTGCATAATCTATCATAACCTCAGAGTAGGCTGTAGCCTTTAACATAGCCTCCCTACTCTCTTCTATAAACTCTTTTAGGTCACCCTTTAGCTGTTTTGCTAAAATTTTAGCTGCATCTACTGACTTTGCCTCAATAAGTTTTGCTATTGCTTCTGCTTTTGTTAAGTCTATTTTTCCATTTAAAAATGCACGTTTTGAGAACTCTCCAGGTTCTGCCAATCTTGCTCCATAAGCCAAGAGAGTTTCTAGTATCTCTTGTGCTACAATCACTCCACCATGACATTGAAACTCAACAATATCTTCACCTGTAAATGAGTGTGGATTTTTAAAATAGATAACTATAGCATGGTCAATTAAGTCATTCTCTTTATTGTAAAGAGAGGTTAAATGAGCATATCTTGGAGTAATATCACTCTTTTTAGAGATTTTTTTTGCAAGAGTAAGGGCTAGATTACCACTTACTCGAATAATAGAGATAGAAGATATACCACTTGCTGTAGCAATGGCAGCGATTGTAGCAGACATTAATATTTAAGTACGCTTTTTTGTATTGAAGTCATTAATAATGATAAATTTCTTACCATCTTTACCTGTCTTAATAGCAATATATTTATTTGGAAACATTGCTCTTAACTTCTCTAATGCAATCTGCACTAAGATACCATCAAGAGGTTTTGTTTTACCCTTTCCATGCACTAAAATATGCTCTGCAATTGGTTTCAGATAGTTATCTATCATCTCCTCTTGTGCCTGAATAAACTCTGCAATTTCTAACTTAATATAGAGGTCATACTCTGCATTAATCCAATTAAAGAGCATATATGAAAGAGCATTATAACGATACCCCTCTTTTCCAATAAGCAAAGCTGCATCTTCACCATCTATAAAGATATGGGCAATACCATTAAAGACATCAACCTCAACTGTATCTATCTCAAAACAAGAGACTTTCATAAGACTTTGAATCTTACGCTCTATCTCAATAGCACGTTCTCTATTTTCAGGAGCATCTCTATCATCATCAAAAATCACCTCATCAGTTACTACCGAAGAGCTCTCTTCTGAAGAGAAGAAACTATCGACTATCTCATCTTTTTTCTCAAACTTTGCAATGTCAACATCTCTTTTCTCAACCTTCTCTTCCTTGACTTTTGGGGTTTTATATATTTTATCCTCTTTTTTATCTTTTTCAGACTTTAAAGGAGCATCTGTAGACTCCTCCTCGTGAGTCTTCTCTCTTT
This sequence comes from Campylobacteraceae bacterium, assembly GCA_027038275.1. Classification (GTDB taxonomy): domain Bacteria; phylum Campylobacterota; class Campylobacteria; order Campylobacterales; family Sulfurovaceae; genus UBA1140. The sequence continues at coordinate 17,082 of JALVXC010000163.1, read as the reverse complement.
TAACCTCTTCCCTCAAAGCAGTTATATCTGCACTATTTTCTGTGACAGAAATACTCTTTTTTACTGCCACTATAATGGCTGTCTTTTTAAATAGTCCCATAACACCTGATGTAGGGTGTTGTACTATCTCATAATTAATCTCTGTAACAGAACATGATAACGCTTGTGCAGCCTTGCTGTAGGCCTCTTCTAATGTATCAGCTTCAATTCTTTTCATTTGCATGTCCATTCTCTCCCCATATAGTTATTTATTTCTTTGTTGCTACTTTAGTAGCTTTTTGTTTTGCGTAAGCATTGTTAATGACAATCTGTTGCCCAATAGTAAATAGGTTATTTACTAACCAATAGAGAACCAACCCAGCAGGGAATGTTAGGAAAAAGAGTGTCATTACCACTGGTAAAAACTGGAATATCTTCTGCTGCATTGGGTCGGTCATTGTATTTGGTGTAAGTTTCTGTTGATACCACATAGATGCACCCATTAAAATTGGAAGTATAAAGTATGGGTCTTTTTGCGATAAATCTTGAATCCACAACATCCATGGAGCTCCTTGTAACTCAACAGAGTTCAAGAGTACACGATAGATACCAAAGAAGATAGGAATCTGTAAAATCATAGGTAGACAACCACCCATTGGATTAGCACCATGCTTCTTATACATCTCCATCATCTTCATATTCATCTTTTGTGGGTCTTTAGCATATCTCTCTTTTATCTCTTTCATCTGAGGAGCTAAATCTTTAAGTCTTTGCATAGACATTAAACCTTTATATGATAGAGGGAAAAGTAAAAGTTTTACCAATATAGTAAAGATTATGATTGCCCAACCCCAATTACCTATAAGGTTATTAATCCATGCTAAAATTTTAAACATAGGCTTTGAAATCATAGTAACCAAACCATACTCAATAGCATCTGTTAATTTAGGATTTAAAGCCTCCAAAACCTTATACTCTTTAGGTCCTAAATAACCATTTAGTGACATATTTGATTTCCCTTCAACAAAAAGAAGAGCATCTTCATCTTTAGTAACCTGTGTATATACAGTAAGAGGCTTCTCAAAGCTATATAAAATAGAAGTAAAGTATCGATCAAAAGAAGAAGCAAACTCAACATTATGAAGAGTTAATTTCTCTTCAGCATCACCATCTTCAATAATCTCAAGAGGCTTATCTTTTGCCTTTATCATTACCCCTTTAACAACCATATATCGAGTATGGTCTGCATTTGGTCGCTCTCCTGGCATAATAAAATACTCCTTAGGAGTAGAGAGCTTGACATTTATATCATAGTGTCCATCTTTATAGAAAGTTATCTCTTTTGTTACTGTTGTTGAACTCAGCTTTTGAGTCAATAGAACCTTTTGAGCACCAGAGTGAAGGTCTAAGTCTGTATTTGAAGTAGTATAAGGTACTTTATGAGCCTCATCATTAAGCTTAGCATCAGAGAATCTAATCTCTAAAGGTTTTACACTTTTATTATCTAAAACTTTTAAAGGCTCTCCCTCATACTCATACTTCTTTTCAAGCATTGTTAACTGTGCAATACGTCCAAACTCATCAATATTATAGATAAACTTATCTGATTTAATAGTTACTAAAGAGTTCACTGCTGAACTAGGTGTCTCTGAAGATTGTGCTAATGCAGGAACTTGTGGTGTATTAGATTCACTCTTAACAATTTTAGGTGTTGCTGAAGATTGCGTAGTTTGAGTCGTCTGATTCTGTTCAATATTTGTTGCCGTCTTTGGCATAAGTATATCAAATGCTACAAATACTGCAAATGACAATGCCAATGCAAGTAAAAGTCGTTTTTGAAGATCGTTTTGTTGTTCCACTATAATTTACCTTTTTATTCTTTTTCATATTAAATATTTACATTAATGTTAAATTATATTAATATTTTAAGAATTATATTTAAAATAATGGCTAAATTATATCAAAAAGTGTTTAAAAAAGTCATTGTATGAACGTTTTTAAACGATTTAATGCTTTAATTAACTCTTTATTGGTTTTATTATACTCAGATTTAAGAAGATTTGGTTTGGCAACAAGTATATATTTCCCTGTTTTAAGATTGTCAAGTGTAGTTAAAAGGTGAGCACGAAGAAGCCGTTTTGCTCGATTGCGTTGGACAGCATTACCAACTTTTTTACTGGCAACTATCCCAAATTTATACTCCTCTTCGCAAGATTGGAAAAAAAGTACAAATTGTGAAGTATGAACACTTTTAGAGTTGTTGTAGACTCTATTGAACTCCTTAGTAGTCTTAATACTACTAAAATGTTTTAAACTGCTAATCTTTTTCTACCTTTAGCTCTTCTAGCAGAGATTATCTTTTTTCCGTTTTTAGTTTTCATTCTAGTTCTAAATCCGTGAGTTCTTTTTCTTGGTGTGTTATGTGGTTGAAAGGTTCTTTTCATAACTTAAGTACCATCCTTATTAGTATTTTACCCATTAAATTTGAGTATTTATTTTGAGGTGAGATTTTATCTTAACTATGCTTAAACCATAGGTAAAATAGTTAATTTTTATTAAGATAGTCTCTCTCTAAGTAACTCATTTACCTTTTGAGGGTTAGCAGAACCTTTTGAAGCTTTCATTGTTTGACCAACAAAGAAACCAAATAACTTCTCTTTTCCTGCTTTAAACTCCTCTACTTTATCTTGATTTGCCTCTAAAATTTTATCAATAATCTCTAAAATAGCTCCATCATCACTTACTTGTGCTAACCCCATAGAGTCAATAAGTTCTGAAATATCTGCATCTTTTTCCATAAGCACATCTAAAATCTCTTTAGCACCCTTTCCTGAGATAGTTCCATCATCAATCTTAGATACTAACTCACCAAGTTTTGTTGCACTTACAGGAGAGTTTGTAATGTCAAACTCCGTTTTCTTAAGGCGACCAAGTAGCTCTGTAGTTAACCAATTTACAGATGTTTTAGGAGTCGCCCCTGTCTCTAACATAGTCTCAAAGAAGTAAGCTAACTCTTTTTCAGAGCAAAGAACTAAGGCATCATATCTTTTAATCTTTAACTCATCAATATAACGTTTAACTTTTACATCAGGAAGTTCAGGCATCTCTTTTGCTTCGTCTATCATCTCTTGAGTTACTACTAAAGGACGTAAGTCAGGGTCAGGGAAGTAACGGTAGTCAGCAGCCTCCTCTTTTCCCCTCATTGACTTAGTTACACCCTCATCTACATTAAAGAGACGTGTCTCTTGAAATATCTCCTGCTCATAGACACCATCTTCATAGGCCTCTATTTGTCTTTGTACCTCATAGGCAATAGCCATCTCTACAAAACGAAAAGAGTTAATATTCTTAATCTCAACTCTTATTCCAAACTCTTTTTGCCCCTTTGGGCGAATAGAGACGTTTACATCACATCTAAATGAACCCTCTTGCATATTTGCATCACTAATGTCAAGGTAGCGAACTGTTGAGTGTAGTTTTTTCAAGTAGGCAACAGCTTCAGCCGAACTTCTCATCTCAGGTTCAGAGACAATTTCAAGCAGAGGTGTACCTGCACGGTTTAGGTCAACCTTTGAGTAGTTGCTCTCGTGAATGTTTTTACCTGCATCTGCTTCTAGGTGTGCTTGTGTAATACCTATGCGTTTTTGAGTTCCATCTTCTAGGTCAATAAAGAGTTCACCATTTTGCACAATGGCATTGGTCAACTGTGTAATCTGATAAGCAGATGGACTATCTGGGTAGAAGTAGGATTTTCTATCAAAGTTTGAAGCGTGTACTACATTTGCATTGAGTGCATAACCTAACCTCATCGCTTTTACTGCTGCCTCTTTGTTAACTACTGGTAAAGCACCTGGAAGAGCTAAACAAGTTGGACAGGTGTTGCTGTTTTGGTGTTCAGCAAAGCTTGTTGGACAAGAGCAGAAGAGTTTTGTTTTTGTATTAAGTTGCACATGAACCTCAAGACCAATAACCGTTTCAAACATAAGATATTACCTTAAAATATAATTTTTTGCGAATTATACCCTCTCTTTACTACAATGACAATAAAAGCTATAATTTCAAGAAAAAAAATTGAGGTTATAAAATGTCAAAAAGAACATTGATTATTGGTGCAGGTGGTGTGGGAAATGTTGTCGCCTTTAAGTGTGCAATGAATAACAATACCTTTGGAGAGATTACCCTTGCAAGTAGAACCCTTAGTAAGTGTGACCAGATTGCAAAAAATGTTAAAGATAGAGTAGGAGTAGAGATAAAAACAGCCTCTGTAGATGCAGATAGTGTAGTGGAGCTAGTGGAGCTTTTTAACCGTGTTAAACCTGATGTTGTTATTAATGTTGCACTTCCATACCAAGACTTAACCATTATGGATGCTTGTGTAGAGTGTGGAGTTGACTACCTAGATACAGCCAACTATGAACACCCCGACACAGCCAAATTTGAGTACAAAGAGCAGTGGGCAAGAGATGAGGCATTTAAAAAAGCTAAGATTATGGGGCTTTTAGGGAGTGGATTTGACCCTGGGGTTACTAATGTCTTTTGTGCCTATGCTCAAAAGCACTACTTTGATGAGATTCACACTATTGACATCTTAGATTGTAACGCAGGAGACCACGGCTACCCATTTGCTACCAACTTTAACCCTGAAATTAACCTACGTGAGGTAAGTGCAAATGGTCGCTATTGGGAGAATGGAGAGTGGATAGAGACAAAACCTATGGAGATTATGCAGGTTTGGGACTACCCAGAAGTTGGCGAAAAAGACTCCTACCTACTCTACCATGAAGAGATGGAGTCTTTGGTTAAACATATTAAAGGGTTAAAGCGTATTCGTTTCTTTATGACATTTGGAGAGAGCTACCTTACTCACATGAAGTGTTTAGAGAATGTTGGAATGTTAGGTATAAAAGAGGTAGAACACAAAGGCATGAAAATCATTCCTATGGAGTTCCTCTCTACCCTACTTCCTGACCCAGCAACATTAGGAGAGAGAACAAAAGGAAAAACCAATATTGGTATCTACGCTAAGGGATTAAAAGATGGCAAAGAGAAAACGGTTTACATCTACCAAGTAAGCGACCACGAGGAGTGCTATAAAGAGGTTATGAGCCAAGCAGTAAGCTACACTACAGGTGTTCCTGCCATGATTGGAGCAAAACTTATGCTTGAAGGAAAATGGAAAGCAGAGGGTGTCTACAATATGGAAGAGTTTGACCCTGACCCATTTATGGAGGAGTTAATGGTTCAAGGGTTGCCTTGGAAGATTAGAGAAGATTAACTCTTCTCTTTCGCAAGTTGCATTCTTCTTTAAAACTTGCTTTAGTGATTTACCCCAACAGCAAGACAAAAAAACTAGACAGACTCTGTGTTCACCTATTCATCATATACATCAAATGACCCACCCAGAGCTTAATATCTACTTAATCTTCTCTAATGTCTCCTCTATCTCTTTTAAGATATTATCTTCACTCTTAATCAACTCTTTTTTTGATTGTGGCTGTTTATTGCTACTTTTATGTTCTTTTTGCTTCTTTTTTTGAGTCTCTAAAAACTCTTTAGTGCTAGTATTACTTAACTCTTGAACCTCCCTAGTTAGTTTAGTTATCTCTTTTTCTTGATTTCTAACAACTCTCTTTAAGTAGCCAATACTCTCTTCACTCTCTTCTATCTCTTTTTCATACTCTAACTTAATAGGTCTAAAGATAGCCCAAGCCACAAAAAAACCCAATACCCAGGCAATGGCTAAAAACCCTAATATCTCACTAATTACAATAGTTACTGTTTCCATTAATTATCCTTATTTTTTTTCATATCTTCTAAAATTTTCTTTGCTAATATATCAAGTTCATTCTCTTGTTTTATCTCAACTTTTTCCTCTTTAGTAACAACATTAGATATCTCTACTTCTTGCTCTTTTATCTTTTTCTTCTCTATAGAGGGTTGTATTTTCTTTGGAACTTGAGCTTCTTTTAAACTTGGTTCTATTATCTCTTCTTCTTTTTGAGTCTTGACTTTATGAATCATACTAGAGATAACAGGTTTAGCTTCTACTTCAACATTATTTTGAGATAACTGATAACTTAACTTCTGTAAAATTGGTTCAGTGTGAAAATCAATACAATAGAGAGAGAGTATAACAGTCGATAGTAATCCTAAAATGAGTGGCAAATTTTTCAATCTATTTCCCTTTTAACTTTTTTGGTAAAATAACATATTATATGTTTATTTATAATAAACTTTGTGTCTTAATTTTAAAACCTTACTATTTTTAAATTTAGAGGAAAAGTATAGAAGAGTTAAAAGTAGCAAGTTCTAAAATAGATACTTGCTAAAAATTTTATATTAAACCTGCTCAACCACCACACGGTGACCCACAAATTTAGAGTAGTTATCTAAGATTAATCCACCCTTTCTAAAGCCAAGTCCACACGATTCATAAGCATAGAAGACTCCTGCTTGGTAGTACTCACCTTTATCATTTTTTGGAAGCTCGGCATACTCTTGATAGATTACACCAAACTCTTCATACTCACCATCAGTCTCGGCTAAGATGTTTTCATCTTTATCGACAATAACAGTGTTTGCACCCTCTCGTCCAAAGATTCGCTTCTCTACTTGTGCTTTCCCTTCTAGTGGGTCGAAGCTTGTCTCAAGTAGAAGTGGGTGATTTGGATATAAATCCCATAAAATCTTCATAAACGCTTTTGATTGGAACATCAGAGTATAAGCAGGATTCAAAATAATAGCTTTTTGATTCTCCATAATATGAGTTAATGTCATGGCTAACTCACTCTCTTCAATGGCAATATCTTCCCAAGGAATAAGCTTAAACCAATACTCATAGTTCTCATCTCTATAGAAGATTCCCTCTTCATCAGAGAACTCAACCTCATCGACATAAGCAAACTCGGTTATAAACCCTGCTTCATTGGCAATACTTTGAAGAAGTCTTACTGTATTCTCCTCTTCAATATTTCCTTTAACTGAAGAGAAGAGTATTTTCCACCCATCATATAGTTCATCAAAGGAAGAGACATCTTCCTCTAATGTAACTAAACGCTTAAAGTTGTCAACCAAAGCTTCATAAAGATTGTTAAACTGATGTGACTCCTCCATACCATTCTTTTTAAGCATCGCCCACTGTAAAATAGCTGTCTCAAAAAGAGCTGTTGGGGTATCGGCATTGAACTCTATGAGCTTAATTGGCTTACCATCTAACCCACCTGCAAGGTCAAAACGACCATACAAGTGCCAATGGACATCATTCTCCCATGACATCTTAATAGCATCAATTAAATTAAATGGAATACCAATCTCATGAAAAAGCTCATTCTCAATAACATACTCACCTGCCTCTACAAACATATCATAAAGCTCATTAGCTGCTTCATAGTAAGCATCTGCCTCATCAGAGTTAAGAACAACCAACTCATCGGCAATATAAGAGCTTTTGTCCTCATCTGTATGCCAGTAAAAGCCTATACTCTCCAGATACTCTTTATCTGGTACTTTAATAGGTTCTAATTTCATTATTAACCACCAAATACAGAACGTGAAGAGGAGCTTTTCTTTTTACTAGAGAAAAATCCTGTTTTTCTAGGAGCTGAAGTTGTACTCTTTTTAGTTGAACCAAATCCACCTCCTGCTCTAGCTTTTTTAAATGAGCTTTGAGAGCGTGAGTAGACTTGAGGTGACTTATAGGTCATTCTTCTATTTTGTTGATAGTTTTGGTTGTTCATTAGTTTATTCATAAGATATGAACCAACCATTCCTGCTGCCATAGAAGCCATAAGTGTCCCAGCTAGACCCATTCCACCCTCTTTTGCTACCTCTTCAGGTGGTTGAGTTAACTTAGATGTTCCTGCCTCAACCTTAGCCTCCTCCTCTTTAACTAGCTTATCTATTTCAGCTTGTGAGAGAATTCTCTCTGTTCCATTAGCATCTCTAAGAATTACTCTTGTTGTTGCACTTGGTACTTCATCTATAATTTTATATGTTCCAGGTGGTTTCTCTTCAATAGTAACAGTTGCACCCTCTTTTTTAATGGTTGGTTTCTCTGCTGGTTGAGAGGCTTGTTCATCTGAACCTCCACAACCAGTCAAAGAGGTAATAAGAAAAGCACTCATACTACCTATTACTGCATAACTTGAAATCTTTTTTATGTGTCTATTCATCTATATTCCTTGTTAAATCAACTACAATGCTTCTGTTGCAACTTTTGCCACACGAGAAGCAAAGGCAGACTTATCTTTAGGCTCTAAACCCTCTGAAAGTTTAGCAGAATCTAGTAAAATCCAAGATAAATCATTGAACATAGAGTCATTATCTAACTTGTTCATCTTTTTAATCATCTCATGCTCTGGGTTAACCTCTAAGATTAAAGGAGTTTCAGGAACTTCTTGTCCCATCTGTGCAAACATCGCAGCCATTCCAGCCATTGGGTCACTTGCATCTTTAACTACACATGATGGACTTGTAGTTAGACGTGTAGTAGTTTTAACCTCTTTTACATCTTCACCCAGTACCTCTTTGATTTTCTCTGTTAAGCTCTTGAACTCTTTAGAAATCTCCTCTTTCTCTTCCTCTGTTTTAGAGTCAGGAGCATCTATAGTAGTAATATCTTTAAGAGTCCACTCTTTGTACTGACCAATAGATGGAGTTACAATAGTATCTATCTCTTTGTCGTCCATAATAAGCACTTCAATATTTGCTTTTTTGTACGCCTCTAGTAGTGGAGAGTTTCTAAGAACTTTTTCATCGTCACCAATAATGTAGTAAATCTCTTTCTTCTCTGAATCTGCACGACTTATATAATCTTCAAAGCTTACCATACCCTCTTCGCTAGAAGATTTATAACGTACAATATCTAAAAGTAACTCTTTGTTAGTGTAGTCTTGGAAGATTCCCTCTTTAATAACTTTGTTGTACTCTTTGGTAAATGTTTCAGCATCTTCACCTTTTAACTTCTTGATTGCTTGAAGTATCTTTTTAGTTGAGGTCTGTTTAATGTTTGCTAAGATTCTGTTCTCTTGAAGAATCTCACGACTAACATTTAGTGGTAAATCCTCTGAATCAATAATTCCATGCACAAAACGTAAATATGTTGGTAGTAACTCTTTGTCATCATCGGTAATAAAGACTCTTTTTACATAGAGTTTGATGTGAGACTGATAGTCAGCTCTATACATATCCATTGGTGCTTTTTTAGGAATGTAAAAGAGTGTTGTATACTCCGTTGCACCCTCTACTTTGTTATGTAAGTAGGTTAAAGGCTCATCATCACCATGTGCTAAAGTTTTGTAGAACTCTATGTAGTCCTCTTTTTTAAGCTGTGCTTTTGGAAGTGTCCAAAGTGCTGTTGCTGCATTTATCTGTTCAGACTTTTTAACACGTTTAGTCTCTTTTTCATCACCTTCACCTGTTGTCTCCTCTTCCCAATAGTTTAAGAAGATAGGGTAGGCAATATGGTTAGAGTACTTCTTAACTACCTCTTCAACTCTCCACTTAGAGAGGAACTCTTTCTCTTCATCTTTTAGTTTAATGTAGATAACTGTTCCATGAGACTCTTTTGTTACTGGTACAATCTCAAACTCACCTGTTCCATCGGTACTAAATTTATAAGCTTGTTCTTCACCTGCTTTTTTAGTAATAACATCTACCTGATTTGAAACCATAAATACAGAGTAGAACCCAACCCCAAACTGACCAATAAGGTTTGAGTCTTTCTTTGCATCACCTGTTAAAGATTCTACAAACGACTTAGTCCCAGACTTAGCAATAGTACCAAGGTTATTTATTAAATCCTCTTCATTCATACCAATACCATTGTCTGCAATGGTTAAAGAGTTATCTTCATCATCAATAGTAATATTTATTTTACCTGACCAGTTCTCCTCTTTAAACTTATCGTCTGTTAGTTGTAGATAGTTAAACTTATCAAGTGCATCTGAAGAGTTAGAGACTAACTCTCTAATAAAAATCTCTTTGTTTGAGTAGAGTGAGTGGGTCATTAATTTTAAAAGTTGACCTATCTCTGTTTGAAACTGATGTTTTGCCATATCAATATTCCTTTTTATCTAAATTTATATTTTCGGAATTATAGAGTAAATTTTGTAAAAATTCAAGACTTTTAGTTTTTTTTTACAATATTCTTTAGTCTAAGTGACTAATGGTTTAGACAAGCACTATTTTAGTTTAAATGTATATAATTCTGTTAATTTTTTATAAGGACAAAAGTTTTATGAAGATAAAAGATAGTATAAAACAGATACTTATGCTCACAATCATCACCCAATCTTATCTATTTGCAAAGGACCATAATATTATAGATTATGTAGATAGAGGTATTCACTACTATCCACACTATGTAAAAAAAGGTTTGGTAAAATATGGTAAAGCCTCTTGGTATGGAAAACCTTTTCATGGTAAACTTACAGCAAGTGGAGAGCGATACAATATGTATGCTATGACCGCAGCACATAGAACATATGCACTCAATACGGTTGTAAAAGTGACTAATCTTAAAAATAAAAAATCGGTCAAGGTCAGAATTAATGACCGTGGGCCTTTTTATCGCTCTCGAACCATTGACCTCTCTTATGCCGCAGCAAAACGTCTAGGCATTCATAAAAAAGGGGTTGCTAAAATCAAACTTGAAGTTGTTAAATGCCCAAAAAATAAAGGTTCAAAAAAAACATATTGTAAGACAACTATAAAAAAGAAAAAGAGGATAAAAACTACTATATCCAAAAGAGATGAAAAGATTCAAGTTGCATCTTTTTTTAATAAAAAACTTGCTCAAGTATTTAAAGAAAAACACAAACTCAAAAACTCCATTATTGTTAAAAAGTATATTAAAGAGAAGAAAAAGACAGCCTATAGAGTTATTATAAAGTGTACCCCATGGGAGGCAAAACAACTTTTAAAGTCTAAAAAGTTCTCAAATGCCTATAAAGTTTCATAAAATTTCAGTATACTAAGTTATGAAACTAATACAAAATAAAGAAATACTACTTCTACTACTACTGCTTAACCTTACTACTCCCACCTATGCTAAAGATAAAAAAGTTCAAATAGGTAAAGGGAGTTGGTATGGAAAAGAGTTTCAAGGAAAACTTACAGCAAGTGGAGAACGTTATAACATGTATGACTACACTGCCGCACATAGAACCTTTCCATTCAATAGTATGGTTAAAGTAACCAATCTAAAAAATGGACGCTCTGTTATAGTACGTATTAATGACCGTGGTCCTTACCATGGAGGTCGCATTATAGACCTCTCCTATTTGGCAGCTAAAAAGTTAGGGTATGTTAATAAAGGAGTAGCAAAATTAAAAGTTAAACTACTCTATAGACAAAAAAAGAGAAAGCACTCTTAACTCAACTCTCTATTTTTAAAGGAACAGAGTTTAATGGCTAAAATATCTGTTATAGTCTTACGACGATTAATAACATGAGTAATGTTCAAGTCAGCAATACTCTCCTCTTGAGAGTTGTTTTTAACAGTAACAACAGAGTTAACATCTTCTCCAAAAGAGTCAATATTTTCACAAATAAGTCGTAGTTGATGAGGGTTATTAATTGCGGCAAAAATAGCTAAAGACTCTTTGATATTAAAGTGTTCAAGTACCGATTTTTGAGCTGCATTTGCTAAAAATATATTGCTCTCTCCCTTCTCAATAGCTGTATCTACCAATTTAACATCATGCTCTAAAATAACATAGAGAATATTGTTCTCTCTAAAACGTTTTACTAACCTTTTACCAACAGGTCCATAACCACAAACAATAATATGATTTTTGAATCCTGTAGAGACTAAAGCACGTTCTCTAAGTTGAGTAGGCTCTCTAAATAGTAAATAGGCAAATGATTTAACATTTTTTAAGATAAATGGAGTCAATATCATTGAAAGTACAATGGTCACAATCATAATCTGATTAATCTCTTCAGAAATTAAACCATCAGATGAAGCTAAAGAAAAAATTGCTAAAGCAAACTCACCTACTTGCATAAGGGACAATGCACTCTTAATAGCTGAACGCCCCTGCATAAATGGTCTCATAGCGACAAATAGAATTAACGCCTTTAGCAACATTATACCAACAAGTAGTGCTAATATTACTCCTCCAAAATCAACAACAACCAAAAGGTTAATCTGCATACCAATAGTAACAAAGAAGATTCCCAACAAAATATCTCTAAAAGGAACTAAGTCTGCCTCTATACGATAACGATACTTTGTCTCTGCAATAGTCATACCTGCTAAAAAAGCACCTAAGGAGTATGAAAAACCAAAATACTCTGCTAATACCGAAGCAGAAACAACTGTTAACATGACAGAGGCTAAAAAAATTTCTTCTGAACTGGAGCTGGTAACCCAGTTAAAGAAGCGTTCTATAAAATAGCCACCCAATACAAAAAGAATAAAAAAAACAATAATAGCTGAAATTAGTGTATTTAATAATAGCTCTGAAATATTGGCATTTTCTGAAGTAAAGATAGATATCATCAATAGCATTGGAATAACAGCTAAATCTTGAAATAGCAATATTCCTAAAATTACACGCCCAGAAGACGAGTGAATCTCTCCCTCTTCATTTAACATTTTTAAGACAATAGCTGTAGAGGATAGAGCCAATGCCATTCCAATAACAATTGAACTACGTAAATTAATATTAAAAAAATGATATGTTAAAAATGTAAATAGTAAACCTGTTAAAATAACTTGTAAAAGACCATAGAGAAAAACCTCTCTCTTCATAGCCTTCATTTGAGGCATAGAGAACTCAAGTCCAATAGTAAACATTAAAAAAACAATTCCAAATTCAGCTAAACTTGACAAAGTCTCTTTTGAATTTTCACCAAAGTCGAAAATTTGAGTAATAATAAGACCTGTAAATATATATCCAATAACAGTTGGAATATCTAATTTTTTTAAAAAAACGTTAATTACAGTTGCAATAGCAATGGTTACAATAAGCCCTAATAATATAGTATGTTCCAATAGCTCTCCTTTTATATTTTATATATTCTTTGTATATAGCTATTTAATATATTCAGTTTAAGCTAATGGTTATATAAAAATATAATAATTTTTATAAGTTTAACACCTAATCGTTTCATTCTTATACCATAACAAAAGATAATATTGATTTTTTAAACTATTTTAGAACAACTTTAAACGCCATACGATTTTTTAAACGAAAAGAGATACTCTATATAAAGAGTAGTAAAGCAATTTTTTCCCACATTTTCACATAAATAGTGTAATAAGAGAATGTGGAGAAAATGTTTTTTAATATGTGAACTTTAATCCACCATAAAAACCTGTATTAAAAAGACTATTTGTTACACCCTTATATTTTGTTTGAATATTTCTATATCCTGCATAAAGATTAACATTTTTAATAATTTCAACTTCACCATTTAATCTAAATTCATTATACTCTTCTGAATCTCCAAATGCTAAAACCTTAGGTGCATAAAGATATCTTCCCTCTAATACCATAGTAGGAACATTATATACAACTGGAAGTGGTGGAACAGTATATCGAATCTTAACAACAAGTGGTAGAGCAGTGAAACTATTATTTGTCGCACCATGGTTACCAACCTCTGCCCAAATAAACTTAGTACCAAAAGAGGCTTCAACTCCTTGTAGTGTTTCTACTTTATTTGTGGATACAAGACCAACACCTATTAACTTTGCATTCTCATCATCATACAAAAAGTTTACATCAGCTTGATAGATATTACTACTTGTTTGAAGTGCCTCTAAATTTCGAGAGTCAATAATACCTTCTATCTCTAAATCTTTCTCATTTATATTCAATCCTATTCCACTCTCTGCAAATAGTATTGTTGACATACAAAGTGTTGTCAATGCTATTTTTTTGAACATATTAGGTCTCCATTGTTAAAATATATTTTGAATATTATATCAAATGAACCTCAAAATTAAATTTTTCACAATTTTTATACAAATTTAGTATACTATTGTCTAGTTTGATAAACTTAGGAGTTTTCCATGAAGAAAAGATATTTAACACTATTTATAATAACTATTAGTACGATTTTAACATTTGCAGATACCCTTGAACTATACAAAAACTGTGCTGGTTGTCATGGAGAAAATGGAGAAAAACAAGCCCTAAATAAATCTAAGCTCATTGGTGGACAGGAGGCTAATATAACTATTAAAGAGTTAACTGCTTACAAAAATGGTGAGTTAGACCAATATGGGTTAGGAAATATTATGAAACTTCAAGTTGGAACACTCTCCAATAGTGACATAAAAGAGTTAGCAGAGTATATTGCTAATTTAGATGTTAATGCCTCAAAATGAGGCATTACATATATTTTTTTAGAACCTCTGGAATCTCTATAGTTCCATCTTCATTCTGATAGTTCTCCATAATTGCTACAAGAGTTCGACCAACAGCTAGGGCTGAACCATTTAACGTATGTACTAAAACATTCTTCTTACCATCTTTATAACGAATTTTAGCTCTTCGTGCTTGAAAATCTCTTGTATTTGAAATAGATGAAATCTCTCTATATTTATCTTGCCCAGGAAGCCAAACTTCAAGGTCGATAGTTGTAGCAGCAGAGAAACCAAGGTCTCCACCACAAAGCTCAATAACTCTATGAGGAAGTCCAAGTTGAGTTAAAATATCAGAGGCATTCTCTACCATCATATTAAATATATCTTCACTCTGCTGTGGAGTTGCAATAGCTACCATCTCTACTTTATCAAACTGATGTTGACGTATCATACCACGAGTGTCACGCCCTGCACTTCCTGCCTCTTTTCTAAAACATGGCGTATAACCTGTAAGTAAAATAGGAAGCTCTTTTTGAGTTAAAATCTCATCATGATAGAGGTTAGTCAATGGTACTTCTGCTGTTGGAATAAGATACAAATCTTCACCATCTATCTTAAAAAGGTCATCTTCAAACTTTGGAAGCTGTCCTGTACCTTGAAGCATTGCAGAGTTATTTAAAAAAGGAACACAAACCTCTTCAAAACCCCTTTGTCTATTAACATCTAAAAAGAAGTTTATCAATGCTCTCTCTAACCTTGCTGCCTCTCCTCGAAGTACAGAGAAACGACTCTTTGCTAGTTTAACACCTCGTTCAAAATCTATCCAACCATTTATTTGAGCCAATTCCCAATGCTCTTTAGGCTCAAACTCAAATTTACGAGGTTCTAACACCTTTTTAAGCTCAACATTATCCTCTTCATTAGCACCCTCTGGTACAGAGTCATCAGGAAAGTTTGGAATAGCAAGAGAAACTCTCTCCAAAGCCTCTTGTGCTTCACGTGCTGTAGCTTGAAGAGCTACTATCTCCTCTTTATTTGCATTAACCTTCTCTTTTAGTTGAGTTATATCTTTTTTCTCACGCATATACTCACCAAAAAGTTTAGACATTTTATTCTGCTCGGCTTTAGCCTCTTCAAGTGTAGAGTTAGCACTTTTAAGTGTTGCAAAAAGCTCCTTTAGATTCTCTAGTATCTCTTTATTAACACCCTTTTTTATAAGCTTAGCACTTGCTTCATCAAAGTTTTTTTGTAAATATTTTAAATCAATCATGGAAAATACCTATTTATAGTAAAAATTATTGCTGAAATTATAGTGGAAAATTTAGAAAAGGAGGGTTAAAGAGCAACTTCTTGCTCTTTAATTTAAATTTAAAATGTTGGTATTCCATCTACAAAACAATCTGAAAAAGTAACAGTACCATCCTTATCAGGGAGAGCTGTCACATTATATTCAATATATGCCCGTTCTCCATTTAAATTACATTGAGAAGCATCTGTAATAATTGTATTTCTATCTGAGAATATTACTCCTGCCGTATCTGTCTGTTCAACCTTACACGAAAAGTGAGAATTTTTTAATGCAAATTTATCCCCTGTTCCTGTATTAATAATTCCATAATGACGAATAGTATATGTCCCTGAACCTTTAGGAATTTTAATACTCTCTCCTTCTAACCCCTCTACATTATTCCATACAGCAAAATAGACTTCTCCACTCTTTAATACTTGATTTGTCTCTGGATTTTTACCTAAAAAATTAACACTAATAGCTCCTAATTTTCCATAAAGATATTCAGCTGGATACTTTACAGTTACCTTTGTTTTTCCATCTTTATCTAAAACATACTTTCCATCACTAGAATCTATTTTAAGATGCCACTCTCTATAGCTAGAATCACAAATCTCTTCCATATAGTTATGTCCAACTGCAAAACCTAAATTATTATGATTTTCTCCATTATATGTATCTGAAAATGCTAAAGTTGAATCACTTGATAAGTCTTTATTTATATCCCACTTACCAAGAGCTTCATAACTATGTATATCACCAAATACAATAGCATAATCTCTATCATAATCAATATTATCAAATATAGAACCTGCTACTTCTAGTGTTGCTTTTTTACTCTCTTTATCACTAATTAAATTTCCTTTGAATCTACCAAATTTTCCATATAGTATATAGTTTCCACTACTGTCTTTTGTAAAATCGGTCATTGCATTAACATAAATAGTTGGTGAAATATTAACAAGATTATTATACTTATCTGTAGCAGAAATAAGATACTTATGTTCAAACCACTTTGTATCAAAATTATAACTTACTCCATCATCATTTATTGAAAATGCTGTAGGTGGACCAGATTGTATCATAATTGAATATGTTTTACTAACTTTCTCTATACTTCCTTTATCATTTAAATATTCAAATTCAACATCTATATCTGAAAGTCCAGAGCGTGTATAAGTTTGAGAATAAATAGTAATATTATTTATATTTTTATAAGAAACAATAGAAGAAGGTGTAGTATTTATAGCAGAATCAAATAATTTTAAAAGTGTATCTTGTTTACTTATTATTTTTAAAGATATAATTTTTTTAGCTGATATAAAAGCCCCTGTATCTTTATCAATTAATCCTACCTGTATACTCTTTTTTTCTTCAAGATTAAACTTCATAACAGCTTCATCTTCTAATGAAAATTTAATACCATAATTAATAGTATCGGCAACACTCTCATTACTCTCTGTATTATTATCATCTGTTGAATTATTTTCAGTTA
>JALVXC010000162.1 GCA_027038275.1 Campylobacteraceae bacterium | reverse complement strand
GCTGTTCATTTTTCTTAAAGCTCTCGGTAATCACACGATGAATTTCATTGTTTAAGACTTCCAACTCGATAAACCCTTGATTATCTAGTTTTTTTTCGGCATCTTTTTTATAATAAATACCTTGGTCAATATAAGATTGTAATCGCGGTTTGATAACTATATTCTGATGTTCAAAACGCAAACGTTTAATATAAGTGTGCACATCACTATACACATGTGACTTATAGGTTTCTACTTGAGTGGCTAGTGCATTTCCTTGTTCAATCAGGTCTTTTCTGAGTCTGTTTTTCTCTTTAACCAAATGATCTCTCAGCCGTTTAAAATCGCCTAATGTTTTGTTTTCCAACGATTTTAAAGCGTCAAAATAATTGTCGTTAAAAATAATTTTGCTGATGTCGTTCAGGTCTTGCTTGATGTCTTTCCAGTTTTTTTCATCTTCTATTTTTTCAATGGCAAAGTCGATAAAAAAACGCGATAACAATGACCCTTGTTCGGCACGATTGATCAATTTATCAATCAACATATCGACGACTTCTCTATATTCCATTTCCACTTCTACATCAGTTGACAAGTGCATATCGCGTGCAAAAGTCTTGATGATTCTGTACATCAGTTTGTCAATGGTTGTCAGTTGAAATTCATCGTAATAGTGTAATATTTCGGTTAAACGTTGCCGGCTTCTTTTGATGATTTCTTGTTGATAATCAACAGCTTCTATGATTCCGGTTTGTGCCTTAATAATATGTTCCGATTCTTGACTGACCACAGCCATCACATCTTTAATCTGTCCTTTGGAAGCATTTATCAGGTTGTCAATAATCCGTTTTTTCATTTCTTCGGCGGCTTTATTGGTAAAAGTAATACCGATTAGCCGGTAAATTATTTGCGAATTTTGTGCTTGAATCAAACGATTTAAGTAGCGCTTGGCTATCTGAAAGGTTTTACCCGAACCGGCACCGGCTTTGTAAACGACAAGTCTATTTGGAATCATTATAAATGAAATTTATGATACTATAAATAAATTAAAAGAGTGATAATAGCTTTACACTCATTCAAAGATACAATAATTTTGCACCGGTTAAAATTATATAAATTATGAGTTTAATCTATAGAAATAAAAAATTATGGGCTTTAAATTACCATATACATATAACGCCCTTGAACCTTATATTGATGAAACTACTATGTGTGTTCATCATTTGGGACATCATCAGGGCTATATCAATGGTTTAAATGCTACCATTGCAGGTACTTGTTACGAAGACAAAAGCATTGAATAGATTTTAAAAGGTATTCATATTAATGAAACAGCCATCAGAAATAACGGTGGCGGTTATTGGAATCATATTTTATATTGCCAAATCATGTCGCCCAATGGTGGTGGTGAGCCGTCCGGTGAATTGGCGGAAGCTATTAAGTGGAATTTCGATTCGTTTGAAAACTTTAAAGGCCAATGGGCTAAAGCCAGTGGTGCCCGCTTTGGGTCCGGTTGGGTTGTTAAGCAATAAAGGACAATTAAGTATTTGCCATACAGCTAACCAAGACAATCCGTTGATGAA
>JALVXC010000161.1 GCA_027038275.1 Campylobacteraceae bacterium | reverse complement strand
ATCATCTTTAAAACTATCTAAAATTAATAGTTGCTTTTCTATTTTGTATTTTGTTTCAGCTACCCTAAAACTAGTAGTTCCAACAACCCAAGAATATGTTTGAAACCTTATCTTATTTTTATCATATATCACTTTTCAACCTTCACAAAAAAAACTCTCTCTTTGTTATCATCTCGCCTCTTTTTACCAGCATTAAACTCTTTGTACTCTTGTTCAAAAACTTTCACCTCACCTCTTAAACCCAAAATCCTAAAAATATCATCATCACTAATTCTTGCATTACTTCTACTATTGCCTTTATTTGCCATGTTATTATACGATAAAAGGATATATTTAGCCTTTGCATTTATAATTAAATCTTTAAAACTCTTAGTTGCAGTTACTCTACAATATTCACTCTTTATATGAGTTCTATCAAATTTTTTAGCTACTCCTTCTAGCTTTGGTTTTTGCCATAGAGTTAAATTTTCAAGTAGATGATAGGCATCACTATACTGTCTTGAATTATATGGTGGGTCAAGGTACAAAATATCACACTCTATATCTCTTATTAAAATATTGGCATCTCTATTATATATCTCATTATTTCTATTTTTTTCTATATCAGTATCTAAAAATTCCATCTTAAAGCTTCTATTTTCAATCTCTTTTTTAATATAAGCATCATAGTGTCCTACAGTATTTGCTATTTTGTCAATAGAGTAGTTAAGAGAGGTTAAAAGTATATCTTTCTCTTTTCTATCTATTTTATCTTCTAAAAAGAGTTCTCTTATCTCCTCTCTAATAAAACCAATTTTTCGAGCATTATCAACAGAGAAATATCTATCTCCAAAATTTATAGAAAAATAGTTATCCTCTTCTATTGATAAACTATTAAATTTATCTATAATTTCTAATATCTTCTCTTTATTGAAATCATCTGTATTTAAAAAAGCATTTAATGCTACAAAGTTATGATAGAGCAAATCATTTAAAATTATCTTTTTGTTTTTTTGATTAAAATAGTTCCCAACAACTCCTGTTCCTGCAAAAATATCACAAAATGAATTAAAATCTCCAATCTCATTTTTAATTATATTCTCTATAAATGGCAATATGCTATTTTTATTACCTAAGTATCTTCTTTGTGATATTTTAAACAATTAAATTTCCTTATTTTTATATTTATTTAGTATAGCAAAATTATATTTAACAATATATAATTTAATATATTATTTTTTAATCTCCCAATAACCTCTTCTTGCACTACCTACTCTTTGTAACCTATTCTCTCTTTTCAAGTTTGCTATCTGCTTTTCTATGGCTCTTGTGCTTAAACCTAAAAGCTCTGCTAACTCTCTTATAGTACTTTTAGGATTCTCTTTTAAGTAGTTTAAGATTTTATCTTCGGTATTTACCGAACTTTTTACCGAACTTTTTACCGAACTTTTTATAGTATCTAAAATTACCTCTAACATAAACTCAATAAATGGAGTACTCTCTCCTAAACTTCCTGCCTCTTCTAAAGCTTTATAGTAGCTCTCTTGGTTATCTCTTACAATACTCTCTGTAGGCATTACTGCAAAAGCTTCTCTCCAAGCATAGAGTATAACACTCTGCC
>JALVXC010000160.1 GCA_027038275.1 Campylobacteraceae bacterium | reverse complement strand
AGGAGCAGGAACATATAAGCGTTATTTGATGTATCTGCGTTGGATGGTACGAAAAAATGAACTTGACATGGGTTTGTGGTCAAAGATAGATAAAAAAGATTTGCTTATGCCTTTAGATACACACACCTTTAAGGTCTCTCAAAAGCTTGGGCTACTAAAGAGAAAAACTTACGATATGAAAGCTGTGTTGGAGTTGACCCAGACTCTAAAGAGTTTTGATGAAAATGACCCCATAAAGTACGACTTTGCACTCTATAGATTGGGGCAAGAGGGGATAGTCTAATGAATATAAAAAAAACAGTACTATGGTTACTAACATTTTTTGGAGTCTTAATCTGGTCAGTAATAGAGCCTAAAGACTTAACTACTTGGTTTTTAGAGGTCTTTCCTGCACTTATTGGGTTTGTGGTACTTGCATGGACATACAAATCTTTTCCTTTAACTCCACTTCTATACATTTTAATACTTTTTCACTCTATTGTACTTATGGTTGGTGGGCATTATACCTATGCTGAAGTACCACTTTTTGATACCTTAAAAGAGATGTTTGATATGTCACGAAACAACTACGACAAAGTAGGGCATTTTACTCAAGGCTTTGTACCTGTTATAATAGCTCGTGAGATAACTATACGAAAAGAGGTCTTTAAAAGCAGAGGGTGGATGAACTTTTTTATAGTATGTTTTGTCTTAGCATTTTCTGCATTTTATGAGCTAATAGAGTGGACAGTAGCCATAATAAGTGGTGAGGGTGCAGAGGCATTTTTAGGAACACAAGGGTATGTGTGGGATACACAATCAGACATGGCTTGGGCATTGTTTGGGGCTGTTGTTGGGTTGCTTTTGTTGTCTAGGTATCATGATAAGCAGTTGGAGAGGCTAAATTAGCCTCCCTATATAACTATTTTACATCAGGCTTAGCAGTCTTCTCTGTACTTGGAGGAAGAATAGGGTACTGAATATTTGGTTTTTGACCTGTAAGTGACTTTAAAAATGTAACAATTTTGTTAGCATCGCTATCTGAGATTTTCATAGAGAGTTGAGTAGTTCCCATCTCTTGAACTGCCTCTTTTAGACTCCAAACTTTACCATTGTGGAAGTATGGTGCTGTCTCTTCAATATTGCGTAGAGTTGGTACTCTAACCATACCATTTTTGTCACCTTTGAAATCTCCTACATTTTTATATTTATATTTTTTATTAGTATCAAATGGTTGCATACCTCCACCAAGAGCTACTCCATTGTGACAAGATGCACACCCTTTGTCTATAAATAGTTTAAGCCCCTCTTGCTCCTCTTTTGTAAGGCTCTTTTCATCTCCAGATAGGAAAGCATCATAACGAGAAGGAGTAACTAGAGTTCTCTCAAAAGTTGCAATTGTATCTGCTATCTTTTTAAAGTCAATCTTTACATCTTTTCCATATGCCTCTTTAAACTCAGATACATATTGAGGAATAGAGTTTATACGCCCTACTATTAACTCTTTAGGTGCAGCCATTTCAGGTGGAGCTTGAATAGGTCCTTGAGCTTGGTCTTCTAAGTCAGGGCTACGTCCGTCCCAGAATTGTCTTTGGTTAAATACTGAGTTGTAAACAGTTGGTGAGTTAAGATGATGAGGGTTTGCTGTCCACTTATGACCAATAGCAGCCTCAACCCCATCTACTCCTCCTAGTGCTAAGTTGTGGCAAGTATTACAGCTAATAAGTCCACTCTTTGAGAGACGTGGGTCAAAGTAGAGTTTTTTCCCTAGCTCAACTTTAGCTTTGGTAATAGGGTTTTTACTGTTGTCTACTAACTTAAGTATCTCTGCTTCTGATTTAGGAAGAGGTTTTAGTCCTGCATCAGTTGCTTGTTTTATTAGTGGGTTGGTCGCCATTGCTCCTACACTTAAAAGTGAAGTGAGTAAAAGAGTTTTTTTCATTGTTTTATCCTAATAGGTTATATTTTAAATAGATAGAAGTATAACGTGTTTAAGTATAAAAAAATATTAATTAAAAAATAGAGAGAAAGTGGGAACAATATAATAAATAAAGTTGTTACATAAAATAGGGGGAAAATAACAACCAACTTAAAATATGTTCCCATAAACAGATAATAACATTTTTAGAAAAAATATTATGTGACTAATGTTACATAATATTTTCAACATAAAATGAAACCATATAATTTGGGTGATTTGGAATAATTAAATAATAATTTTTATTTATAAAATATAGTTAAACTAAAAATAAGCATAATAGTATAGAATAGGGCAAAAAATAAGATGAGGTAAAGAGATGGTTATTCGAGAGATTAAAGAGTATGCACAGATACGAACAAAAGCACGAGCATATTTATGTTATTTGATGGGGCGTACTCTTTCCAATATAAATTTAGAGGGCAATATTGAAGAGCAGTTAACTAAACAGTTAAAAAAGTTACAAAAAGTTATTCCTAATGCAGAGGTATTGTATGCATTAGATGCTAATGGAATACAAGTAGTAGATAATATCTCTAGTCAGAAAGAGCTTAATGGGAAAAGAAAAGGTTATGATCGAAGTGATAGGGCTTACTTCTATAGAACATTTAGAGAGCATCGTTGTGTTTTAACAGAACCATATCCATCATTAGAAAGTAATAGTATGGTAGTAACTGCCTCCTTTCCAATTTATGATGAAAATCATAATTTAATGTATATTGTTTGTGTTGATATTCAACTAGATAAATTACTCTCTATCATTTTACCATCTTCTGTCGATTCTCTTTTTGGACGGTATAGTAAATTTGTCTATTCCTTATTCTCTTTAGCTTTAGTTCTTGTTGCTTTCTTACTTTTTATTAAAGGAGTTAGTGGTCTTTTAGTCTTAGGATGGGATATAAATAGTATGAATATTAATGAGATGTTTAAATCTACTATTTTATTAACACTCTCTTTGGCTATTTTTGATTTAGTAAAAGCAATTTTTGAAGAGGAAGTTTTAGGAAAAGAGAAAAAAGATGGTGCAGGAGATGGTCACCAAACTATGATACGCTTTTTGGGTTCCATTATTATTGCTCTATCTATTGAATCATTGATGTTAGTCTTTAAATTTGCAATTACTAAGCCTGAAAAGTTACACTCAGCAGTAGATTTAATTTATGGTGTTACGGTACTTATAGTTGGATTATCCGTTTATATTTGGGTAAACAAGAGTAACAAGAATAAATAGATATAATGTCAAAAAAATTTAAGGTAAAATAAATGTTAGAAATAATAATGATGCTTTTTACAATCTATACATTAGTAAAAGTATACATTTCTGTTATGCAGATAGGTTATATTGCCCAAGAGAAGAGTAAAGAGGCTGTTCTTATGAGCCAAGATAAATATAGAGTAGCAGGTGAGTATGCTATTAAAAAAGAGAGACTCTCTCTTCTATCTATTTTAGTAGAGTACTTAATGTTTGTTTGGTGGATAACTTATGGATTTCATTGGTTAGCTTCTATATTGCAAACAGACAACTCTGCAATAGATGCAGTAGTTTTTCTTTTTGGCTTTTTTGCTATTGGTTATATAGTAGAGCTTCCTTTTGAGCTTTATAAGACTTTTAAATTGGACAAAGAGTATGGTTTTACAAAGACAACAACAAAACTCTATTTGATTGACCAACTAAAATCTACAGCAATGTTTATTGTTTTTGGTGGAGCTGTATTTTATGCTTTAGCATGGATAGTAATTAATGTTGAATCGTGGTGGCTTTGGGGCTTTGGGTTAATCTTTATTGTTGTTGTTCTTATTGCTATTGTCTATCCAATCATCGTTGGTCTTATGTTTAATAAATTAACACCAATTGAAGATAATGAGTTAAAACAAGATATTGAAAAGATGATGAAGAGTGTAGGTCTAAAGAGCAATGGAGTATTTGTTATGGATGCTTCAAAGAGAGACAGTCGTCTAAATGCCTACTTTGGAGGACTTGGAAACTCTAAACGAGTTGTTCTGTTCGATACATTGATGGAGAAGTTGACAAATAAAGAGTTAATAGCTGTTTTAGGGCATGAATTAGGTCACTTCTCTCATGGCGATATTTGGAAAAATATTGTTATGATGGGTGTTTTGCTATTTGTATATTTCTTTTTTTTAGGTAATCTACCTGCTGAGCTCTTTATAGATATGGGAGTAGGAAATAGTGCAGGGGTAGAGATAGCAATGATGCTACTACTTCTCCCTCTATTAGACTTTATGTTTACGCCAATTAAAAGTTTTGTAAGTCGTCACAATGAGTATGCGGCAGATGAGTTTGGAAGTAAACTAGGAGGAAAAGAGAATCTAGTCTCTGCACTGATGAAACTAATAGAAGAGAACAAATCATTTCCTAAGTCTCATCCTCTATTTGCATTTTTTTACTATACTCACCCTCCTGTAATAGAGCGTCTTAAAGAGTTAGGATATGATGCTAATGCTGTTAATGAGATGGCTAAAGAGTTACCAGATGATGGCATATTTACCTTTTTTAATAAGGACTAATCATAAAAACAAACATAAATCAATAATAAATAACTGTTTTAAACAAATATAAACTTTAAATAAGATAATATTCTGTTTCATTCTATTAAAAAAAGGAATTTATAATGAAACAGAATATCTTAGTGTGGAGTGCAATGGTAGGAGTTGCATTCTCTAGTTCATGGGCAACTGTTTTTACTCCATTAGAAACAGATATTTCTGAGCCTGATGGAATCTACTATCAAGGTGATGCTACTATGTTAAGAGTAGATTTACGAACTGTAATTGGGCAAGGACCTTGTGAAGTAGGAGATTATAGTGGTTGCACACTTGATGATGTTAATAATGATACTAATAAATATGATGACTTTAAGCCAGAGATTAAAGTTCACTTTCAATCAGATGATTTTCCTGATGATGGAAAGACTTCAAATGCAACTCTTAGGCTTAGAGGAGCTTCTTCTAGGTTTGAAGATTTAAAATCATATCGTATAAAATTAGATAGTAAACATGATTTATGGAGGGGTGAACGTAAGCTTCAACTCAATAAACATCTAAGTGATTTAACACGTATAAAAAATAAGCTTAGTTTTGACTTGATGAGAGATATTCCAAATCTTCCAAGTCTTCGTACACAGTTTGTTCATATGTATATTGACAATCAAGACTATGGGCTTTTTACTCATGTTGAAAATGTAGGAAAAGAGTATCTATTAAGACGAGGGTTTAATAAGCATTCAAATATCTACAAGGCATATCACTTTGACTTTAAACTTAATCCAAAATTAGCTCTTGATGCTGATGGACACCCTATTGACCAAAAGGCATTTGACTATATTTTAGAGCAGAAACGTGGGAAAGATTCAAAAAAACTTTTAGAGATGTTAAATGCATTAAATGATTATAGTAACAATTTTCAGCAAGATGTATTGAGTAAATATTTTAATGAAAATAACCTCTTAACATGGGAAGCTGTCAATATTTTGATGGGAAATACTGATGTTACAACTTCAAATTTTTACATTTTTAATCCAAAAGGAAAAGATACCTTCTACTTTTTGCCATGGGATTATGACTCTACGTGGGGATATGATTGGCAACCAAGTATTGTTCAAGGAGGTTTTGTTCCAGCTAAAAGGTATCGTGGACCATTTAACTTTTGGGCAACAGAGATTGGGAGACGTTATCTCTTACAGTCAGGTAATCTAAATAAGTTAAAATTAGCAGTAGAAGAGATAAAAAATAATTATTTAACTCCTGCTAAAGTTAAGGCATTAACCAATAGTTACTATGATTTAGTTTATCCTATTTTACATCAATCTCCAGATTTAGACTATCTTGATAGTAATCAACCTACAGATGAGTTAATTTTTCAAGAGTATAACACTATTTATAGTCAATTAGCTTCAACTGTAGAGATAAACTATCAAAGATTCTTAAAAGACTTAAACTCTCCAATGCCATTTCATATGGATACACCATATATTGAAGGAGATGATATTGTATTTGAATGGGAACCATCAGTTGATTTACAGGGAGATGAAGTCTCTTACGATTTAGAGATTTCAACAAGTTACAATTTTGAGCCAAATGAGATTAAATTTAGAGCTAAAAACTTAACAACAAATAGCTTTAGAACAAAATGGATGTTACCAAAAGGAGATTACTACTTTAGAATTATTGCTAGAGATAGTGCAAACCCACAAGAGAATTGGCAGAACTCATTTGAAGAGTATTATGATGAAATAGCTGACCATACAGCTTATGGGGTTGATAACTTTCATGTAGATTTTGATGGAATACAAATTAGTAATGATATTGAAATTGATGGAGATTCAAATGATTGGCAAGGTAAATTGAATTTTATTGATGCAAATGATATTACAACTCCAAATGTTGTTGATTGGAGATTTGGTGGTTCAATTCAAGATGAAAATAAACTTTATCTTGCTTATATTAATGATGATACAATTGATTCCAATAAGTTTTGGGCATGGCATATTTTTATAGATAATAAAGATAGCGTAACAGAGGGATATTTTGGTTATGACTATCTTTTAGAGGGAGCAAATCTATATAGATATACAGGAGATGGAGAGAGTTGGTCTTGGGAATTTGTAGATAGTATTCCTCATGCACTAAATGGTTCTTTTGCAGAGTTTGCTATTGATAAAGCTTCTTTAGATAATGCAACAGATTTTGAGTTTTTATTTTATGGCTCAAACTCATATTTAGACCTAGAAACACCTGCTGATACTATGAGTAATTAAATAAAGGTAGATAAAATGGAGCTTGTAGATTACTTATCACTATATTGGTTCGTTGTTAAGATATTAACTATATTTTCAGTTGTTACTCTTTTTATTAGTGGAGTTGATGACTTCTTTATAGACATATACTATTGGGTACAACGCTTTTTTCGTTGGGTACGTGGTAAAAAAGAGTACCCAGATATAACAGTAGATGAGTTAATTAATTACCCTGAAAAGCCATTGGCACTAATGGTTCCTGCATGGGACGAGGCTGTAGTTATTGAGAAGATGTTGAAAAATACACTAAGAACATTTCAGTATGATAATCTACATATATTTGTAGGAACATACCCAAATGACCCTGCAACACAAGAGAAGGTAGACAATGTAACTGCCATTCACTCCAATGTTCATAAGGTTATAAATAAAACCCCTGGTCCAACTACGAAAGCTGATTGTCTAAATAATGTTATTGAGACTATCTTTGAGTATGAGAGACATAATGGAATTAAATTTGCCTGTTTTACATACCATGACTCAGAAGATATTGTTCACCCTTTAGAGCTTAAGTTGGCTAATCGTGTTGTAGGAAGTGGAGAGAAGGATTTAATGCAGATTCCTGTTGTTCCTTTGACTCGTAATCCATGGAACTTTAATGGAACACACTACCAAGATGAGTTTATTGAGACAGGGTTTAAAGATATGTTGGTGCGTGAAAGTATAAGTG
>JALVXC010000159.1 GCA_027038275.1 Campylobacteraceae bacterium | reverse complement strand
ACCGCCATTGCCGATTGTGCCGCTTTCATTTCGTTATAGGCGTGGTCGGTCAAAAAAGTATTCAAGTCTTGCATGACGATTTCTGCCCATTTGACCGGTGTTTCTGATTTTAATCCTAACATTTTTTGATATGCTTAATGATTTGAATTGGTGTTCAAATTTAGGATTTTTTTCTGAAAACACGATAACAAGAAAAAGAAAGCTTTGAGCTCCATATTATATTTTTACAACTTATACCGCAATTTTAACATCACAATTCGCGGTTGTAACCATGTTGTGTATTTAGCGGATAAAAATTCGGTATTTATAAACCGAATTCTATAGCGATTATCAAGTAAGTTAATAACTTTAAGTTCCATGCCGAAAGCTTTATCGGGTTTTTGATATAAAATACTTGCATTCAGTAAACTTCCGGTTTGTAGCCAACGGCTGGATTCAAAAGTATATTTGATATAAAATTCTGATTGAAATTCAAAATTTTTATAATTTGCCAAAACTTCAAAATATGGCTTTAAAGAATTGATTATCAGTTTGTTAAATTTAGACACATTGTTCATGTATTCTTGCCTGATACCAATGGATAATTGCGGTCCGGTTTTATAATATCTTCCTACGGATAAATCATTAATTATCATCCGATTCTGTGATATGACTTTGCTTTGATTAAGCCGGTTGATATTTTCACTAAAACCGACAAAAGGTTTGTATTTCAATTGAAATTTGCGCCATTCTTTTGTAAAGCCAATTGCTATATCCAATGCCTTGAGCGGGTGATACTCTATGATGGGTTTTTGATAATAATCGGTATTGGATAACTTGTGGATTTCCATCAATTCCGAAATGTGCTTTTGAATATGTATATTGCTATACAAATTGATACCCTTTACCAAAGAAAAATACCGGTAATTTAGGTTTAAATCGTGATATAAAGCATTGCTTAACAATGGATTGCCTTGAAAAACTTGATCGTATCCGAGTAGCGTTTTTCCTTGAATATAATCTTGTAAATGCGCCCAAGTTGTTTTAGCGGCATATCGCAATTGAACATCGCCGTGAAACCATTTGGTATCCATGTTAAATTCCGGCAACCAAATATATTTTGATTGGTTAATGATTTCGTTTTGAGACGATTGCCATGTAATCCTATGCAAATAAATACCCGGTGTCAGTATGCTGTGACCGAGCCGGAAACGAAATTGCAATCCCGTAAAAATGTTTTGTCGTTTGTAGCGTAAAACATTATTAAAAGTATCAAAATTAATTGTTGTTTCAGGTAGTTTTTGAACCAAAATACCTTGCCAACGTGCTTTTTGAAAATTACCACCCAAACTGACATAAATATGATGCCGATTATCAAGTTTGTAATAATATTTTAATAAACTTTGCCATTGATGCTTATCTGTTTCAATATTTTGACATAAATGATAAGCATTTGCCGCTTGCATATTGATAAAACTTTGTAAAAAACGACTATCGGATAACCAATTTTGTGCTTGCCGGTTATCATTGTAAGTGTAATGACTCAAAAAACGAATAATGTGTTTCTTACTAAATTTATGATACCATAAAAGTGATTGGTTGACTTGCAAATCATTCTCATCCGACAATGTTTTAACATACCTGTTTTGAAAAAGGCTGACATCTGTATTAAACTCTGAATATTGTGGAACATCCTTATTGATATACAGTGAAAAGTTGATATATTGATTGGTTTTAGGGTCGTAAATTATATTGATTTTACCTAATGCCGTTTCAGGTGTTGTTTGTTTATTATTTTGTTGAGTTTGTAAGAATTGCTGCGGATAAACATAGGCGTTTTTCTTTTCGTTTTGAAAATGATTGTGGTCTTTAGACCATAAACCGTAAACTTGAAATTGCCAGTTTAAGCCGAAATCTTGTTGCCATTGTAAAGCATTAAACAGTGTTTGCTTACCGGTAAAATTGCCTTTATTGGCAAAACTATACAAGGATTTTTTTGCCGGATTAGGCATAAAATGCCGGCTTAAGTATCGGTCGTCACTTTCAAACCTACGGATATCAGCAAGGTTTAATGATACTTCTCCAATATCATTGACATTACCGATATAACTCAAATTGGTTTTGGGGCTGTAATAAAACAAATTGGCTTTGGCTAAATAATTCTTATCCGGACTACCACCGGCTACAGCATCACCGAATATAAAACGTTTTTTACCTTCTTTGAGCTTGATATTGATAATCATTTTTTGCTCATCGGTTAAGCCCTTCATAAAGCTAACAGCTGTGTAATCTTTGATAACTTGGACCTTTTTTACCGCATCAGCCGGAATATTATCTACTGCCAAGCGTGAATCACCACCAAAAAAGTCTTTACCTTCAACCATTACCTTTTGAACCTTTTTGCCCATAACGGTAATCTGTCCATTTTTACCGACTTCTACACCGGGCAATTTTTGTAAAACCGCTTTGAGTTTGCGTTCCTTGCCGGTAACAAAATGCTTAAGGTTATAAACAATGGAATCTTGGGTGATTTTGACCGGTGTTTTATAATCAATAACGACTTCATCTAAGACTTGTCTGTTGGGTTTTAAAACAATCCGTTTAAAACCGGGGGTAACTAAGCTGTCCAGTTTAAAACTATATGGCTGATAGCCCATAAACGATGCTGTAACCAAATAAGTTGCTCTGGTTTTCAAACGCATTTCAAAGCTCCCTTTCTCATCGGTTACGGCAAAAACAAAAGGTAAATCTTTATCTATGGCTTTAGCCATAATATTGGCAAATTCCAAGGGCTGTTGCAAGCTGTCGGTTACAATACCTTTAAGCAGACGTGTTTGAGCAAAGGTAGAAGTATATACGAACCAACCAATGATACAAAATATTAATTGTTGAAATAAAACTCGTTTTGTTATCAAAATTTGCCAATTGTTATATATCTAACGATTTTTTAGTTACTAACTGTTTTTATTCTTGCTTCACGCCCTTGTTTTTCCGTGCGTAAAATTCCTTTTGTAGGTTTTTTAATTTTTAACGGATTTTTTAATAAATGTATTTCGGTTGCTACAATAGCAAAAGCCGGAAATTGTTGCGTATTGTATAGTTTTAAGATTAAACCGGGAAGTCCACCAAACCCTCTGGGACCAAACGGCACCGGTATGTTTGGTGTAAACCAAGCGACATAACGACCGCTTACGGCTTTTATAACCGGATACCCCAATATAGTGTCAGTTTCTTTGGTAATCTGCCAGTTGTATTTATATAAAGAGCTTGTTTCACGATACATTTTATGATCGACCGGACTTTTCCCCTGACTCATCAATAAACTATCTTTCCTGTTTTGGTATTTGACAGACATTCCACCACCTAATAATTTTGCTAAAATCCAAAAATAATTACTGACGGTTTCGTCTTGCATTTCTTCTTGCCATTCATACCGGCTTTCATTTGTATTGAATTTTAAGACATAATCAAAATCTTTGGCAACAGCATATATTCTATCATATTTTTTTATACTTCTATCATAAAAATTTTCACCTTGTTGTTGTAATATTTTTTGTGCTACCGGATGTTCGGATATTTTCACTATTTTATAAATAACTTTTCCGCTTTGTTGGGCGCAAAGTGAATAAAAGAGAAAAGAAAAACTAATAAACAATAAATTATGTCGTGTCATAAGATATGCAATATACAAAAAAATCATTTTCCAAAACGTCTGGCATCTGCTTTTTTATAGGCTTTTATTACTTCCGATTCAGTTGTAAATTCTCCTTTTTCCGGCATTTTGATAGTAATGGCTTTTTTAAACAATTTGATCTTTTTAGCAATGATAACTCTATTGTGGTATTGGAATTTTAATATCAATCCGGGTAATCCACCGTATCTTGCCGGACCAAAAGGCACGGGAATATCCGGTGTAAACCAAACCATAGTTTCACCATCAACAGCTTTAATAACCGGATAACCTAAAATAGTATCGGATTTTTTGGTAATTTTCCATTTGCGTTGATAGGGTAATTTAATGCGTTTATAAACACCGAAAATTTTATCTTGTGTAAAGAATAATTTTTTACGAATATTTCTATAATAGATACTTTGTCCGCCTCCTAACATAACTGCCTTTTCATAATCAAATTGATTAGTTGTTTCATCCGGCATACTTTCCTCCCAATAATACAAACTTTGGGTGGCATTAAATTTTAAAACAAAATCAAAATCTTGTGCTAAATTATAAGATTGATTAGTACGTCTTATAATTTTTTTTGCCATATCTTCCCCCAACTGTTTTTTTAAATTTTCAAAACGATCTGACTTAAAATAAGACACATCTTGCTTTACTTTATAAATAACTTTTCCGCTTTGTTGGGCGTATATTGACAAAAAAACAAAAAAGTTTAAGGTTATAATTAGTTTTTTCATTCTAATAGTTTTTTTCATTCTACTGAGTAAGAGGCAGTTTTAAAAGATTATTGAGATTTGATGATTTTTTGATTTATTTATTGATACAAATTTTACACTTTTAAAACAGCCTCTTGTTATAAATTATTCAATTATTATTCCATTTGCGCCATGCATTCTGATCTATAATAATTTCGTGCTTGATACCATGGCATTGTGTTAAATTCATAACCATCATTTGTAGCTTGTTGTTCTGCATATAGTTCGCAAATATACCAAGTTGGAGGAACCAATACTTTCACGCTACTATTATTGGCTTGTATTCCCATACCTAAAAACAAAAGGAATAATAAAACAACTTTTTTCATAATCCATAAATTTTTAATTAAACATATTTTTTATTTGATGAGTATTTCATACCGCTTACACATTCAATATAGACCAATAAATTGGCCTATTTTCATGTAGTAGCGGTATGATACCAAATCTTTTTAGGTTATTTTATATTTTGAATTAGTATCACTTCCCTCATCACAAGAAGTTCATGGTCATAAACTATGTTTAACTAAAAATGTGTAACTTTGCCGTGTTAAACATAGTTTAACTTTCACAGGGAACGTCACCAAGGTTTCCAGCCCGAAAGGTGATGTTCCTTTTTTGTTTTTGGGGGCTATCTTATCTCATAGGCAGGCTATTTTACGGGGTTGAAATCTTGTTTTACAAACAAATATAGCAATAATTCTTATAATACAATACCCCCCTATTTTTCATACTCACATAACTTTAACATAAATACTGAAATATTTTTATTAAATCGGTTTTGAATTAAGAATAGGAAAATCCAAAATTATCAAATATGATTAAATTTAGGATTTTTTTCTGAAAACACGATAACAAGAAAAAGAAAGCTTTGAGCTCCATATTATATTTTTACAACTTATACCGCAATTTTAACATCACAATTCGCGGTTGTACTAAAATTTGCGTATCGGAAATGATAAAATCCGATTGTTGATAAGATTTGATAACCCGATTGTTAAACAGATTTTGTCCTTGTAATTCCACACCCCATGGGCTGTTGTCTTTTTGGTAAATTAAGCTGAAACCCGCTATATGATAAGCGCTTCGATTAACAGACAAATCTTTGGTATAAATATATTGATAGTCTGCTGTAAAGTTGAGATTTTTATAATCGTATGTCAAATTCACTGACGGGATGTTTTGTATATATCGATGATTTTGTCCGTTCATTAAATATTGATTAATCTGTAGTATTAAACCCAAATTGATATTCGGGTATTTTTGAAAATAAGTTCCGGTATTAATTTGATAATTTTGAGTAATATTTTGAATAGTTTCCCATTGATTTTGAATATTTTGATGATACCGGCTTTCATGCCAATCCGGTTTAACACTGATATAAAATCGTTTAAAACTTTTTTTGATATAGAAAACAGCATTGAAAGATTGGTCGGGAAAACGGACTAAAACAGGGCTTTGATAGTAATCAATGCCGGCATACGTAATTTTGTTTTTGATGCTTTCCGGTTTATATTGATATTGTAACCGTAAGTAATAATTCAGATTATTAGCCAAACTAAAATGCGAGAATGACAGATTAAAATGATGCGCTTGTTCATAATCTAATTCCGGATTGCCTTTGGCAACAGTATTAAATCCGGTTAAATAATAGTATTTCAGATATTTAGAGGCTTCCGGAATATTGGCTTTTAAACGGTATGTAAAATTTATTTTTTGTTTTAACCCGATCTTTTTACGAATGGAAAATTCGGGTAACAGTGCTTGTTTGACCTTAAATTTTTGATAATCACCTTCAAATTGCCACGAATAACGATGCGCAAATAAACCGGCTTTAACAACGAAGCCGTTAAATCTTAATTTGTATTGTACGCCACCAAACAAGTCGTTTAAATGTAATTGCAAATCATTATGAAATCCCGAAGCGCTTAAATTGTAACCGGTGTTGTTATCCAAAGTTTGATAACTGCGAGTATAAAAATCTTGATAGAGCAGATGATTACCCAAACTTGTATAAAGATGATGATTGCTGTTGAGCAGCCAATAATGTTTCAGTTCTACATTCCAAGTTTTGCTGTTATTGCGTTGGTTTTGTCCGATTTTATAAATACTTGCCGGTTGCAAAGCCAATATCTGCAACAAGACCGGTTGATTGGTCTGCCAATAATCCAATGGCTTATTTTTATCAATAGAGATGTTTTGCAAAAAACGCAGGGTATTTTTCCGGTTAATTTTTCGGTGCCAAGCCAAATTATTTGTCCAATGATATGTCTTATCTTGTTGATTTTCGATAATATTTTGTTGTTCTTGCCCGAATATCGATTGTTTTCGGCTATTAAAGTTAGCGTCTTTGATATTGCCGGACACTTCCATATCAAAATAATTAAAAATGTTGGCTTTGTATCGGAAATGCCATTTTGCCAATCCGTTTATATCTTGTTGATTTTGGGTAGTTTGTCTGTTTTCGATCAAAATTTGTACGCCCAAATACCGGTTGACATCCATTTGTTGCGTCCCGATTTTTTGGTTAAGAAAAATGGCATAGGTGCTAAATTCGATTTTGTTACCGAAATCTTGTTGCCATTGCAGGGCGGCAAACTTATTTTGTTTTTGTAGGAAATGCTCGCCACCAATCATTTTCATGATCCACCGAAAATTTTGAAAAGATGATTTAAGTTTTCCCAAATCGGCAATACCGCCTTCAAAGCGCATAAAATCCGAGAAATTCATTGGAGCTTCGCCGGTGTTATTGAGATTACCGATAAAACTTAAATTGGTTTTCGGGCTGTAATAAAACAGATTGGCTTTACCGAGATAATACCGGTCATTACCACCGCCTGCTTCAATATCACCAAATACAAAATGTTTTTTACCCTGTTTGAGCTTGATGTCGATAATCATTTTTTGTTCATCAGTCAAGCCCTTCATAAAGCTAACGCTATTGTAGTCGTCTATAGCAACGACCTTATCAACGGCATCTGCCGGAATATTATCGACTGCTAACTTGGTGCCGCCACCAAAAAACGGCTTGCCTTCGACCAATACTTTGCTGACTTTTTTGCCCATGACGCTGACGGCGC
>JALVXC010000158.1 GCA_027038275.1 Campylobacteraceae bacterium | reverse complement strand
AATTTCAGCCTCTCTACTTCTAGGTAGTGTGGCTAATGCCTCTAATCTAAAAGATATTAACACTAAAAGCTTTATAAACAATAGTACTAAAGCTTTTGCAAAACATGAGGCGATTGTTCTCTTTAAAGATGGGACAATGCCTTCACAAATGGTTAAAACATTCCAAAAAATATTTGGTTCAAATATGAAGCATAATGAGTATAGCCTAATAAATGCTATGCACATTATAGTTCCAAACAAAAGCTTTAAGCAGATAAAATCTCTGATTGAAAATATGCCTATGGTAGAGAGTGTAGAGAAAAACTACGCTAATGTATCGTTTAAAAGTAATGACACATACTACGATAAACTATGGGCAATCGAAAATACAGGTCAAAGTGTAAACAACAAAAGTGGTACTAAAGATGCTGATATGGATGTTGATGAAGCGTGGAAGCTAGAGAAGGGTGAGCATGATGTTGTAGTAGCTGTATTAGATACAGGGGTTGACTACACTCATAGTGATTTAGCTGATAACATGTGGAGTGGAAACGCTAACCATGGTTATGATTTTGCAGGTGATGATGATGGAAACAATGATGACAATCCAATGCCTGATAAACCTTACGATGAAAAGGGTCACTACCATGGAACTCATGTTGCAGGAACTATTGGTGCAGTAGGAGACAACAGCAATGGTGTAAGTGGAGTTGCTCAAAATGTCCAAATTATGGCTGTTAAGGTATTTAGACCTAATGGTTATGGTTACTCTAGTGATATTTTAGAGGGGTTAGACTATGTAAGTAAACAGATAGACAATGGTGCAAATGTTGTAGCTATTAACGCTAGTTATGGTGGTGGCGGTGGAAGTGCAGGTGACAGCATGGACAAAGCTATTCAAAAGCTTGGAGACAAAGGAGTAGTCTTTTGTGCCGCTGCTGGAAATGATGGTAAAAACATAGATAACGACCCTGTATACCCAGCTTCATATACAGCGACTAATATTATTACCGTTGCAGCAAGTGACCAAGATGACAAGTTAGCAAGTTTCTCTAACTATGGTAAAAAAACTGTAGAGGTTGCCGCACCTGGGACTAATATCTTAAGTACATATCCTGAAAATAAGTATGCTTATTTGCAAGGTACATCTATGGCAACACCAAATGTTGCAGGAAATATTGCTCTTTTAGCATCTGTAAATCCTAGCTCTAGTGTAGATGAGAGAATTAAGGCTGTAGAAGAGAATGTAGATGTAAAAGATGATTTGACGAACAAAGTCTCTACAAATGGTAGAGTCAACACCTACAAAGCAGTAAAATCTTTAAGTGATGACTCTGGAGAAGAGAACACTAACCCTGTTGCAAACAATGATAGTGCAACAACAGAGTATGAAACCTCTGTAACTATAGATGTTTTAAAAAATGATACAGATGCAGATGGTGATGCACTAACTATTAAGTCTATCACAAATCCAAGTCACGGAACAGCTAAAATAGAGAATGGCAAAGTTAAATATACTCCTAATGATGGATTTAGTGGAGATGACAGCTTCAACTACACAATTAGCGATGGCAATGGTGGAGAGGCTAGTGCAAAGGTTAATGTTACAGTAGAAGAGAAGAAAAACACAGCCCCTGAGGCAAACAATGATAGTGCAACAACAGAGTATGA
>JALVXC010000157.1 GCA_027038275.1 Campylobacteraceae bacterium | reverse complement strand
TTTAAATTTTATAAAAATATGTCAAATTGTAATATTTTTTCTCGTTTGTCGTCTCTGTGGGAATACATATGAGAATAACAATATTTTTCCAAAGAATTTTTCAATATCTTTGTGTTTAATTGGTGTAGTAAGTTTATCATCTCTTTGAAATTGCCTTATATCTTGTTATGAATTATATGCTATTATTAGAAGATGAAAGCAACAAAAACCCAAACCTACTACAACCAAAACCACAAAGAGCTAATAGAACGCTACAATTCTGCTACACCTACTCCTCTATACAAACTCTTTAACCGATATATCCAAAAATCTCACAAAGTCCTAGATATAGGTTTTGGTTCAGGGCGTGATTTGCAATATATTAGAACATTGGGTGCAGAGTGTTGGGGAGTTGATAGCACTCAAGGTTTTGTGGAGGCTTTAAAGCAAGATAGCTATTTTAAAGAACGGCTTTTTTGTGCAAAACTTCCTATTTTAGATTTAAAAATAGATGTCAAGTTTGATGTGATAGTCTGCATAGCTGTTATTATGCACTTGAGACAAGATGAGCTTAGAATTTGGGTAGAAGATATTAAAAACTATTTGGGTGTGGGTGGAAAAGTTATTGTCTCTTACTCTGTAACTCCAAGAGAAGATGATGAGAGGTTTTTTGAGGATTTGAGAGGTGGGGTTGTTGGAGAGATTTTTTTTGGGGCTGGTTTTAGGTTGGTTGAAGAGGTTTTTAGTTGTGATAGTTTGAGTAGAGATATTGAGTGGAGGAGTGAGGTTTATGAGTTGTGATATAGAAGAGTTTAGAAAGATAATCTTAAAGGGTAGAAAGTATAAT
Organism: Campylobacteraceae bacterium; assembly: GCA_027038275.1. Taxonomy (GTDB): domain Bacteria; phylum Campylobacterota; class Campylobacteria; order Campylobacterales; family Sulfurovaceae; genus UBA1140. The sequence goes on along the minus strand of JALVXC010000157.1, from coordinate 831 downwards.
AGTTATAAATTTGCATTGGCTAAATTTTTGCTTGACTACTCAAAGCAGTGTATAGTAGTTGAAGATAAAAAAATAGATTATAAAGTTATTGCTGATGCTTTTTTAAACTATTATTGGGAACAAGTTTGCAAAAGAGATATAAAACAGATTTCAGATAAGCAAAATATACCTTTTATTGTCAAAATCATTAAGGACTATTGCAATAGAAAAGATATTGATAAAAATGAAATTATAAAAGAGATAGCCAAAGAGTGTTTTAAAGATGTAATTCCACGATTTCAATATAATAATGGCACATTTTATCAACACTATCATGAGTTACAAGGGAGAAATTATAGAATGCCATCAGATGATAAGAGATATATCTATTTGTTTAAAGAGTCTATAGCTCTTTTTAGAGATAATTATGAGTTGCTTAATGGTGAGGTTATTGAGGAGTGGGAGAGGTTTTTGGAAAAATTTAATGGAGATTTGGATTTTGAGTTTATGAGATAGGTTAAATTTTATAATTTATGTACTATTATTAAGAAATTTGGAGATAGGGAAGAAAATGGAACTTGATGATTTAACAACAGAAAAGATAATAGAGGAAATAAAAAAGCATAAGGATAATAAAAGTTTTAAAGCTAAGACAAATACAAAGGGTTATTTATATTTTGATAATACAAAATTATCACCAACAAAAATTTTTATAAATTTAGGTATAGAACGTCCTTATACAACTAGCAGAGTTAAAGATTCTAATATGAATATTTACACTAAGCTACTAACAATATTGCCTAAACTTAATGATGAAAATATATATTTACATATTGCTAGTAGCTATAATAT
>JALVXC010000156.1 GCA_027038275.1 Campylobacteraceae bacterium | reverse complement strand
GTCCCCGTTCTAAACAAAACTATCTTATAACCTTTGTTTCTCCTACGATAATCTCAGGGTTATCTTTAAAAACCTCTATAAGAACATCTTTCAGAGGGACATAGAGGTCTGGGTTAGTTATCTCCGAAGTTCCCTCAATAAACGCAGGACGCAGGATAATTTTGTCTTTGAACCTCTCAACCTCTACTGCGTCTGTTTTGTAGAGCTGGGTAAGGTCTAACTCCTCTGGTAGGTCAAACTTTGGTAGTTTATCTGAGTTTTCCTTAACCAAGCAGGGAAGTTCAATTTTTCTGAGCTTACAGAGTTCGGAGAAAGTGAAAACTACCCTCTCCCCGTGCAGGAGCTTTCCCCCAGCTTCCAAGAGCTTTTCAAAGTCGCAGTGTTCTTTCAAGGTTGAGATGTAGTTCTTCTTAATTTCCTTTATCAGCTGGAAGTATTCCTCGTTGGTTTTCTGAAAATACATAACAGCACCTACTATCATCAGGAGCAAGATAATAGCAGCTATAACTCCTTCCATCTCCTACTTCACCACCTCAAAGCTGTCTGAAATAACCACTTTCGGGTTCTTAACAAGGTCTGAGTCCAGCAGAATCTCCTTCACGGTAGGAAGTGGAATGTATTTTCCTGTTAATTTCTCAAGCTCTTCTTTCCAGCTATCAAAGTCCTTACCTACATAAGCAGGAGTCAAAAGCAGTATTCCGTGGTCAACTTTCTTAACTTTCACTCCTGCTACCTTATAAAGCAGGAGCAGGTCGTAGTTTTCCCCGTCGTATTTGACTTTTGCAGGTTTACAGAGTTCTACAAAGGAAAAGAGCTTGCTCTCCCCATCTTTAAGTTCTTCTCCCTCTTTTATTATCCTTTGCAGGTCGCAGGAACGGTAGATAACCTGTTCTATATGAGCTTTGGTTTTCCTCAGTTCTCCTTGTCTTTCAAGTTTCTTCTGAGAGGAATAGTGCACAGAAAGTCCTAAAAGAAAGCAAAAAGCAAGAAAGAGAACAATAGGAGAAATAACAAAATCAACAAAATCTTTCCAAAAATTGGAAACTCTCTCCATCTCTTATCTCCTGTGAAACATTTTTTATCTACCTCTATAACTTCCTCTCTCCATTTAAGCAGTGAAGGGAGAGGAAGTCCTCTCCCTTCTTTTCAGCACTTCAAAGGTTCCAGCACGCCGAGTGTTTCTTTCAGGAATTCCTCAAGCTCAGAAAACTTCCCAAACCAGTATCCCTTGACGTCAAGAGTTAAAACAGGGAGCTCCACGGGATACTTCCTGCCTTCAGGGAACAGGATAACTGCAGGGAATTCGGGCCTTACCTCTTCTGAAGTTCCGTCGTTTCCGATAGCTGATTTAACCGTTAGATGCCACAGGGAAAGGCTGATTTCCTCAACCATATCGGGGCCACACTCAAAGGAGATGTATTCGTCGTCCCTCATCTGGCCGTAGTAAACTCCCGATACTCCCGTCCAGTGTGGAACCACAGCAACTCCTTCTGCACCTGTTACTCTGACTGCTATCTCAAGCAGGTTGGTTAAGCACGAAGGCAAATCTCCCTCAAAGAACAGAGCCCTCACCTTTTCGTCAAGAGTTGCATTTTCGGAATAGATGTCGGGAGCTTCCTCAAGGTAGTCCCTACGGTAGATTTCCTCTACAATCTGGCC
>JALVXC010000155.1 GCA_027038275.1 Campylobacteraceae bacterium | reverse complement strand
TTATGCCATTTAGGTGTACTACCTTGTGAAGAGACTTTAATTGTTGCTATTTTAGGAGCTATTGCAGGTGACCAAATGTGGTTTTATATAGGAAGAAACTATGCACATAGTGTTTTATCTAAATTTCCTCTATTGAAAGAGAAAGTTGATGCCTTAAAAAGTAAAGTAGAGACTAAAGCTAAATGGTTAGCTATGAGTTCACGCTTCATATATGGTGGAGCTATTGCTATTCCTCTTGTTTTAGGCATACAACGCTATTCATATAAAAAGTTTACCCTATTTGATGCCATTGGAACTTCTTTGGCTTCTATGGTTGGTCTTACCCTCGGTTATATGCTGAGTAGTAGTTTAAAAAATATTACAACCCAAATTAGTAAAATTGAACACTTTATGCTCCTTCTTGTCATTATTGTAGCTATAATGTCACTCTATAAATATAAGAAAAAACTTAACAAAAGAAAGGAAGATATATGAAAAATATCATACACGCCATCATCTTTGGCTTTAAAGAGATTTTAACATGGAACACCATGAAGTATGCTCTTATTAGTGGAACAATTATCTCTGCAATATGGATTGGAGTAGGTGTTCTCTTTTGGGATAACCTCATTGCACTTAGTAGTCATATCTTAGGTTGGATACCTTTTTCAATGGTTCGCTCAAATGGTGCTTGGATGCTCTCTACCTTTTTGTGGCTTCAACTTATTTTATTAACATTTGCATTAATATTTGTCTTTGCAGGAAATCTTATTTTAAGAGTAGTCTCAAAAGAGAAATATAGTGCATTTTCATTGTGGGTTGCACTAGGAAGTACACTCTTTTGGAGTGCTGTTTGGTTTGTTAAGGGTGACTATATCTATCAGGAGTTTCTAAAGCTTCTTACATGGCTTCCATTTGAGACTATTGAAAAGGGAATTGCATTTTTGATTGGCTTCTATATTATCTATAATGCTATTATTGTTAGTATGGTATTTGTAGCTAGTCTCTTTAGTGAACCTCTACTTATAGCTGTGGAGAAGAAATACTTTAAAGAGAGTGAAGTAAAACGAGACAATCTATTCTCTTCTGTTGGATATACACTAAAAGATAGCCTTATCTTTTTAGCTCTATCTATTGTAGCATTTCCTCTACTCTTTATTCCTGTAGTCAATATCTTCACACAGATTGCTCTATGGCTATGGCTTATTAAAGATACTATGGGTTACGATGCTCTAACTTTAACCTCATCAAAAGTTACAAAAGAGAAACTCAAAGAGCATAGATTAGCTCTATGGTCTATTAGTTTTGTTACTGTTCTTTTTAACTTTATACCTGTACTTAACCTCTTTGGACCATTCTTTGGTGAGATTAGTATGTTTCACTATTTTAAAAATAGAGAGTAAACTACTTATTCTTCTTTACTCTCCCAACTTCTTATGGGAGAGACACACCTACTATCTCCTAAAAAGCTTTCTTAAACATCTACGCCGAAAAGAGACCATAGGAACATTTTGAGAATAGATTTCATACTCTTTACCAAACTTTCTTTTGACCTCCATCTCCTCAAAAACTATTACCATAAAAACAATAAAAATCATCTCCAAAGGAGCAATAAGAGTAATAAAAGTTGGCATACCCAAAAGCAATGCCCAACCAAGTGGTAGAAGTGTAAGACCAAAAAGCATAGGGTG
>JALVXC010000154.1 GCA_027038275.1 Campylobacteraceae bacterium | reverse complement strand
GTGCTGATTATTATGCCACTTTAGAGTATATGGCTGGTTTAAAGGTGGATAGTTTTGGTTTGTTGGATGTCAAAAAAGCAAAAGAGGAGTTTGAAGATTTTGAGATAGTAAAAAATATCAGAGCCTCAAATTATCAAAAGCCTATTGATAAGCTAAGAAGTAAGATGTTTTTGGAAGCTGAAAGTAATCTTGATAAATCGAAAAATATTTTTTATCTTCAAGCTCCAACTGGAGCAGGAAAGACTCTTATATCACTTAATCTTGCCTTACAGCTAAATCCAAAAAAGATTTTTTATATTTTTCCGTTTAATACACTTGTAGAGCAGACAAAAGATAAAATAGCAGAAATTTTTAACTCACTTGATTTTTCAGTGATAAACTCTATCACACCTATTAAAGGTGATGAAGAGGATGACCCAAAACAGTATGAAAAAATCTATCTAAACCGTCTTTTTTACCATTATGAATTGATATTAACTACTCATGTGAATTTGTTTGAGATACTTTTTGGCATAGGAAAAGAAGCTAATTTTGCACTTTGGCAGCTTTATGGAAGTGTGATTATTTTAGATGAAATTCAAAGTTATGACAATAATCTTTGGTGGTATATGGTTGAGTTTTTTAACTCATTTTCCAAACTTTTAAATCTCAAAATCATTATAATGAGTGCAACATTACCAAAAATTGATAGACTTTTAAAGAAAAAAGAAAGATTTGTAGAACTGCTTGATAGCAAAAGGTATTTTACTAATCCACTTTTTAAAGAGAGGGTTGAGGTGGATTTTTCTCTTTTAGATAAAGAGGTGGATTTTGAGATTTTAAAGCAAAAGGCTTTAGAGGCAAACAAGGTTTTAATAGAGTTTATCAAAAAAAGCAGTGCAAGAGAGTTTTATGAGTATATCAAAGATTTAGATGAATATGAGGTGTATGAGTTAAGTGGAGATGACAATAGACTCTATAGAGAAAAAGTTATTAGACGAACAAAAGAAGCTAAAAAAATAATTATTGTAGCAACTCAGGTTATTGAGGCTGGAGTTGATATAGATATGGAACTTGGGCTTAAGGATATCTCTACTTTTGATAGTGATGAGCAATTTTTAGGACGGATAAACAGAAATGCCCTAGGTGTTGGAAAAGCTTACTTTTTTAATTTTGATAAAACCGAAGATATCTATAGAGGCGATAATAGACTTGAAGTTAATTTGCAAAATATAGAAGTTAGAGATAATTTTTTGCAAAAAGATTTTGAAAGATGTTATGAAGTAGTTTTAAAAAGACTGGAGAGCAAAAAAGATAAATTTGAAGGATTGCAAACTAATAAAAAAGAGTTTTTAAATCTTTTACAAAGGTTGAAGTTTAAAAAGATTTATAAAAAGATGCAATTAATCAAATCAAGTGGGATAACTCTCTTTTTTCCATATAAGTTAAAAATTGATAAAGAGTTTATAAAGCTTTTTGATAAAGAGCTTGTAAAAGATGGCTATTTAGATGGTTGGAATATTTGGGAGAGATTAAAAGAACTAAATGGGATAGAAAATTTTGCCCAAAAAGAGATAGAAAAATCAAAACTTAACTTTTATATGCAATTTTTTATATTTAATCTTCCATATAGTAAAAAAGTTGATAGATTTAGTGATGAGTGTTGTGGAATATATCTTTTTAGTGAATATGAAGAGTATAT
>JALVXC010000153.1 GCA_027038275.1 Campylobacteraceae bacterium | reverse complement strand
GAAATTTAGATAAAACACTATGTGCATAGTTTCTTCCTATATAAAACCACATTTGGTCACCTGCAATAGCTCCTAAAATAGCAACAATTAAAGTCTCTTCACAAGGTAGTACACCTAAATGGCATAAGACACCTGAAAGTAAAATAACAGCTGTTCCCTCAACAATCATTCCAAAAAAGACTATCCAAAGTCCATACTCTGATAGTAGGTTTATTAAATCTTCCATTTTAACCTTTTTTTAAAAATTTTCACAATCTTGATGAGGAATCTCTTTACCAAATCGTTCTTCAAGCATCTCAAAACGCTCCATTTTTGCATGGTGTTTAAGGTTTAACAAGACAAATCTATAGCAAATATAGATTAATACAGGCCATGTTGCATACCAAATTATAGCATCACTATACGCTTCCATCTCTTCTCCTTTTTAGTAGTGATGTGGATTGTTTTTAACTTCGTCCACACTTATTTTTTTACGGTTCATTACTCTCCATACTATAGTAATATAGGCTAAAACAAAGGGTACAAGTAGTGAGACATACGCCATTGTTTTAAGTGTGTAGTAACTACCTGAACTATTTTGTATGGTTAGTGAACTTTGTATATTTGCCATTGATGGATAAAATACTGTGTTATTGTACCCTAAGATTAAAAAGAGTGAGGTAACAACAAGTACAGTTCCTACTCCAGCACTCCAAAAGCCTTTGTCACTTTTAGAAAAGATACCTAACCCTGCACCAATAAGTACTAAAATAGTACCTAGTAAAAAGCTTCCAGATACTATAGGTAGAGCTAAAAAGTTATGCCAAAATTTTATAGGTTCAGCAGAAACCACTAAACTCTCAGGATTATAACTATAACCTTTCATCGTTAAAATACTTCCTATAACAAATAGGAAGAGTAATAGAAAAATAACGGTTTCATATTTTAATGTTAAGCGTGAATGTGCAACTATATCTTTGTTCTCAATAGCATTTATAAAGTAGAGGGTTGCTAAGAGACGGGATAGAAACAGAAGCATAAATCCAAAGGCAATATTAAATGGATTTAAGAGTGCTTCAAGTCCATAAGTTGGTAGTGTCCAGTGTGAAAGATGCATGTTGTTAACAACAAAGTTTCCTCCTGTAAAGAGTGTTGCTAGAGCTACACCAATAAGGAAAATACCAACACTACCATTTATAAACAGAAAGAGTTCATAGGTTCTTTTTCCAAAAAAGTTGTTCTTTTTACTACGATACTCATAGGCTACAGCTTGAATAATAAAACAGAAAAGAATAGCCATCCAAACATAGTAAGCACCTCCAAAACTTGTAGCATAAAAGAGAGGAAATGCTGCAAATAAAGCTCCTCCAAACATGACAAGAGTAGTAAAGGTAAGCTCCCATTTTCTTCCAAGTAGATTGACAATGACATCACGTTGTTCTTGGTTTTTACCAATAGACCATAAGAGAGTTTGTCCTCCTTGAACAAAGCTCATAAAGACAAACAGTCCAGCCAATAGAGCGACAATAAACCACCAATACTCTTGTAGTTGTAAGTATGTTAGGGTACTAAACATGACTCTCCTCCTTTGGTCCAATTTTTATTTGGGTTGTCATAATTTTAACCTCTGCAATAAGTAATCCAGTAAAGAGCAGTGCAAACATCCAAAAGGTAAACATAACTGAGCCTGAACTAATGCTTGATGTTGCCATACC
>JALVXC010000152.1 GCA_027038275.1 Campylobacteraceae bacterium | reverse complement strand
TTGCTTTCTCTATTGCTCGTTTCATCTCATAGTGTTCAAACTCATCAATAAGGCAAGTAAGATAATTTTTATCTTCAAATCTAAAACTCTCTAGGTCAAAATCTTTAAAGACATCGGTTCTCATAGTCACAAGCTCTCGAGAGAGAAAGGCGTTCTCTTTACCCTCTAGGAGTTTCTTCTGAATATTAGGAGTTCCTGCATTTTCAATATCTGCATAGATATTCTCTAAAGTGTGATATTTGTTAATAAGTTTAGAAGCCCCAACTTTCCCAATACCTTTAACCCCTGGAACATTGTCTGAACTATCACCCAAAATAGCTTGGAAGTTAATAAAGTCTTTTGGGTAGACTCCAAACTTCTCAAAACACTCTTTTTCATTAATCTCTTTTCTCTTAATAGAGTCATACATAACTACTCTGTTATCATCTATCATCTGATACAAATCTTTGTCATGAGAGATAATCTTAACTTTTAGACCTTGCTCTTTCCCATATTTTGCAAGAGTAGCAATAATATCATCTGCCTCATACCCATCTTTAGCAAGGTGTGCAAAACCCATCTCTCTTATCCACTCAATGGCAATAGGAAGTTGTTTTTTTAAGTCTTGGGGTGCTTCATCTCTGTTGGCTTTATACTCAGGATAAATCTCATTTCTAAAAGTATCTCCTTTTGAGTCCAAAGCAAAGACAATATAGTCAGTTGCATGGTCACGATGAAGTGAGTCGATGAGGTTAATAAAACCTGTAAGTAGCCCTGTAGGAAAACCATCAGAGTTTCTAAGAGGAGGGAGAGCAAAGTAAGAACGGAAAAAGAAGCCAAATGTATCTATAATTGTTAATGTTTTCAAAATAAAGAGCCTAATAGTTTTTTTGAAAAGATTTTATCTAATAATGTGTTATTTTACGATAAAACTTATTTTATACTTATTTTATTATAGTATAATATAAATACAAAAAATAATTAAGGAACTTTATTGTGGATAATCACCATGACCCATATTTAACAACTGTTAAAAGAAGTTTTGATGAAGAGCGTATATTAAAACGTAAAAAGAGGCTAGAGGCAAAACAAAAAAAAGAGATTAAAGAGAGCTATTTTTCAAAAAAAATCAATCTAAATCAAATTTTAGACTTGCCAGAGGGATTGCAAGAGATTATACTTTTTATACTTTTTATTTTTATTCCATATAGCGTTGGTATAATCTTTTCACTTATTACTCGTTTAGATATGAGATGTTTTGATGCTAATATTAATGGGTTTCTTTTTTTTTGGACAATAGGGTATGAGTTTTTGGCAACTCTACTACTTACTTTTTTAATTCAGCAGTCATTTGTCTATAGGAGGTCATCAATATGATGATAGCTCCTCTTCAAGCTCCAATACCTCTAAATATCGCTCACTCATTTTTTCATACTCCTCTTCCACTCTCTTAAGCTCATCTGCTACTTTAACTAGCCCTTTCTCTTCATAACAAGTAGGATTAGCAAGACAGGCGTTTATCTCATCTATTTTTGCCTCTAATTTTTCTATGAGGTCAGGTAGACGCTCTAAGTCTCGTTGGTCTTTGTAGCTTAGTTTGGTCTGTTTTTTTGGTTTTGGTGGGTTGACACGTTGGTCAACCCCTACGGGTTTTTGTTTTACCTCTTTCTCTATCTCGTAGAGTTCATTAATATTTTTCTCAATCTCTAGGTACTCACTATACTCTTGAAATGACTCCTCGACTACTCCATTACCCTTAAAAACAATAAGTTTAGTAGCAATCTTGTCAACAAAATAACGGTCATGACTTACAAAGATTAATGCCCCAGGGAAATTAAGAAGCTTCTCTTCTAAGATATTAATGGTCTGAATATCCAAGTCATTAGTAGGCTCATCTAAAATTAAACAGTCAACCTTTTTAGTAAAAAGGAGTGCCAAAGCCACACGGTTTTTCTCTCCACCACTTAGCATTCCTACTTTTTTCATCATATACTCTTCAGGAAAAAGAAATGACTTCATATAGGCAAAGACGTGCATATTTTTACCCATTACATCAACAATATCTCCACCATCAGGGCAGAATGTATCTAAAATATTTTTATTGTCATCTAACATCTCACGGTGTTGGTCAAAGTAACCAATCTTAAAGTCACCCCTCTCTATAACACCTCTGTTGGGTTTGAGTCGCCCTAAAAGTAGTTTAAGTAGAGTCGATTTCCCTGAACCATTATGTCCTACAATGGCGATTCTATCTCGCTGTAAAATACGAGTTGTAAAGCCCTGAATTAAATCTTTACCCCCAATAGAGAAGTGTAAATCTTCAATGTCAAAGAGCATCTTTTTTCTATTTTTCCCTTTCTCTTCACCACGGTTAAAGCTCTTCTTCTCTCGTTCAAGTTCAATCTTCATTTTACGAATAAGTGTGGGGTCTTTTTTAGCCTTCTCTCGTAGCTCAAAGACTCTAGCTTTTCGCCCTTGGTTTCTAGTAAGCCGTGCTTTAACCCCACGTCGTAGCCACTCCTCCTCTTTTTTGAGAAAACGCACCAGTGTATCGTAGCTTTTAGCTAAACTCTTCATACGCTCCTCTTTAAGCACCAAGTAGTTATCATATCCACCATCATAAGAGACAATATTCATATTTTCAACCTCAACAATACGTGTAGCAATGGAGTTAATAAAGTGTCTATCGTGAGAGATAAGAAGTAGTGTAAACTTCTCTTTTAGCAAAATCTCTTCTAAAAACTCCACCATATAGACATCTAGGTGATTGGTAGGTTCATCAAGTAACAAGACATCAGGCTTTTTCAAAATTAACGAAGCCAAAGCAACACGACGCTGTTCTCCACCAGAGAGCAGGTTAACATCTCGATACTCATACTCTTTGAGTTTAAACTCTTGAAGCACACGTTCTACTTTGTCATCTAAGTTCCAAGCGTTGTGGTGGTCAAGGTAGTTGGTTATTTTGGCATGTTCTTCAAGTAGTTTTTTGTTTTCAAAATCTTCACTAAGAAGCAGAGTTAGCTCCTCATAACGCTCTTTTGCCTCTTTAAGCTCGGTTAGTTCATTCTCAATCGCATCACGAACATTTAACCCCTCTTTAAAACGAGGGTTTTGGTCAAGCGAATCAATAATAATACTTCTGTCTGCAACACGTTTTCCCTCATCTGCCTCTACACTACCAGCTAAAATCTTCATAAGTGTAGATTTCCCACAACCATTTTGCCCAACAATCGCCACACGCTCACCCTCATTGAGCTGAAAATCTACCCCTTTTAGGAGCTGTTTTACGTCGTAGTTTTTTGAGATATTGAAGAGACCTACTAGTGCCATTTGAAATCCTTGGAGCTTATTAATTATTTTGTGATTATATCTAACAATGATGACAATTTGACATATCTGTAGGTTATCTTTGGTTTTTTTGGTAAAATTTTATTAAATGTATATAGATATATTAAGGAGAGTATTATTAGTAACTTTGAAAAAGTAAATGTAGATTATTATACTGTAGTAGAACTCTTTGCAGGAGCAGGTGGTTTAGCTTTGGGGTTAGAAAAAGCAGGATTTAAGACAGAAGCAATAGTTGAAATCAATAAATGGGCTGTTAAAACACTTAAAACCAATCGCCCTAAATGGAATGTGATAGAGGGAGATATTCAAAAAATCTCACAAGAGGGTATTAGAAAATATCTACAAGATAATAGAGAGATAGATTTACTCTCTGGTGGGTATCCTTGTCAATCTTTCTCTTATGCAGGAAACAGGCAAGGTATGGAAGATATACGGGGAACACTTTTTTATGATTTTGCTAAAATTTTAGAAGAGTTAAAACCTAAAATGTTTTTTGCTGAAAATGTAAAAGGTTTGGTTTCTCATGATAAAGGACAGACTCTAAAAACAATGATAAAAGTTTTTGAAGAGGTTGGCTATGTTGTTCAATATAAAGTTCTTAATTCTGTAGATTATTCTGTGGCTCAAAAGAGACAAAGAATTATTATTATAGGTATCAGAAAAGATATAAGAGAGCAAGTAGGAGAAGATTTTACTTTTCCTAAACCTCATGATAAAAAGCTAGTTCTAAAAGATATTTTACAAGATGTTCCACCTTCGCCTTGTGCTGTTTATAATGATAAGAAAAAAGCTGTTTTAAAGTATGTAAAAGCAGGTGGTTGTTGGCGTGATTTGCCTGATGATGTGGCTAGAGATTATATGAAAAGTACTTATTTTATGGGTGGTGGTAGAACTGGGATTGCAAGAAGATTGTCTTGGGATGAAGCAGGGTTAACAGTGTTATGTACCCCTGCTCAAAAACAGACAGAGAGATGTCACCCTGATGAGTTAAGACCTTTTTCTGTAAGAGAAAATGCACGAATTCAATCTTTTCCTGATGAATGGGTCTTTGAGGGTTCAATGGCAGAACAGTATAAACAGATTGGCAATGCTGTACCTGTAAATTTGGCTAAAGAGGTTGGATTGGCAATCAAAAAATATTTAGATAAATTGGAGAAGTAAGTGAAAAAGTACAATTTAGGTTTTATTAGTGATGAAGATTTATATAATCATGTGAAAGAGACTATTGAAAAATATAGTTTCACCATGAATCTAAAAAAGTTTAACAGCAATTTGATAGACCCAATCAAACTGACTTTTGATGCTAAAGTATATAAAAAAACTGTTGAAGAGATTGTTAATGCTGAAATAGTGAGACAATTAGACAAATCCAATAGTAATGTTTTGGGATATTTTCAACAAAACTTCTTTAAATATATTGTTCACAAAGAGAGTCAAAAATCCAAATGGATTGTGCCTGATGAGGGATTTGATATTGAAAATGAAGAGGATAGAATCTATGTTGAGATGAAAAATAAGCACAATACAATGAACTCAAAATCAAGTAGTGCCACATATATGATGATGCAAAACAAACTACTTCAAGATGATAAGGCTATCTGTATGCTTGTAGAGGTTATTGCAAAAAATAGTCAAAATATAGAGTGGTCTGTTACTCTAAATAAGAAAAAAATGTCAAATAAGAGGATTAGAAGAGTATCTATAGATAAATTTTATGAAATCGTAACAGGAGAAAAAGAGGCATTTAAACAACTTGTTGAAGTTTTACCTAGAGTGATAGATGATGTATTATCTAATATAGAGCAAGAGGGTATAGAAAACAGTGTTTTTAAAGAGCTAAAAGAGGTTGATGAGAATATATTAAAAAGTTTATATCTTTTGTCTTTTCAGAAGTATGAAGGATTTGATAACTTAAATATGCAAAATATTTGTTAGGTTGTTTGAGTGAAAATAATCTCCCTATTCTCAGGAGCAGGAGGTTTAGACCTTGGCTTCAAACAAGCAGGTTTCAAAACCATTTGGGCAAATGAGTATGACAAAAATATTTGGGAAACATTTTTAGACAGAAGAAGCATAACCCAAATTCCATCAGATGAGATACCCCAAACTTTAGGGCTTATTGGTGGGCCTCCTTGTCAGAGTTGGAGTGAGGCAGGTAAATCTAGGGGCATAGATGACCATAGAGGGCAACTCTTTTTTGAGTTTATAAGGGTTTTGAGAGATAAAAAACCTCTTTTTTTCTTGGCTGAAAATGTATCGGGTATGTTGGCAAGTCGTCATGGTGAAGCGTTGGATAATATTAAGAATCACTTTAAACAGAGTGGATACAAGCTCTCATTTCAACTTATGAATGCTCATGATTATGGTGTGCCACAAGATAGAAAACGAATCTTTTTTATAGGCTTTAGAGAAGATTTAGGCATTGAGTTTGAGTTTCCTAAACCTCTTGAAAAAAAACTCTATCTAAAAGATGTGATTTGGGATTTAAAGCAGAGTGCTTTACCTGCGATTAATAAAACATAAAATTATAAGGAACTAAAAAAATGGTATTCAACCTAAAAAACAACAACCTAAACGAAAAATACAAACTAATGTCTCAAACAATCATTCCAAGACCGATTGCATGGGTAGTAACCGAAGATGAGGGGGTAGTGAACATTGCTCCATTTTCTTATTTTATAGGACTCTCTTCTGAACCTGCTTCGGTTTTAATCTCTGTGGGACATAAGGCAGATGGGACACCTAAAGATACCTTGGCAAATATTCGTAAACATAAAAAGTGTACTATCTGTATGGTGAGTGAGGAGCATTTGGAGAAGATGCACTTTAGCTCTAAGGGGTTAGATAAATCGTTAAGTGAGGCAGAGGTATTTAATATAGATACTAAAGAAGTAGTTGAGGGGTATCCACCTATGATAGAGGGTGTGCCTGTGGCATACTTTTGTGACTTTAACCAAGAGATAGACTTAGGTGGAGGGAAGACCATTCCGTTGGTGATGAATGTGCAAGATATTTTTGTAGATGATGAGGTGATAAGCGATAGAGAGAAGACGACCATAAGCTTTAATCCTGTGGCTAGAGTGGGTAGGGCATATGCTTTTTTAGGTGAAGAGGTTGATGCTCCATCTATTCCATAAAAAATTTAGTAAAAAACTCTATTAATCTATTTTTTTTAGTTATATATAACTTAAAAATGTTATAGTATTTCATATACTTTAAGTACCTGACCATAAGGAAATAAAAATGAGAAACTATAATAAGGAAATAAATCTATTTACATATAAAGATATTGGTATAACTTGCCCACGAGATAAGAAGTGGGAAGAGATGAAAGAGGAGATAGGTGGACGATTTTGTGATGGTTGTCATGAAAAAGTTCGATATGTAGAGGGTTATTCAAAAGGTGAAGTAATGGCACTTCAAAGAGAGTTAGGAGAGAATATTTGTGTTGCAATTAACAAACCTAATAAGAGTTCTGTTATAGTTGGCATACCAAAAATTAAAAATATTGAAGTAAAGGAAGAAGCCCTAGTTGAAGAAGATTAAAGAACTTTTAGAGCAAGAGGTAAAAAAAAGAGATGTATCAAATGAGATAACCAAGGAGAAGCCTGACCCTCTGTTGATTGCAAAAAGGTATAACGATGAGACTATTTCGCTTATTTGTGCTTTGTTTGCTTATGGAAATGTAAAGGCAATTATTAAATTTTTGGACTCTTTGGACTTCTCTTTACTTGAAGCCTCTGATGAAAAAATTAAGAGAGAACTATCTGGTCACTACTATCGTTTCCAAAATTCTCAAGATGTCTCAACACTTTTTATAGCTCTAAAACGCCTAAAAAAGGTTGATAGTATAGAGAGTATTTTTTATGAGGGGTATAAAAAAGAGCAGAATATTTTAGATGGTTTGTGGAACTTTATAGAGCATCTAAAAGAGGTCTATCCTTATGAGAGTAGGGGGTATAAGTTTTTAGTAGGTTCAGTACCTAAAAAGTTAGCAGGAGCAGGAACATATAAGCGTTATTTGATGTATCTGCGTTGGATGGTACGAAAAAATGAACTTGACATGGGTTTGTGGTCAAAGATAGATAAAAAAGATTTGCTTATGCCTTTAGATACACACACTTTTAAGGTCTCTCAAAAGCTTGGGCTACTAAAGAGAAAAACTTACGATATGAAAGCTGTGTTGGAGTTGACCCAGACTCTAAAGAGTTTTGATAAAAATGACCCAATAAAGTACGACTTTGCACTCTATAGATTGGGTCAAGAGAAGATTATTTTACATCAGGCTTAGCAGTCTTCTCTGTACTTGGAGGAAGAACAGGATACTGAACATTTGGTTTTTTACCTGTAAGAGATTTTAAAAATGTAACAATTTTATTAGCATCGCTATCTGAGATTTTCATAGAGAGTTGAGTAGTTCCCATCTCTTGAACTGCCTCTTTTAGACTCCAAACTTTACCATTGTGGAAGTATGGTGCTGTCTCTTCAATATTGCGTAGAGTTG
>JALVXC010000151.1 GCA_027038275.1 Campylobacteraceae bacterium | reverse complement strand
AAGATTTAAAGTTAGCATTTGTTGAGATATTTAATGGAAAAACTACCGAAATAACAGCTCTTGAAGAGAAGACAGAGCTTCTATATGAGATTGTTGATGAGCTAAAAGCTACTAAAGAGGTAGTAGCCCACTGTTGTGATGATGTCTCTTTATGTCAATATTGCGACTATACTTTGCTTTGTGGGCGTGGGGTCTATTTGTGATTTAATCCTTCTTAAAATATCTCAACTCTTCTACCTCTTCAGCACTAAGCCCTGTTTTTAGAGCTATTGTTTCAGAGTCCAATACATCTAAAAGGCTTTTGGCTATATTTAATTTTTCCTTTTGTCTACCCTTTTCGATTCCTTGCTCAATCCCTTGCTCAATCCCTTGCTCAATCCCGCGTTCAAATCCCTCTTTTCTAGCTGTATCAAATGAATTAACTAAATCTCTATAGACTTTTAAATTTTTATGATATTTATCTTGTTCAGCTTTTGGAAGCTTTAAAAACTCTGCTCTTTCAAAAGCTTTTTCGATGACATCTCCTTTTAGTTTTTGAGGAATATCTTGTAGTCTGTTAAGGTTCTGAAAAACATAGAGCCACCACTCTAGGTGCGAATTTAACTCCTCTTTATCCTTTTTAAGTTTAGGAATCTCTACATAAATCATATTTAGCTTATCATACATAATCTCTTTAGTATTAATATCAGTTATCTTTCCGTGATGTAGATATTCAGGTCTATGTTTAAATCTATCTATTTCAAAATTTAGAAGTCCAATAAAGTAAATAGGCGTTAAGCTAAAATCCCATGCTCCTCTAATAGCTTGTTCTTGAATTGGAAATGTAGCATAGTATAATGCTCTACTTTGAAAATGTTTTTGATGAACTTTTTGAAGCTCTACTATAAACTCACTCCCTTTCTCATCTGTACAGTACAAATCAAAGATTGCTTTTCTATCTTCTGGACTATCAGGAAGTAGCTCTCCATTTTTGAAGATAATTGTTTTTATTTTGTCTTTGCCATCTAATCCTAAGATATCATTGATTAGACTTCTTAAAAGCTCTGTATTTTCGGTATCTCCAAATATTTTTTTAAAACCGTAATCGGTAAAAGGATTGATATATTTCTCTATGTAGCACATTTTTTTCCTTTTTTAAAACCATTTTATCATAAAGTAAGAAAAGAACAAAAGAGGAGAAATAAATTTTGATGGGGTTGATTGATTAAGTGTACGATAATAATCGCACCTTAATCATCATCTCCACCAGCAACAGCACGAACTGTTGCAGATGTAACATCAATAGCAGCACCTGCTACGCTTCCTGCAACAGAGATAGGAGCTGTAACAATTTGAGTACAGCCACTAAATAGAAAAACTACTAAAAATAGGTATTTTTTCATCATAAGCCCCTATTTAAATAGGTCTGCTAACGCATCTGTACTAGTTGTTTTCTCAATCTCTGGAGCATTTCCTGAACTATCGCCTCTTCTGTCAGTAATACCCTCAATCTCATTAAGTTCTATAGCGTAACCAGTTAGCATAGAGGCTAGGCGAATGTTAATTCCTGACTTACCAATCGCTTTTGCTTTTTGGTCAGATGTGATATTTACAATAGCTTTTTTCTCATTTTGGGCTACTTTAACACTCTGTGCGATAGCAGGAGATAAAGCTCTAGTGATGAAAACTTCAGGAATAGGGGAGTAGTCAACACAGTCAATATTCTCTCCATTTAACTCTGCACTTACAGCGTTAATTCTAATCCCTTTAACACCAACAGCTGCACCAATAGGGTCTATATTTGGAAAGTCTGTCTTAAGAGCTATCTTTGCACGTTGACCAGGGATTCTAGCAGAAGCCATAATCTGAACTGAACCATCTTCAATTTCAGGAACTTCTTTTGCCATTAATTTCTCTAAAAATTTAGGTGAGGTTCTTGTGAGTTCTAAAAACATTCCCATCTCGGGGTCAATACTTACGTAGCGTAAAAGTGCTTTTACTGTATCACCCTTTTTAAACTTTTCTCCCTTAATACGATTGCGTTGAGAGAGTAGACCTTTAAGTTCACCAATCTCAATAAAGGTATTCTCTTTGTCATCAACACGATTGACCACACCTATCATAATAGTGTTTACCTTCTCTTTATACTTTTCAAAAAGGTCTTGTTCTACTTGTCGTTGTACATGGTATTGTAGCTCTTTAAAGAGGTTAAATGAAGCAGTACGTCCATAATTTTCAAGAACAAAAGGGGAGCGAAGTTGGTCTCCAAGCTCTAAGTCTGAACCATACTCCTCTTGGGCTTCAGAGAGGCTCATAACAGCATCAGGCTCACTCTGTAGGCGTTCATCGTCATCTTTGACTATTGTAACAACCTGCTCAACGGTATAATCTTTTCTGTCCATATCTACCATTGCTTCAAATTCAGAGGTAGCAGAGGTACATCTCTTTGCTGTTTTAATAAGTGCCTCTTTAAACGCATCAACAGCCGATTCAAGTGAGATGTTCTTTTCGTGTGCCATTGCCTCAATTATATCTACAATTTTTTCCATATTTTAATCCTTATACACTATTTCAAACCATAATTAATTTAATCACAATATAATCACAAAGAGAAAACTTAATAATGCGTTACTATTTCGTGTGATTTTTTCCGTTGTTTGAAGAGTTGTATTATATCTAAACTAACCTTTAAGGAAAAGAGGTATAATTTAATAATAAAATACAACATATTAAATTATGTAGAATAAATAACATAAGAAATATAACCAAGGATTTTGAATGAAATTGAAATTGGCAAGAACAACCATATCAGCGAAGCCTAAAACTATAGAGCTAGATAAACTTGAAGAAGATTTAGAGAAAAAATCTATTTTTTATTTTGATAAAGAGAATTCGCATAAAGATTTAAAAGCGTTAATTGAGCATTTTGAAGAGAAAACTTACTCTGTCTATATGAGAGAGGTAAAATTTGGACTTAATGATGATGAGTATCTTTATGAGGTACATATTGTAAAATAACTATTGATGAAAAAGCTATATATAGAAACTTTAGGTTGTGCTATGAATGTTCGTGATAGCGAACATATGATAGCAGAGCTTAATACAAAAGAACCCTACGAGTTAACCGAAGAGTTAGGTGATGCTGATTTAATTATTATAAATACTTGTTCTGTTAGAGAGAAGCCTGTATCTAAACTTTTTTCTGAAATTGGACTCTTTAATAAATATAAAAAAGATAGTGCAAAGATTGGTGTAGCAGGTTGTACAGCTTCGCATTTAGGTAAAGAGATTATTAAAAGAGCTCCTGTTGTGGACTTTGTTTTAGGTGCTAGAAATATCTCCAAGATTACAAAAATACTTGATGATAGACACGCTGTCGAGATAGATATTAACCATGATGATAGTAGTTATGCTTTTGGTGAGTATCGAACTAATCCATTTAAATCAATGGTCAATATCTCCATGGGTTGCGATAAGTCTTGTACATACTGTATTGTCCCTGCAACACGAGGAGATGAAGTATCTATTCCTTCTGACTTAATTGTTGGTGAGATTACTAAAGCTGTTAAGAGTGGTGCAAAAGAGGTGATGCTTCTTGGTCAAAATGTTAATAACTATGGTAAACACTTTACAGCCAATGATGAGAACCTTAACTTTACAGGCTTGTTGCAAAAAATCTCTAAAATAGATGGTTTAGAGCGTATTCGCTTTACTTCTCCTCACCCACTACACATGGACGATGAGTTCTTAGAGGAGTTTGCTAACAATCCTAAAATATGTAAACAGATTCATGTTCCACTACAGTCTGGTTCTACCTCTTTGTTAAAGGCAATGAAGAGAGGCTACTCAAAAGAGTGGTTCTTAAACCGTTGCGAAAAGATACGAAAACTCTGCCCAGAGGCTTCTATATCTACAGATATTATTGTAGGTTTCCCTGGAGAGAGTGAGGAGGATTTTGAAGATACTATGGAGGTACTTGAGAAGGTACGCTTTGAGCAACTCTTCTCATTTAAGTACTCCCCACGACCTCACACAGCAGCGGCAGAGTTTAAAAATCAAATCTCTGATGATATTGCAGGAGCAAGATTAACTAGACTTCAAGCTAGACATACAGAGATTTTAGATGAGATTATGAACTCACAGATGGGTAGAGTTCATAAAGTCTATTTTGATGAGCTAAAAGCAGGAGGAAGAGTCTCTGGTCGTTCTGATGATGGAAAACTCTTTTTTGTAGAGGGTAGTGAAGAGCTTCTTGGAGAGATTGTAGATGTTAAGGTAACCAAAGTCTCACGAGGAGCTTTAGAGGGTGTAGTGTGCAACTAATCCCTTTTACGAAAAAGGAGCTACTTCGTAAATTGGGGGTTATTGTTATTCCTCCTCTTATCTTCTTTTTTATGAGACTCTTTTGGTTAACCTACAGAAAAAATTACCACTTTATAGATGAACCAATTGAGGGTCAATGTATGGCAATTGCTTGGCATGGAGAGCTTTTTGTATCTCCTATGGTATATAGAACTCTACGTAAATCTCAAAAAACATCAGCAATTATCTCTCAACATCATGATGGTGACCTTATTGCTAAAACACTATCTTTTTTCAATATCGTTGCTCTAAGAGGCTCTTCTAAAAAGGGAGCAAAAGCTGTACTACTATCAGCTATTAAGTCACTTAAAGAGGGCTACTCTGTTATGGTAACTCCAGATGGCCCTAGAGGTCCTAGACACAGTATGAGCGATGGTGCAGTAGCTTTAGCTCAACGAGCAAATCTTCCTCTAATGGTTGCTAATTTTCAAGCTAAATCATATTGGCAATTAAATAGTTGGGATAGATTTGTAATTCCTAAACCGTTTACCTCTTTAGATATTTACCATCAGATATTAGATGTTTCACAGATGGATAGAGAAGAGGCTAAAAACTATTTAAAAAAACAGATGTTAACATATACTATGTAGGCAAGATAGAAATTTTTTAGAACTTGATATTCTTAAAGCAAAATTAAAGATTTATATTACTATTATTTAAAATATTTTTTAAAAAATATATTTATAATTTTTGGATAAAAAATAAAAAAAAATAAAAAACAACATAAGCTGTTAATTATGAAAGGTCTGTTATAATTTTGAATGATTAGTTTAAAAGAAAATATTAATAGTTTTTTATATTACATAGAAAAGGTTAGAGGCTACACCTCAAGCTCTATTTTAACCTATAGAAATGCCTTAGATGAAGTATTAGAAGTTAGTCAATACTTTGAAGAGGAGGGGAAGATAACTTTAGATATTACCCCATTACGAATAAAAAATATTAATAATTCTAAAAAAACTATCTCGAAAAAGTTGTCAGCTGTTCGCTCTTTTATAAAATTTATGAGAGAGCAGAAAGAGATTGATATTAGACTCATTGGAGATTCAGTCATTAAAGTTCCAAAGACTCTGCCTAAACCTCTTGATAAGAATATTATTGATGAGATACTAAATAGTGCTAATCGAAAAGAGTCATTGATTGTAACTCTACTTTATGGATTAGGGTTACGTATCTCTGAACTTTCAGGTTTGAAGATTTCAGATATTTCAAGAGAGTGGGTTTTGGTACATGGAAAAGGTAATAAAACTAGAGAAATACCTCTTTTAGAACCAATCTATGAGCAGATAAAATCCTATATAGAGCAAGAGAGTCCAAAGGAGTTTTTGCTTGAAAAAGATGGAGAAGCGATGAAGAGTAGTCAAATACGCTACATATTTACAAAGCTTTTTAAAAAGAGTGGCATAAAAGCAACTCCTCATCAGCTTCGTCACTCTTTTGCTACACATCTGCTTCAACATGGAGCTAGAATCTCAGATGTAAGTGAGTTGTTGGGGCACAGTTCAATGGTCTCTACTCAAATCTATACACAACTAGGCAACAGTAAAAAGCTAAATGAGTATGCAAAGGCTCACCCCTTATGCACCAAAATAGACAAATAATAAGATATAAGCTAGGAGAAACAATGCGAAAACAACCGTATGTAACTATTACCCACTATAAAGAGAGAGAGTTCTACTATTTAAATTATGCAATTCAGACAGAAGATGGTTTTATTCCAAAAGAGATTGAGCAGTTTCATGAGAGTGAAAAAGAGAAGTTTATAGAGAGAATACGTCAGTTACAAAAAGAATATCCTAAACATCAGGTAATCTCTCTCTCTCTTACTTTTAATCAAGTAGTTAAAGATAAAGAGGACCCAAATAAAGCGTGTGCAAAAATTTATAAAGAGAACTATGTAATTCAAGATAAGATAGATATTGGAAATCTACCTGTTACACTCTATTTCTCTCCTTTTGCTCTCCTTTATGAGGAGTACAAAGAGAAGCTAGATAAAGATAAATTAACACTACTTATTGGACTTTTTGACCGTAAACTCTATATTATGTTTGCAACGGCAGATAAGGTTAAACAGAGTTGGATTATTGGAACACGTGGTTTAACTGAGAAGCAGATTGCAAATAGAGTCTCTAAAAGTATGACAGCTTACTATAAAATCGCATATAAGTTTGCAGACCAAGTTGAGATGTTGGTCAATGATGACTCTCCTAAACTACTAAAAGTTTTGCGTGAAGAGTTATCAATGCGTATTATCCCTACTCAAAAGACAATTCACTATCTTCTACATCACATGGGTTCAGAGCAGAGTTATTTTATGAGTAGTTTTATTAAATCTTATCTATCTGTTGCACAACCACAAGAGAGAGCAAAAGATGAGAAAAAAGAGATACCTCTTCCTCAACCTAAGGAGAGTTTAGAAGATATTGCTCTAAATAGCCTTGATGATATTCGTTTAAGCTCTCCTGCTGATAGTAAAACAACTGTCGAGCCATCTAAAGCCTCTTTTGTAGATAGAGCAAAATCAACTTTTAGCAGTGAAGGGGTCTTAGATAAAAAAGTTCCTGTCTCACTGTTCTCTTTTATTCCCTTACTTTTTGTTTTAGTAGCAGGAGGGTACTTTACCATGCAAGATAGAGCTTTAGACAATAAGATGAATCTTCTCTCTTCGCAGTCATTAGCACAGAGTAACGCTACACTACTCTCAATGACCTCAAAAGATGTCTTTGGTGCAATGGGTAAAAATGCTGAACTTCAATCGGCTACTATCTCTACAGAAGATATTGAGTTAAAAGGGGTAGTGTGGGGTATTGAGCCTCTAAGAAATTCACTAGATGAACGATTTCCTAATGGTGAATTTGTTATTAAGCCATTAGAGAATTTTATGACAGAGTTCTCATTTAAATCAAAAGTATAATAGGAGTGTTCAATGTTAGAAAATTTTAAAAATCAATCAATAGTCACAAAGGTTCTATATCTGTTAGCACTACTACTATTTATTTTATGGGTTATCCCTTCTATGGTATCTTATTATTCAGATATGGAGCACTATAAAGGTAGTCAACAGGAGATTGCAAAAATATCCTCAAAATACGGTGTAGATAGTCAAACTCAACCATTTAGTCAAGAGCTATTTCAAAAGAGTACAGAGAAAATTTTTAAAAAAGTTACTGTAGAAAAGCTTGATGAAAATAGATATAGTATCAATATTGAGATAAATAAAGAAGATTTAAAAAACTTTCATAACTTCATAGATACTCTCTCTTTGCGTTACTATGTTCAAATAGAGGGAGAGTTAAAGTTTAAAGCGAAAGATGATGTTGTTAATGTCTCTTTTGTTATCTCAAAGTTATAGAACTATAAATAGTTAACTAATTAGCTGTTGATACTTTAACAAAAAAACAGCTAAAATAACAGATGACTACACAGGAACGATTACTATATATAATAGAGAGATTATCAAAAGAGCCTTGTTCAACTAAAAAACTTACCCAAGAGATTTTTGAGACAAC
>JALVXC010000150.1 GCA_027038275.1 Campylobacteraceae bacterium | reverse complement strand
CCACCAATATCTATATTTTCAATAATCTCATCAAAATCTTCTGTACGTTCAATAGTCTCTTTAAATGGGTAGAGGTTAACACAAACAAGGTCAATTCCCTCTACTCCTAACTCTTTTGCTTGAGCTATATGAGCTTCATCACCACGTTTATGTAAAATTCCACCATGAACATAAGGATTAAGTGTCTTTACTCGTCCTTCAAAGCACTCTGGAAACTTGGTTACCTCATCTATCTCTATAACCTTTACACCTGCTTCGGAGAGTTTTTTAAATGTTCCACCTGTTGAGATAATCTCCCAACCCATCTTCTCTAGTCCTTGTGCGAACTCAACAATACCACTCTTGTCACTTACACTTAGTAATGCTCTCATATATAACCCTTAAAAAATTTTTGGAATTATAGCCAAATCTCTCAAATAGCTTGTTGTTTCTATATATATTTTTATCTATTAATATGTATAAAAGCTTTAATCTAGTACTATTAATTAAAGTCTGTTTTGGTTTTTATTACTTTTTAAAAGGAGAAGTGATGAATCGAATAATATATATACTATTAATCACTGTTTTGTTTCAACTTCTTGGGATAGGATATATGAAATTTATTAATAATAAAGGCTCTATAGTTTCTAAACCACCACCCAAAATAGAGAAAAAAACACCTTTAGAGATAGATGATTGTTTAGATTCTGAACTAAAAGTACTCATTAATGACTCAATAAAAGAGATAGTTGAAGGTTCAAAAAAACTACCCCAATCAAAAGAGTACACAGTATGGGATAAAAAAACTGTTGAACATATAGGTCAAAAAGTTCTTAAAATAGTCGATGATAAAAATATTGAAAATCTAGCTCAACAAATTCTTAAAAAATCTAAAATTAATACTATAACTATAGTCAAAGAGGATAGTAAAAAAGAGAACATAATAGCTATAAATAATAAAACCAAAAAGATAGGAAAGAAGAGAAATATTAAATCTATAAAAAATCAAAAAGTAGTTAAAGTAGCTTTAAATAAGATTGAGAATCTAACTCAAAAAATTCTTCAAGAATCAAAAACAAATACTATAACTATAATTAAAGAAAATAGTAAAAAAGATAAGAAAAAAGTTCCAAAAAATAAAAAAATAGTTAAAGTAGCTCTAAATAAAACTACAGTCAAAGAAAAAATTCATAAACAAATTAAAAAAGACATTAAACAGAAAAAAATCATCTCTGTTACCCAAAAAGTTGAGAAGTATGCAAAAGAACAACTTGGACAAAAGTATGTTTGGGGAGCAACGGGTCCAAATAAGTTTGACTGCTCTGGCTTTACAAGATATGTCTTTCGTTCAACAGCAGGTATTAAAATTCCAAGAGTATCACGTGACCAAGCAAAAGTAGGAAAGTATATCAAAAATCTTAAGGATTTACGACGAGGAGATATGGTATTTTTTGATACAGAGAAGAAGTTTACAGGAAGAGTTAACCATGTAGGTATCTATCTTAGTAATGGTAATTTTATTCATGCTAGTTCAGCACGAAAAAAAGTGATTATTACCAACTTTAACAAAAAACCATTTTATAAACGAAGATTTTTATGGGGAAGACGAGTCATTAATGTTAACTCCTGACTTCCTCACTAAGACACACAAACTCAATCTGAAAAGATTTCAAGAATTTTCTTTTGAGTATCAGAAGGATTAATAGGTATAATTTTTCCATCAATTTTTATAGCTAAAATGTGTTCAA
>JALVXC010000149.1 GCA_027038275.1 Campylobacteraceae bacterium | reverse complement strand
CTACAATCTTATCTACTGTATCTTGGATTATAAACTTTTGTAGATTGTTAATTCTTCTCCAATGGTTTGGTTTTTCATTAAATATTCCAGATTTTCGTTTAGCTTTGGATAGCTTATTTACTCTGTGGGATAGTTGGTCTTTTTCTTTGGGTTGATTGATAAACAATCTATCCAAGACAGTTCCATCTATATCTATACAACTACAAACTGCACTATTTGTTAAACCTAAATCAACTCCTATAACTTTCTGTTTTTTTAGAGGAGTTGAGTTAAGTTTAACATCTGTTTCATATGAAATATGAAGAAAATACTTTTTTCCTTTTTTAACCAACATTGGGTTAAACTCTTTAAAATTTTTAAATCTATACTTTTGTCCTGATTTTAGAGATTTTGTTGAGTACTCTATATCTATCCATACCCAATCACTATTTTTAAAAACTTTGATTTTTGCTTTTCCCTCTTCTATCTTATTCCACATATTATCTTTGTAGAGAGTTGGGAATGAGTTTGGTTGATAGTTTATTTTTGGTGCTTTTTCATGAAATCTTTTTCCTTTTGATAGTGCTTTCTCTTTTTTTTCTTCCCAATTTTCTAGTCGTGAAAAGTGGCTATCTATGACTCCCAATGCTTCCATAATTACGGCTCGTCTTAGATATGATGGGAATTTATAAAAATCTTTATCGAAGTCGTATTTTATATCTCTGTTTTTAGCTGTTTTATGGGTTATTGACTCTATATATTTTAGTTTCTCTTTTGATTTTTTGCCTTGAAGATTAAGATACTCTTTTTCGCAAACAATAATGTAAAAACTCAATGCTTGATTATAAATTTTTATTGTCTCATCAAAGGTTTGAGTATGAGTTAGGATTTTTAGTTTTGCTGTTTTTATGATTTTCATTTTATTTATGATTATTGTTTTTTTATGTTGTGATTTTAACATAATTTATTTAAAAATAGAATATTTGAAACTTTTTTTTGGTCTCCAACTTACTCTATTTTATCTGTTGATGGAGCTACAATCGACACTATAAAATAATATATACGCAATCAAGACAAGCCTCTATAATTCTAACCTCTTCCAAATCATAGATTATGGAAGAGGATTGCGAATTATATTTTGTTCAATTATATATAAAAAACATTAAAGCTAGTAAAAATATTTCAAATTGACATATTTACCACTTATTAAAATGATTTAAAAATAAATTTTATATCTATTTATTGAGAGTTAAAGTGGTGCTATATTAGAAGGTTGGGTATACTCCTACTATATTGAAAAAGAACCCATTACCCCATAAAAAAATATGTTACAAGATATAAACATACTAAACTAAAAATACAGTTTTATATAAAAATCACCTTATTCATTAATAATATTGTTATAAAATCCAATTACTAAAAAAATAAGGATAAAGATGAAAACAGTTGATATGGACTCACAAGAGTTTAAAGACGAACTAGAAAAGACTTGGAAATTCGTTAAAAAAGTTAACGAAAGTAGAGGTTGGGTTCAAAATCCAAATGAAGAGGTAAACGAAGGTGTTGCTATGGGTCTTGCTAGAAACAAGCTCATGTACGGTAAACGCTTCTGTCCATGTTTTATGGTTATTGGAGAGACAAAAGAGGAGCAGAAAGAGGCAGACAATAGAATCTGTCCTTGTAAACCAGCTATTGAAAAAGAGATTCCCGAAGATGGTACATGTCACTGTGGTATCTTTTGTACTCCAGAGTTTGCAAAGGCTCAAAGAAAAAATGAGATAATAGAAGAGGTTGCTCATACTCACTCAAGAGGCTTAACTAAAGATGAAGCTATTACCCTTTTACAAAAAGAGCAACTAGATGGTGACGAACTAGAGGCACTCATTGAGGCTAGAGAGTTAAAGATGGTAGACTTTATACTAATGGATGTACGTGAGATGATGGAGTATAAAATGAGTCACATAGTAGGGACAGATGCAATTGTACCTACTTCACGTTTTTATGCCGAGATTGAGAAGTTTAACGATAAAAAAGATGAACCAATCATTGTATATTGTCTCTCAGGAAGCCGAAGCTATCAAGTACAATATGCTATGAAATCACTTGGATTTAAGCATGTTGGAAACCTTCAATATGGAACATATAGCTATACTGGAGAGATGCAGAGAGGGTAATAACTTTTTCATCTATTTTTTAAATATATAGAGTAATAAAACTAAATCTTTTTTACTCTATTTTATAATGTACCCTGAAAAAAGAATCAATAAAAAAATATTCTAATTCCCATTAACACAAATTTAACACTTTGTAGATACGATTCATAGTAGAGATACTCTACCTATCAAAGTTTGACGACGAGAAGATAGAGTATCTTGGCGTTATTGACACCATATAGATTATATTATATATCTACTTTATAATACTTTTGGTGTCTCTTTATCAAAATAAAAATTCAAGGGATACAAAATGAGAGTAAACTTATCATTGAGCGTGTTGTCACTATTAGGTGCTTCTATTTTAGTTGGATGTGGTAGTAGTGGAGGAGGTAATGGTAATACTCCAAAAACTACAATCAATCAACTTACACCACAAACTGGAACTAGCAAAAAGTTATTTTATGGTAACTCAAAACATGATGCACTAGGTACTTTAAAAAATATCAAACTACTTGACTCTACAAGTTTAGATGATACACTGGACTCTTCTGTTAGAAGACCTTATGTCTCTACAGCTATTGCTAACTATGATGCAACTACCAATAGCTATAAAGGGCTTGATGTTGATAGCGTATATTATGCTTCAGAAGGTATTCCTTTTAAACTCTCTATGATAGATGGCTCAAAAACTAAAAATTGCAATGAAAACAATCTAACTAATTTAAGATACAAAACAATTAATTATTTAGGTACAAGAGTCTATCTGACAGCTACTAACTCCAAGGGAGAAGCCGTATTGATTACTCCAAATATGTCAGATAGTGATACACCTTTACCATTTGAAAACAAAACCCTTTTGACACTAGCTTATGATAGTTATGGGGCTGATGTAGATGGTTATATTGTCTATGACTCAAATCTCTCAAAACTCCAAAATTGTAGTGTTGATATGGCAACCTGCACAGATATAGCAGATAGCGATAAACCAATTTTTTTAGGTGATATTGGAGGAGATGTAAAAGCTCTAATCTCTGTAAACAATGAGCCTTTTATTCTCGATAAAAAAGAGAACAGATTTACTAAAATAGAGGGTGTAACACTACCTAAAAAGGTTGGTCATACTACTCCTTATGCTATGAGTGGTAAGAGTATCTTCTTTTTTAAAGATGGAAATATCTCCAGAGTTGACCTTGATGGAACAGTTCAGCAGATTTCAAATGATGGAAAGGCAAATAGAATAAAAGCCTTTACAGATGATATGGTAATTTATGGTGGTGATGAGTATATGTATGCTGTCAAAAAAGATGGTAGCTCTACTGCACCTATAGAAATCTCTGTTACAACCAAAACAAAAGGGCAAAAATACCCAATGGATATGGGAATTGGTAGTCAATATCTCTATAACTTATATAGTTTAGAGCCTTCAACAGGTAAAATGACATTTAGAGCATGTAAGCTAGAAGATTCTAAAATAGAGTGTAAAAACAATAGCTTTTGGTCAGCAGTAACAGCTTCAAAAAGTGGTAAACTCAACTTTACATCTGAATATATCTATAAACCATACGCTTATATAAGAGTAGATAACACAGATAACTATGGTGGTGGAACACTAAAAGCAATAGACCCAACCAAACCTATGGAAGATGGAATTAGTCTTGGAACAGTAGAGACCTATAACTTTCAGACATTTGTCAATAGTGGTTATATGAATGAGTTGATAGATAGAGATGGAGATGTGGTTCTTTATGCTAAAAATGACCTAGACTTTAGAGGTGATGCCTTTTTAGTTAATCTAAATAAGGCTAATAGCTTAAAAAATATAACAAATGAGACTTCTCCAACTATTAGTGAACTTACAGGAAAGAGAGAACACTGTCATGGTAGATACTGTAGCATTTGTCACAGTTTTGCAGGTGGTAAAATATATATTGATAAAAATGGAACTAAATCAGCAATAAATCACAATATAAAATTTGAGTTTGAAGATGGAGATACCCTTATGGCAAAAATTAGAAAGGGTAAAGGCGAAAACTTTAATACTCCTCTACAAAATCTTGTAGGTAAAAACTTTACAGCTCTTGTTATAGATAAAAATGGAACAGTAGTTAACCACTCTAATGAGTTCTCACATAGAGGAGCAGAGTACTTTAACTGTAATTTCTGTCATGGTAGAGATGGCAACTTAAAACATGATGCACCAAGCGTAATAACTATAGAAAAATAGAAGGAAAATTATGCGTACTATATTTACTATATTACTTTTCTCCTCTCTTCTTTTCTCCTATCAAAAAGGAGATATAGTCTCTAGTGAGATAAAAGATAAGTTAGAGATGAAAGATAACAAAATCTATGTAATAGACTTTTTCGCCTCATGGTGTGCTAGTTGTAAAAGAGAGATGCCATATCTCTCTAAAGTCAATGATACCATTGATAAGAGCAAAATAGAACTTATTGGCATAGATGTTGATGAAGATTTAAAAAAAGGTCAAACTTTTCAAAAAGAGCTAAGAGAGGCTAAAAAATTAAATTTTAGAGTAGTAGATGACCCAAAAGGTGAGATTGTAAAACTTTTTGAACCTGTTGGAATGCCAGGGCTATATATTGTCAAAGATGGAAAAGTAGTAGATTTTCTTTTTGGTGCAAGAGACAATATAGACAAACTACTCCTAGATGTACTCAAAGAGTTATAATGAGAACTCTATATCTAAGCTTGGTTATTACTCTTTTTGGTGGCTGTAGCATCAAAGATGTCAAGCCGTGGGAGAAAGGAACTTTGGCAAAAGAGACCATGCGAGAGGGTGGAGGAGATGTTCTATTTAAAAA
The DNA here is from genome assembly GCA_027038275.1 of Campylobacteraceae bacterium. GTDB lineage: Bacteria > Campylobacterota > Campylobacteria > Campylobacterales > Sulfurovaceae > UBA1140. The sequence continues at coordinate 3,079 of JALVXC010000149.1, read as the reverse complement.
GTTTGCAAACCACATCTACTTCTCAAAAGAGGGTAGCAAAGGTGGTGGTGGCGTTGCTGGTGGAGGTTGTGGATGCAATTAAGATTATCAACCATAAGCTGTTTTTTGTTAGCATCATCTTCACTAATGGCAGAAGATTATGTATCAGTTGAGTATATGGGATACGATAAGGAGAGTGGACGAACAACTATTTCAACCCCATCTATAGAGATAAACAAAGATTTTGGAGCAGACTACACAGCCAATCTATCTGTTATGCATGATAGTGTTAGTGGAGCAACTCCAATCTATCATGATAGCTCTAGTGGTGCATCAGCAAAAATTCCAGAGGGGACTATCTACAAAAATGATATAGAGTATAGTGATGTAGATTATGAAGATGAGAGAACAGCAGTTACTCTTAGCTTAACTAAACGATTTGAATCAAGAGATGAGCTAACCATTGGTGGAAACTACTCCAAAGAGCATGACTACGAATCAAAAGAGATGTCAGTAGAGTATCTTCACTATTTAGATAGTAGTAAAAATCAATCCATCTCCATAGGCACATCTTATCAAAAAAATGATGTAAGTGTTTACTGCTCATTAAATACAGATGAGTGTGATAGTAGTAGTGGAGCAAGTGAAAAGGTAAAAACACTAGATGTCTTTAGTGCTGAAATAGGCTTTACACAAGTTATCGACAAAACTTCTCAACTAAAAAGTTCACTCTTTTATATTAATGAAGATGGCTACTTAAGCAACCCATATATGAGAGTAGTAAGAGATTACAACAGAAATCCAAAACTAACCCAAGAGGAGAAACCAGATAGCAGAAAAGCCTACGGTGCATTGGTTCAATACTCCAAAGCATTAAGTGATAGATTGACAACTGTCTCTTCATACCGTTTCTATAGTGATGATTGGGAGATTAACTCACACACCCTAAATGGTGAACTCTATTATGAGTTTAATGACAAACTAACCACAGGAGTTGGTCTGCGTTATTATACGCAAAGCGAAGCCAAGTTTTATAACGCTTCAGCAGACTATTTTACCGACCAAACCTACGCCTCTAGCGATAGGCGAATGAGTAGTTTTGATTCACTAAACTATAAGCTAAGTGGGGATTATAAAATTAGTAGCGATATTAGTATTAATGCAAGTTTGAACTACTATGACCAGCCTGACTATTTTAGTGCTTTTTATTATAATTTGGGGGTGAAGTATAAATTTTAGGTGAAAATAGTCAACTCCCTATCAATCAAAATCTTCTCTAATGAGATTTGCAACTCTGGCTCAACCATCAAAGCAGTGGAGTAAACTCCTGACTCCACCACAGAGGAGGAGATAACCGTAGCAGAGATAATTCTGCTCTGTAGAGGTTTTTTGCCTATAATATGTGAGTAGATTCTATCCTCTATCTTTTGGTGTCGTTCATATGAAGCAGAGGTAGTCAATGCTTGGTCTTTTAATTTAACAGTTGTAATGTTTTGTGTAGGCTTTAGTGGATTTTTGATGCCTATAGAAAAAGACTCTCCTTTAGGTTTACTCCCCAACGCATAAATATCTCCTCCGAAGTTAATTAGTGCTGAATTTATTTTCTCTTTTTTAAGTATCTTAATAGCTTGGTCAACAGCAAACTCTTTAACAAATCCTCCTAAATCTATAACTGTATATGGGTTATCAAAGCTAATTCTGTTTTTTTTAATCTTAAAATGTTCTACGCCAACAAATGGTAGCAGTCTTCTAACCTCCTCTTCTATCTTGGCTACAGTTTTTTGTTTTCGACTAGCTGTAAGTGTTCCCATAGTAACATCAAAAATCCTATCTGTTTTAGTATAAAAAAGTTTGGCTCTAGTTAGTAAATCTTTAGTTTGTGGGTCTAGTTTATCGGTTTTTCTCTGATTTATAGCAGAGAGAAAGGAGTTGGGATTATAGAAGTTGTATTTCTGCTCTAACGATTTGGCTCTTTGTAAAATTTTACTTGCTATAGAGCGTGATTTGTTGGCATCATCACAAAAGATATGAACTTCACAGGGTGAGGTCATTGCTGTAAATTTGTAGATATGTCGTTTTTTCTGCATAGTTACTCCTATTTATTGTGAATCTCACTCTCCCAAATCGGATAAAGGGACAGGTGCTGTCTTCTAGACTTCCTAGACTTCTTTGTCAAGACCACTTAACCCAACTCCTCAAAATAAAGTTAGTATAAAAACCCAAATAACCAAAAAGGAATTTTCGCCCCAAAGCCCACCTCTATATCATCAGCTACGACAAAAGAGTTAGGCATATCTTTTATCTGTTTAAACCCTTTATTTTTACCACCTACTTCAAGAGTATAAAGACTATCAACAATAAAATCTCCCCTTTTAGAAGCAGTAATAGTATGTTGTGCATTCTCTAATGAAGAAGCAATAAAACTATCTCGTAAAGTCCCTACATTTACTCCACTACAAAGCGAATGAAACATATTGAAAACTAAGGGAACTTGTCCCATAAACTTCCCATTTTTAACCTATCGTATAGAAATAATTTATTTTAAATAGATATACCTCAACCTCTCATACTTTTTTAGCTAAAATTCCTAAAAAACTATTTGGAGTTGTGTTTATTTTAAATCCCTCATAGCTCTGAACTGTTTTATTAAAAGTACGTAATTCTATCTTTCCTTCTTTTGATAAATCACTATATGGTGACTGATGCATTATCTTTAATCCAAAATACTCTACAACTAATATTGGAGAAAGTAAAAATAGATAAAATCCCATACCAAAAAACATGAGTCTTTTACGTGGTTTTTTCATCTCTATGACAGTTAACACCTGTTTTGCTATTCTAGCTTTAGATGCTAAAGTTTCATTAGCAAATTTCTTATCTTCAAGCAAAAGTAATGCTATATTCTCTTTTGTTATATCCTCTTGTTTATAAGTGCTAAAAAGTTTTTTTAACCCTTCTGAAACAAGATAACTATTTTTTAATCCAAGTGCTATTAAAACTACAAATATAAGTAAAAATGGGTCTCTCATCCAAACCATTGCTACAGTTAGTATGGTAAGACCTATAATATAAAAATAAAATTGTCCTTTAGGATAACGTG
>JALVXC010000148.1 GCA_027038275.1 Campylobacteraceae bacterium | reverse complement strand
AATATTGCCCAAGATGAGTTTGCTACATATAAATTAAAAGATAACAGTTTAGAGGTACTAAAAAAGTGAGAATAGATTTCGCAAAACTACAATATCAATATCAACTCTATAAAGAGGAGATAGACCAAGCAATTCATAATGTACTAGACAAATCAAACTACATTATGGGAGAAGAGGTAAAAGAGCTAGAGGAGAACCTGCAAAACTTTACAGGTGCTAAACATGCCATAACTTGTAGCAGTGGAACAGATGCCTTGCTTTTAGCTATGATGGAACTAGATATTAAGCCAGATGATGAGATTATTACTACCCCTTTTACATTTATAGCTACAGCAGAGACCATAGCTTTTTTAGGAGCAAAGCCTGTATTTGTAGATATAGATGAGAAGAGTTATAATATAGATGTTAGTAAAATAGAAGAGAAAATTACAGAAAAAACAAAAGCAATTATAGCCGTAAGTCTATATGGTCAACCAAGTGATATTGAGGCACTAGAACAATTAAAAATTAAACATCCAAAATTAAAAATTATCATAGATGGAGCTCAAAGTTTTGGAAGCACCTTTAAGGGTAAAACCGATAGTAACTTAGGAGACATTTCAACTACAAGCTTTTTCCCTGCTAAACCTTTAGGCTGTTTTGGAGATGGTGGGGCACTCTTTACAAATAGTGATGAGTTAGCAGGGAAGATAAAAATGCTAAGAGTTCATGGACAATCAAAACGCTACCATCATAAATATATTGGAATGGGTGGGCGTATGGACACTCTTCAATGTGCTATTGTTAATGTAAAGTTAAAGTACTATAAAAAAGATTTAGCTCTTCGTCAAGAGGTAGCAGTTAAGTATAGTGAAGAGTTAAGAGTGAAGAGTGAAGAGTTAGTTTTACCATTTGTAGATGAGAGAGCTACTTCTGCTTGGGCTCAATACTCTATTAGAGTTAAAAATAGAGATGAGGTTCAAGCCAAACTAAAAGAGAAGGGTATTCCTACTGCTGTTCATTATCCTATGCCTTTGCATCTTCAAGAGTGTTTTAGTTATTTAGGGTATAAAAAAGGAGATTTTCCAATAGCAGAGAGGGTGTCTAATGAGATTATGAGTCTACCTATGAATCCATATTTGAGTGATGATGAGATTAGCTATATTTGTAGTAATCTTTAGTCTATCTCTTTTTGCAGAGAAACCCAAGCTACTTCTGCTAAAGGTCTACAAAGACCAAAACATATCTGGTTGGGTTATGAGTGAAAAGCTAGATGGCATAAGAGCCTATTGGAATGGTAAAGAGTTAATAAGTAGAAGTGGCAAAATAATCCACGCTCCAACGTGGTTTACCAAAAACTACCCTCCATTTGAGATAGATGGAGAGTTATGGAGCAAAAGAGGAGATTTTGAAAATATCTCCTCTATTGTAAGAGACAAAACCCCAAGCCAAAAGTGGCATGAGATAAAACACTACATATTTGAAGTACCAAATGCCAAAGGTGGACTCTTTGAACGACTTGCAAAGGTAAAGCCCTATGAGGGAAAATATATAAAAATAATAGAACAGATTCCAATCAAAAACAGAAAACAGATGCAAGATTTTCTACACCAAGTTGAGGCTAAAGGTGGTGAAGGCATAGTAGTTAGAGACCCAAATGCAACATACATAAACAGAAGAACATCAAAAGCACTAAAGGTAAAGAGCTTTTTAGATGCAGAGTGCAAAGTGGTAAAGATACTTAAAGGAAAAGGCAAGTATAGTACCAAAATGGGTTCAATAGAGTGTAAGCTTTCAAACGGAACACTCTTTAAAATTGGTTCAGGATTTAGTGATAAACAAAGATGTAATCCTCCACATATAGGAGATATAGTGACTTTTAAATATAAAGAGATGACAAAGTATGGTAAGCCGAGGTTTCCTGTCTTTTTGAGGGTTAGATAGATAAAATGAATATATTAGTAGTAATCCCAGCAAGAGGTGGTTCAAAAGGAATACCACGTAAAAATTTAAGACTTTTAAATGGAAAACCATTAATTTATTACTCTATAAAAACAGCATTATCTTCAAAATACAACCTTGATGTATATGTCTCAAGCGAAGATGATGAGATACTTAATACTGCTATACAATTTGGAGCAAAAACTCATAAGAGAGATATAAATATAGCAGATGATAAAACTACTCTTGACCCTGTAGTATATGATTGCTATATATATGCAAAATATAGAGAGAACAAAGATTATAGTTTAATTATTACAATGCAACCAACTTCTCCCCTTTTAAAAACTATATCTTTAGATAATGCTATTGATAAAATTTTAAATAACAAAGAGATAGATATTGTTATAGCGGCAAAAGATGATACTCATCTATCTTGGAGAAGAGAAAATAATAAATACTTACCAAATTATAAAGAGAGGGTAAATAGACAATATTTAACTCCTATATTTAGAGAAACGGGTGCATTTTTTATAACAAAAAAAGAGATTATAACTCCAAATAATAGAATTGGGAAAAATGTAGAACTTTATCTATTATCAAATGGTGAAGAGATAGATATAGATACTTATGAAGATTGGAATTTATGTGAATATCATCTTAAAAGAAAACATATTCTATTTGTTACAACAGGAAATAGTAGTGTAGGTCTTGGTCATGTTTATAATACTCTACTTATAGCAAATGATATTTTAAATCATCAAATAACTTTTTTAGTAGATAGAGATAGTAAAATGGCATTTGATAAGATAGCTTCAAAAAATTATCCTGTTTTTCTTCAAAAAAATAAGGATATTGTAGATGATATAAGAAGTTTAAAGCCTGATATAGTTATTAATGATAGATTAGATACAAATGAAGAGTATATAAATCAATTAAAGGCTTTAAATTTAAAAGTTATAAACTTTGAAGATTTAGGAAGTGGTGCAAAAAAAGCTGATTTAGTTATAAATGCAATATATCCAGAGAAACAAGTTCTTCCAAATCACTATTTTGGACATAAATATTTTATTTTGAGAGATGAGTTTATATATTTAAAACCTAAAGAAGATATAGGTAAAGTGAAAAATATCTTAATAACTTTTGGTGGAGTTGACCCTAACAATTATACAAAAAAAGTTGTAGAGACTATTTATGAATACTGCAATATAAATAATATAAATATTACAGTAATATCAGGTTTTGGATATAGAGAGTATGACTCTTTGGAGCTATTTAAAAATATAATTATCAAAAAAAATGTAACCAATATATCAAAGTACATGCTTAATGCAGACCTAATTTTTACATCAGCAGGAAGAACAACTTATGAGATAGCAAGTATTGGTACACCTACAATTGTAATGGCTCAAAATGAAAGAGAGCTTACACATTTTTTTGCTTCAAGTGAATTTGGCTTTTTAAATCTTGGACTTGGATATAATATTTCAAATAAAGAGTTATATAAAGAGTTTATAGAGCTTATAAACTCTATAGATAGTAGAAAATATATGAATCTGTTAATGAGAAAAATAGACTTAAAAAGTGGTCGTAGAAGAGTTATAAAGTTAATACAAAATTTAATAGAGGAATAAGATGAAATTAGTAGAACTATTTAAAACTATAAACCCTTGTGAAAATCGGCTATATGAACCTTATATTATTGCAGAGATTGGTGTAAATCATGAAGGTAGTATGGAGTTAGCAAAAAGACTTGTAGATGAGGCTAAAGATGGTGGGGCAGATGCTGTAAAATTTCAGAGCTATAAGGCTGAAACTTTAGCTTCTAAAGACTCTCCATCTTATTGGGATACTTCAAAAGAGCCTACAACTTCTCAATATAAACTTTTTAAAAAACATGATAGCTTTTGGATAGATGAGATGAGAGAGTTAAAAGAGTACTGTGATAAAGTAGATATAGAGTTTATGAGTACCCCTTTTGATATAGAGTCAGCCAATTTTTTAAATGAAATGATGGATGTATATAAAATATCATCTTCTGATATTACAAATAAGCCCTTTATAGAGTATATCTGTAGGTTCAATAAACCTATTATACTTTCAACAGGGGCTAGTAGTCTTCATGAGATACAAGAGGCTGTAAGTTGGATAGAAAAGTATGGAAATCCTTTAGCTCTTTTACATTGTGTTCTAAATTACCCAACACCAGATAAAAATGCAAATTTAGGAATGATAGTTGATTTAAAAGCAAAGTTTCCTGATAAAATTATAGGTTATAGTGACCATACACTTCCAAAAGATATGAAAGTTTGTGAAGTGGCAACAATACTTGGTGCAGTTATTATAGAGAAGCACTTTACACATGATAAAACACTTCAAGGAAATGACCATTATCATGCAATGGATAAAGAGGACTTAAAGCTATTTAGAGAAAATCTAAAAAGAGATTTTGAGATACTTGGAAGTTTTAGAGTTGAAGCCATTGAAGATGAAAAGTTAGCTAGAGATAATGCTAGAAGAAGTTTGGTAGCTAGTAAAAATATACCAGCAGGTAAAATTATAACTAAAGAGGATTTAACCTTTAAGAGACCTGCTCATGGCATTAGTCCTAAGTTTATAGATGAGGTTATAGGTAAAAAAACAACTAAGTATATTAAAGAGGATGATGTTCTTAAATGGGGAATGTTTGAATGGTAATTAGAGTATTTAAGTACAACATATGTTTCTAAAAAATTCTATAATATATATCTCTACAGAAGTATTAAATAAAGCTATACCTTTTTTGCTTTTACCAATTTTAACAAAATATTTAACTCCAGCAGACTATGGGATAATAGCATCATTTACTGCATTTGTCTCATTTCTGTCTATATTTATTGGTTTAAGTATTCATGGAGCAGTTAATGTAAACTTTTTTACGACATCTAAGGAGGAGTTAAAAGTATATATCTCAAATGGTATTTTATTACTTCTTTTTACAACTGTAATAGTATTTTTTATTGTTTTTCTTTTTCAGAGACAATTAAGTAGTCATTTATTATTAGGTTCTGAGTGGTTATATATTGGTATTGTTCTTGCATTTGCTCAGTTTATAACACTATTAAATTTAACACTATGGATAGCAGAAAAAAAATCAAAGGCTTATGGTGTCTATCAAATATTGCAAACAATTTTAATCTCTAGTATGAGTATTTTATTTGTTGTTGCTTTGCATTATGATTGGAGAGGGCAAGTATTAGCAAATGTATTAGGAACATTAAGTCTTTCTCTGTTTAGTTTTTATCTACTTTATAAAAGAGGATATTTGCAATTTAAATATCAACCAAAAGATATGAAAGATTTATTGCATTTTGGTATTCCTATGATTCCGCATAATTTATCTGGTTGGATTGAGACAAGTGGAGATAGGTTGTTGTTAATTAGTCTTATAGGAGCGAGTTCAACAGGTCTCTTTACTGTTGGTTTTCAAATAGGAATGATTATGAGTGTTTTGGTTAGTTCTTTTCATAAAGTGTGGAATCCATATTTATATGAAAAATTGAGTTTATCAGAGTTTACACTTAAATCAAAAATTAAAATAGTAAAGTTTACATATCTATATTTTATAGCTATGATTTTTTTAGTTTTAATTTTGAATTTTATAGCAAAATATATCTTTTTATATCTGATTGATACTCAATATGCTCAATCGTATCAGTATGTTATATATATACTTATTACTTTTGCATTGAATGGGGCATACTTTATGGTTGTAAGTTATATATTCTTTTTGAAAAAAACAAAACAGTTAGCATATATAACTTTTAGCAGTTCACTTATTCATGTGCTATTAAGCTATATCTTTATTAATATATATGGAGCTTTAGGAGTAGTTTATAGTAGTATTATCTCATACACAATAATGTTTCTATCTGTTTGGTACTATAGCAATAAGGTATATCCTATGCCTTGGAGATTTTGGAGATATAATGATTAGTTTGTATGAGTTAGAAGAGAAGTATAAAGATATATTGGAGAGTATAGAAGAGTGGGTCTATTTGCGTGTTGCTCTTGGACACCAACTTAAAAATCCTAATACTACTCAAATATATAAAAAAACTGATAGATGCACTATCTTAAAAAAAAGGATAGAAAAGGTAAAAAATATTTTTTATGGATTTAAAAATTGGTTTGGGCAATATGATTATATCTGTTTTAGTGATTCTTCAGAGAGAAGATTAATTGAAAATAGATATAAAGATAAAATAATAGATGATATTATTGAAAGGTTAAACCGTAATGCTCTATTGATAGAACTGCCTAATCCTAGCCATTATAAAAATATTTATACTAAAAATATAGTATCTCAATCATTTTTAGATATGCTTACTTTCATTTATAGAAAAGTTTTATTAAGTAGTGTAGTATCAAATAAGAACTTAGATGAAATATTATCTCGAACTAACATTGATTTTGATTATAGAAGTATTATCAAGAATACTTTACTAGAAATAAAAATATATACAATTCTATTTTCTATATATAAACCAAAAGCAATTTTTATAAATTGTGCTTACTGTAGATTTGGTGTTGTTAAGGCTGCTAAAAATTTAAATATTGATGTTATAGAGTTGCAACATGGAGTAATAACAGAAGTTCATTTTGGATACATATCGAATATAAAATTAAATGATAGTTATATACCAAATAGATTATTGTCATTTGGAAACAATGAGTATAATATAAAAAATTTAGTAATAAAAAATGTCATTCCTATTGGAAGTTATTATTTAGATTTTTTAAAAAGTAATTTTAAACAGAATAAAGAGTTAGAAATTATAGTGAAAAACTATAAATATGCAGTTGGTGTATCTATGCAAGATGCTGATTGGGAATATAAAGGCATGTTGGATTTTATAGAGAAAGTTGCCAAAAAAGATAAGGATATTTTATATGTTATCATTCCCAGAAAAAGAACTGATAATGTAAAACTCTCTAAAAATATTATACTATTTAATAGTTTGGATTGTTACAATATTATACTGCATTGCAATATACATGTTACATTATATTCTAGTTGTGTTTTAGAAGCTCCAACACTTGGTATACCAAATATAATGATAAATATAAATGATTTTGCAAATAAGTACTATAAGCATATTTTAGATCAATATCATACAAAAATAGTAAATAATGAAGATGAACTTATAAAAGCTATATTAGAGATGAGTAGATTAAATAAGAAACAAATTCAGTTAAAAAATGAAGATATTTTTGTTAGTAATTATAGTAATAGAATAGATAGTTTTATTAAGGATTTATAAATGACAAATAAACAAAAATACAAAGAGTTCTGTAAAAAAGAGTTAGACATACCAATATTTAGTAAGTATTGGTGGCTTGATGCTGTTTGTGGCGAAGATAATTGGGATGTACTTTTATATGAAAAGGGTGGACAAATTTGGGCTAGTTTCCTATATTATATGCAAAAAAATCAAATAGCTATGCCTAAACTTACTCAAACTATGGGGATATATATCAAATACCCAGCAAATCAAAAATATTATAAAAAATTATCTTGGGAGAAAGAGATAATTTTTTATTTTGTAGATAATTTACCAAAAGTAGATAGTTTTGTTCAAAATTTTCATTATGACTTTACAAATTGGTTACCATTCTATTGGAAAGGTTTTACTCAAAATACACGATATACTTATGTTATAGAAAATATTACACTTGAAAATTTAGAAAATAATTTAGAAACAGATATTAGAAGAAGAAGAAGAAAAGCTGATAAGCTTGGTGTTAAAGTTATTGAGAGTAATAATATTAAAAATTTTTATAAAATAAATAGTATGACTTTTCAAAGACAAAATATGAAGATTCCATATAGCTTTGAATTTTTAAAAAAATTATATGAAAATTGTAGAGATAATAATGCAGTTAAAATATATTTTGCTAAAGATAGTAAGGATAATATAGTAGCAGTAAACTTTTTAGTTTATGATAACAGTACAGTTTACTATCTTATGGGAGGGATAGACCCAAGTTTTAAAGATTTAGGTGGAATGGATATGATTTTGCATAAGAGTATAAAATTTGCTATTGAGAGTGGTCGTAAATTTGACTTTGAAGGTAGTATGATAGAGAGTATTGAAAAGTACTTTAGAAGCTTTGGAGCAGTTCAAAAAAGATATTTTACTATATCTAAAACAAACTCTAAATTTTTAAGATTAAAAACTGCATTAAAAGATGTTGTCAAGGCTATTGTTAGATGATTATCTCTATTCCAAACAATAACCTAAATGAAAGAAGATACATACTAGATATTATCTTCAACGAATTTTTAGGAGTAGAGTATGCTTTAGATATTGGCTCAACTGATTATGAGATAACTCTTCCAAATCAAAAGAGATTAACCATAAAAGATACCTTTTTTAATAAATACCCAAAAGATTTAGAGTACCTAAAAGTAGAAAATATACCAAATAAAATAGAAGAGCTAGACATATTTTCAGCCTCTTTTTTTATGCTTACTCGTTGGGAGGAGTATGTAAACAAGAGTAGAGATGACCACAACAGATTTCCTGCTACTGAAAGTTTAGCCTACAAACAAGGTTTTTTAGATAGACCTATTGTAAATGAGTATGTAGAGTGGTTGAAGCAAGAGCTTTTGAATCTTGATAGTAGTTTGCAATTTAAAAAAAGAGAATATAAGTTAGTTTTAACGCATGATGTAGATGCTCCACTTATGCATAGTAGTTTTATGTTTCATTTAAAAGCTTTAATATTAGATATATTGCAAAGAAAGTCTCTAAAGTTATTTTTTAAAAGAAATATCGACTATATAAAAACAAAATTAAAAATAACCAAAGACCCATTTGATACTTTTGATTGGATAATGGATTTGAGTGAAAAACAAAATATAAAATCTTACTTCTTTTTTATGGCAAAGGGAGTAACAAGTTATGACAATATGTATAAAAGCAGTGATAAATTTATTCAAAATCTTATAAAAAAGATAAAAGCAAGGGGACATAAGATAGGTATTCACCCAACATATAATGCATATAATAGTGCATTACAATTTAAAAGAGAGAAAGATGAGTTAGAGAAAAACTTAAATATTAAAATCTCTTTTGGAAGAGAACACTACCTTAGATTTGAAGTTCCAACTACTTGGCAGATTTGGGAAGATAATAAAATGGAGTGGGATAGTACACTAAGCTATGCAGATAAAGAAGGGTTTAGGTGTGGTGTTTGTTATCCTTATAGTGTTTTTAATATACTTACAAGAGAAAAGCTAAACTTAAAAGAGAGACCTCTTGTTGTTATGGAGGGAAGTTTTGTAATATATCAGCCAAATATCCCACCAAAAGAGATGAAGAAGAAGATAGATAGTTTAATAAAACAGGTAAAAAAATATAATGGAGAGTTTGTATTACTTTGGCATAATAGTAGTTTTAACACAGATGAATGGAAAAGATATAAAACTGTTTATGAAGGTATTGTAAAATGAAAAAGAATATACTCATTATCTCCATCTATTACCCTCCTATTCAATCTGTAGCGAGTAATAGAATCTACTCTTTTGCAAAATATCTTGATAAAGAGAAATATAATATATTTGTGCATACATTAGGAGATAATAACTCTCTTAAAAAAGAGAATGGTATAGTAGTACAAAGAGTAAAGAACAGTATCCTATTTAAGCCTTTACTATTTGAAAAAAGAACAAATAGATTTATACACTACTCAAAAGTTATCTACAATAAATTTGTTAAATATCTATTTGAAGATGAGTATAGGGGGTGGATATCAGAATCTTTAAAAGAGTTACCTAAGTTTATAAAAGGAAACAAGATAGATGTGATTGTCTCTTCTTATGCACCTACTGCACCACATAGTGTTGCCTTGGAGTTAAAAAAAGAGTTTTCTCATTTAAAATGGATAGCCGATATGCGTGATGAGATGAGTCAAGGGTTAGGCTTAAGTCCTAAGTTAAGAAAGAAGTATAGAGAGCTAGAAAATGAGATTTTTACTTATGCAGATGCCCTTACTTCTGTCTCAAAACCACTTGTTGATGAGTTTAAATCTTTAAGTAGTAATCAAAATATAATTTTTTGTGAAATTCGTAATGGTTATGATTTTGAACTAGAAGAGAGAGAAAGCTATAACGATATATTTACAATAACTTATGTGGGAAATTTCTATGGTGAGAGAAACCCAAATAATTTTTTAAAAGCACTTCATAATTTTATGCAACAAAATACTAAAAGTAAAATTTTTGTCCAATTTATTGGTGTTAAAACTCATTTTGAGATACCTGAACTACTAAAAGATAAAGTAGATATTATTCCACCTGTTAATCACTCTGAAGCTATAGAGATTATGAAAAAGAGTGATGCTCTTTTGCTTATTCACCCTTCAAATGGAAGAGAGGGAGTCTTTACAGGTAAGCTTTTTGAGTATCTTGCATCTTTAAAGCCAATTATTGCTCTTGTTGATGAAGAGGATGTAGCCTCTAAGCTTATACAAAAAGCTAATGCTGGATATGTTTGTGATAATGCAAATATAGAAAAAATAGAGATGATTTTACAAGAGGCATATAGAGAGTGGGAAGAGAAGAGGAAAAGAGAGTTTAATGTGGATATAATAAAAAAACATCACAGAAAAGAGCAGGTAAAAAGATTGGAAGATTTGATAGAGGAGGTTTGTAATGAAAGATAAGTATCTAATATTAGCAGATGGCAAAAGTCCACATACTTTAAAATGGATTAAAGAGCTTTATAACTATTTTGAACTCTACTTAATCACTCTTAATGGTTACAATGAACAACTACTATCTTATATAGATAAAGAGAAAATATATGTACTTAATAACAAAGTAAAATCAGAAGGTGGTAATTTTAGACTGTTGCTAAAATATTTTGAGATAAAAAAGATTGTAGATACTTTACACCCACAATATGTTAATGCACACTATATCTCTAGTTATGGTGTTTTAGCCTCTTTAGCAAAAAATAGTAGTTTTAAGTTAATTTTATCTGCTTGGGGAACAGATATTTTAGTAACTCCTTTTGAAAATAATATAAAAAGAAAAGTTGCTGTTTTTGCATTGGGTAGAGCTGATTTGGTAACTTCAGATTCATATTTTATGAGTGATAAAATTAAAGAACTTGTTGAGACTAATAATGTTTTGACTTTTCCCTTTGGATTAGATAGGGTTGATTTAAATAGCAAATACCAAAAAGATAAAAATCTTATATTTTCAAATAGAGCATTAGTTAAAAACTACAATATAGATAAAGTTTTAGAGTGGTTTTCAACACTTGATAGTAGCATGAAGTTAATAGTTGCAAATGATGGAGATATGAGAGAGGAGTTAGAGGAGTATGTTAAAAGAAACAATCTATCTAATAGGGTAGAGTTTGTTGGTTTTTTAAGTCAAAATGAGCAAGAGGAGATTTACAAAAAAGCTACATACTTTATATCTATTCCTACTTCTGATTCTACGGCAGTATCTCTTTTGGAAGCAATGAGTTTTGGTTGTGTTCCTATAGTCTCTAATCTACCTGCAAATAGAGAGTGGGTATTAGATGGTTGTAATGGTATATTTTGGAGTAGAGATTTGAATCAGTTAAGAGTTAGTGAAGATGCTAGTAGGATAAATAGAGAGTTAATTAGCAAAAAAGCTATTTTTAAAGATAGTATAGAGTTGTTTGTAGAGAGGTTAAAAGAGATATGAAAATACTAACAATACTAGGTGCAAGACCACAGTTCATAAAAGCAGGAAGTGTAAGCCGTGAGATAGCTAAACACAAAGAGATAGAAGAGATAATCGTCCACACAGGTCAACACTACGATACAAATATGAGTGATATTTTCTTTGAAGAGATGAAGATACCTAAACCTCACTATTTTCTTGGCATTGGTGGAAAAAGCCACGGTGCTATGACAGGTCAGATGATAGAAAAGATAGAAGAGGTATGCCTAAAAGAGAAGCCTGATTGGGTAATGGTCTATGGCGATACTAACTCAACACTAGCTGGTAGCATAGTAGCTAGTAAACTACACATCAAATTAGCACATATAGAAGCAGGGCTTAGAAGTTTTAATATGAAAATGCCTGAAGAGGTAAATAGAATACTGACTGATAGAGTAAGTGATATTTTATTTTGTCCGACAGACACGGCAGTAGAAAACCTAAAAAAAGAGGGCTTTCCTTTTAAACTATCAACTAATAACTATCAACTAATAACTAATTGTGGTGATGTTATGCAAGATGGAGCTTTATTTTATAAACAATTTGCAAAAAAACCTTCAAACTTGCAACTTCAAACTTCAAACTTTATACTTTGTACTATTCATAGAGCTGAAAATACAGATGATGAACAAAGATTAAGAGATATATTTAAAGCTTTAAATGAGATAGCAAAAGAGAAACAGATTATCTTACCATTGCACCCAAGAACCAAAAAGATAATTGAAAATTTAAAGATTGACACTCAAAACTTAACACTTATTGACCCTGTTGGTTACTTAGAGATGGTATGGCTTATAGATAACTGCTCTTTAGTAATGACAGACAGTGGAGGGCTACAAAAAGAGGCATATTTCTTTGAGAAACAGTGCATAACTTTAAGAGATGAAACAGAGTGGGTAGAATTGGTAGACAATGGATTTAATGTATTAGTCGGTGCAAATAAAGAGAAGATATTAAATGCTTATAAAACAACTTCAAACTTGAAACTTGAAACTTCAAACTTAAATCTATACGGTGAGGGAAAAGCAAGTGAGAATATTATAAAAGAGTTAATAAGTTATGAGTAAAACTATATGGATAGTAAATGACTATGCAGGAAGTGCCTATCATGGAATGGAGTTTAGAAACTACTACTTTGCAAAGGAGTGGGTAAAAAATGGTTATGAGGTCTATATTATTACAGCTTCATTTATGCACCTATTTAAAAAACTACCTGACATGAAAAGTAGCTATCAGTTTGAAAAGATAGATGGTATTAACTACCTTTGGGTAGAAGTTCCTCACTATAAAAACTCTACCGATAAAAAGAGAGTTTTAAAGTGGTTTGTATTTACATTTAAACTCTTTTTTCTACCTCTAAAAAAGATGAAAAAGCCTGATATTATTATTGCCTCTCCTATGGCTCCTTTTTTGGTATTACCAGCTTATAGATTAGCTAAGAGATATAAAGCAAAGTTTATCTATGAGGTTAAAGATATTTGGCCTCTATCTATTGTAGAGTTAGGGGGTATCTCTACTTCTCACCCTCTTATAAGAGCTATGAGCTTTTGTGAAAAGTATGCTATTACTAAAGCAGATGAGGTGGTCTCTAGTCTACAAAACTATGGAGAACATCTTAAAAAAGATTTAGATATTGAGCGTGAGTTTCATTGGATAAACAATGGTGTAGATATTAAAGAGTTAGAAAAGTCTGAACCTTTATCTAATGAGATTGCAAGTAAGATACCTAAAGATAAGTTTGTTGTAGGTTATACAGGTACAATAGGTTTAGCAAATGCACTTGATAGTTTTTGTAAATCGGCAGAGTTACTTAAAGAGTATAGAGAGATTTTTTTTGTGATTGTGGGAGAGGGTAATAAAAAAGAGGAGTTACTTAAAGAGTATGGAGAGCTTGAAAATCTACTCTTTCTTGATGCCATACCAAAACAGCAGGTACAAAGCATGTTGTCTCTTTTTGATGCGTGTTACATTGGGTTAAAAAAAGAGAATCTGTTTAAATATGGTGTCTCTCCAAATAAACTTTTTGACTATATGTATAGTGCTAAACCTATTGTCTATGCTATTGATTCAGGAGAGAGTAATATTGTAAAAGTAGCCAATTGTGGTATAAGTGTTGAAGCTCAAAATGAAAAATCTATTGCTAAAGGAGTAGAAGCACTTTACGATATGGGTGAAAAATCTATCCATTTAGGAGAAAATGGAAAAAATTATATTTTAAAGCACTTTACTTATGATAAACTTGCATTAAAATATCAAAGTGTAATGGAGAGATAAATCAAATGTTAGAAAATTTAAAAAAATATGACCTTTATCTATATATGCTATTTGCATACCTTTTTAGTATAGCATGTAGATATATATGGGTTTATCAATTTAGTGGTTATGATAGCTTTTATTGGAATGACCAACTGATGATTAATACTAATGATGGATACTTCTTTGCAACTGCTGTTAAAGATTTACTTTCAGGTTCAAATCCAGACAACCAACTCTTAAGTGTAGCCTTAGATACCTATCCAGGTACAATTTATAGTATCTATTATGCAGCAAAGATTTTACCTTTTTCATTAGATACTATTATTCTTTATGCTCCATCAGTAGTCTCTAGTTTAATTGTTATCCCTATTATCTTAATTGGAAGAGCCTATAAATTAACCTTTGTTGGTTTTCTTGCTGCACTTTTGGCTTCTATTACTTGGAGTTTCTACAACAGAACTATGGTTGGGTATTTTGATACCGATATGTATGCTTTGGTATTCCCTGTTTTTATCTTATACTTTTTAATGAAATTTTTAATAGACGGTAGTTTAAAAGATACGCTAATAGCCTCTTTAGTTACTACTCTTTATGTTGTTTTTTATCCTCAAGGTTATGCTGCGATTACAGCTCTTTTTGTTATGTTTACTCTTTATGGCTTAGTTTTTATAAAAGAGAAGAGAAATTTCTATTTCTCTATTGCACTTATGAGTATTGCTCTAATAAAGATAGCTCTATTGGTAAAAGTAGCTATTATCGTTGCTCTCTTTTTTGTGACGAAACAAGAGCTTCTTCATAAAGATAAAAATCCTCTATATTTTGCTCTCTTTTTTGTATTACTTTTTATTTTGATGGGTGATGGTTATGAGCTGATTTTATCTAAAATAAGTTGGTATACTAGAACAGGTGTTGAGGGAAAAACATTAAAATTCTATGATGTAGCACAGACTATTCGAGAAGCAGGAAAAATTCCTTTTGAGACATTTGCTAATAGAATTTCAGGCTCTATTTTTACTTTTATTATTGGTGTAATTGGTTATATCTTATTGGTTATTAGAAAAAAAGAGTTTCTACTCTTTCTTCCTCTGATTGCTATTGGATTCTTTGCCTATATTGGAGGTTTAAGATTTACAGTATATGCTATCCCTGCTCTTGCTTTTGGAACCATCTATTTTATCTACTTTTTGGCTACACAGTTTTTAAAGGAGACGAGGCTTCAGTATTTGGCTATGGTAGTTGGAGCTGTTCTATTTATCTATCCTAATATCCAGCATATTATCTCTTATAAGGTTCCCACAGTACTCAATAAACAAGAGGTAAAAGACCTAACTAAACTAAAAAAGATAGCTTCTGCAAAAGATTATACACTAGGTTGGTGGGATTATGGTTACCCTATTTGGTACTACAGTAATACCAATACTCTTATTGATGGAGGAAAACACCATCATGATAACTTTATCATCTCTAAAATTCTTTTAAGTGATTCTCAAAAACAGACAGCTACATTAGCAAGGGTGGCAGTAGAGAAGTATGTAGCTAAAAAGTTAGCTTACTCTCCTGTTGCTAACTATATTTTTCAAAAAGATGGAAAACTTTTAAATCCAAAACATGTTTTAAGAGATATGAAGAGAGATAATTATCCTATACCTAAAAAGACAAGAGATATTTATCTATATTTGCCTTATAGAATGATAAATATCTTTCCAACTATAGCTTTGTTTAGTAATATTAATTTAGAAACAGGTAAACCTATAAGAAATATAATGTTCTATCCAGCTTCTTTGGTAGGAGAGCAGAATGGTCAGGTGGTAATGAATAATGGTATTGTTTTTGATACTATAAAAGGTTTAGTAAAAATAGGTTCTAAAACTGCAAAAGTTAAAAATTTTGATATAGTAGTAATAGATAAAAATGCAACACCTCATGTTCAATCACAACTAGCTCACCTTGATGGTCAAGTAAGTGTTGTATATCTTAAAAATTATGGGAAAATAGTTGTAATGGATACAAAAACCTATAACTCTACCTTTGTACAGATGTTTATGTTAGGAAAATACGATAAAAATCTTTTTGAGTTAGTTGTCTCTTCTCCATATACTAAAATATTTAGGTTAAAGATTTAAGATGCAAATTCCATTTCATAAGACACATACAACCGATGAGGAGATAGAGGCTGTAACCCAAGCTATAAAGTCGGGGTGGCTTACTATGGGACCAAAGTGTGTAGAGTTTGAAGAGAAGTTTTCAGACTATATTGGTAGCAAGTTTGCTGTAGGTTTAAATAGTGCTACAGCAGCACTGCACTTAGCACTAAAAGCAATAGGCTTACAAAGAGGTGATGAGGTGATTTTACCTACTAATACCTTTGTAGCAACAGCAGAGGTAGTAACCTATTTTGATGCAGTTCCTGTTTTGTGTGATATTGAAGAGAGTACTCACAATATAGATGTCTCTAAAGTTGAAGCTTTAATTACTCTAAAAACAAAAGCTATTATCCCTGTTCATTTTGCAGGTCAGCCTTGTGATATGGATGAGTTGTATACTCTTGCAGAAGCCTATAATCTAAAAATTATTGAAGATGCGGCTCATGCTATTCCTAGTAGCTACAAAGGGGTTAAAATAGGGGCATTGGAGCAGACAGATATTACCTGTTTTAGTTTTTATGCCACCAAAACACTCTCTACAGGTGAGGGGGGAATGGCAACTACCAATAGTGAAGCTTATGCTAAGAGTATAAAGGTAAATAGACTGCATGGTATTAACCGTGATGCTTGGGATAGATATACAACTAAAGGGGCATGGTTTTACGATATTGTAGATAATGGTAATAAATACAATACTACCGATATTAATGCCTCTTTAGGTATTGTTCAGCTAAAAAAACAAGATGAGTTGAGGCAAAAACGTAAAAAGATAGCACAAAGATACAATGAAGCTTTTAGAGATAGTAGTAAAATTGTTCTACCATTTATTAAAGAAGAGAGAGAGACCTCTTGGCACTTATATGTAGTAAAAGTAAAAAAGCGTGATGAGGTAATAGAGAGGTTAAAGGCTTTAGGTATTGGGTGTAGTGTTCACTTTATTCCTGTGCATAAACATAGCTACTATAGAGAGAAGTATGGATATAAAGATGAAAACTACCCTGTAGCAAACAGAGTATTTGAAGAGTCTCTCTCTCTGCCTATCTACCCTGATATGAGCAGTGAAGAGGTTGAGTATGTCATAAAAAATCTATTGGATATTGTAAGCTAATGTATAAAAAGTATGGTAAGAGAATTTTTGATATTATAGTATCTACTATAGGGCTTATTGCGCTTTCTCCTCTATTTATAATAGTGGCTATTTTAGTAAAAGTTACCTCAAGAGGTTCTATCTTTTATATTCAAAAGAGAGTAGGAGAGGGCTTTAAAGAGTTTGACTTATATAAATTTCGCTCTATGAGAGAGGGAAAAGGTTTACAGATTACCTCTAAAGATGACCCACGTATTACAAAAATTGGTAAATTTATTAGAAAAACAAAGATTGATGAGTTGCCTCAACTTCTAAATGTGCTAAAGGGAGATATGAGTTTAGTAGGACCTAGACCAGAGGTAAAAAAGTATGTAGATATAAAAAAGAGTGAGTATAAAAAAGTACTCTCAGTTAGACCAGGAATCACAGATAATGCAGCAATAGCATTTAGAGATGAAGAGGAGATTTTAGCTAGATATGAGGATAAAGAGAAGGCTTATATTGAAGAGATTTTACCAAAAAAGATAGAGCTTTATAATGAGTATATCGATAATATATCTCTAAAAAATGATATAAAGTTAATATTAGAGACTATAAAGGTTATATAAGTGGACTTACTGTTACCTACAAACTTTAAACGTACTTTGATGTATATTTTAGTTGATATTTTTTTTACTTTTTTAGCCTCTTATATAGCTTTTTTATTGAGATTTGACTTCTCTATTCCTCAGAAGTACTACTTTGATATTGTTAAAGCTTTTATCTTCTTAAGTTGTATAAGAGTGACTATCTTTTACTATTTTGATTTATATAAAGTCTCATGGAGACATTTTGGCTTTAGAGACAATGCTCGTTTTGTATATTTACTCTTTTTGTCAACTTTAATATTTTTGCTTTTTTTGCATATCTTTAGAGCTACTCTATTTTTAGGATTTCCTCGTTCAGTAGTTCCTATAGAGTTTTTTGTATCGCTATTTCTCTTTTCTGCCTTTAGAGGTAGCAGAAGATTTTACTTGGAGATTTTTAATAAAAATCCATTTGGTATTCCTACATTGATAGTAGCTAACCTACAAGAGGCAGAGGAGATAACAAGAAATCTAATAAAAAATCAGAGTAAATATAGACCAGTTGTAGTTTTAAATGAGAAGGCAAAAGGGACTAAAGTAAATGGTATAAATATTTTAGGATTTGATAAAATTAAAAAGATTTATGATGGTTTGGAAGTAGCCATTATTAGCAGTGACTTTGATGTAAAAGAGATTTACAATAAATTAAATAGATTAAATATAAAGCAGTATAAAAAATATCTAAAGATAGATAATCAAGTGGATATTAAAGATATATCCATAGAGGATTTATTGGCAAGAAAACCAAAAGACCTAGACAACATAACCATTGCCAACTTTATAGCAGGAAAAAGAGTTTTAATAACAGGAGCAGGAGGAAGCATAGGTAGTGAACTCTCTCGTCAAGTTGTGGTATTTGGGGCAAGGCAGATAATACTTTTAGACCATAGTGAGTTTAATCTATATCAGATTACAGAGGAGTTAAAAGATGCAAATATTGTCTCTGTGATGCTTAGTGTTCAAAATAGAGAAGCTTTAGATAAGCTATTTATGCAGTATCTACCAGATGTTGTTATTCACGCTGCTGCCTATAAACATGTGCCACTGTGTGAAGAGAATATTGATTCTGCTATAGAGAACAATGTATTTGGAACTAAAAATGTCATTGATTTGTCTGTAAAGTATGAGGTTGAGAAGTTTGTTCTTGTCTCTACCGATAAGGCTGTTCGTCCTACTAATGTTATGGGAACAACCAAGCGTATCTGTGAACTCTATGCACATGCTATTCCTAGTAATAAGACAGAGATTGTAGCTGTTCGTTTTGGAAATGTTTTAGGCTCTTCAGGTTCAGTAATTCCTAAGTTTAAATCTCAAATAGAAAAAGGGGAAGACTTAACGGTTACTCACCCAGAGATTACTCGCTACTTTATGATGATACCAGAGGCTTGTCAGTTGGTACTTCAAGCAGCCTCTATTGCAAAGGGTGGGGAGCTTTTTATTTTAGATATGGGAGAGCCTATTAAGATAGTCGATTTAGCTAAGAAGATGATAGAGCTTTCAGGTAGAGATGATATTAAGATTAAATTTACAGGGCTTAGAGCTGGAGAGAAGCTCTATGAGGAGTTGTTGATAGATGAGGCTGATTTGAAGACAGAGTATGACTCTATCTTGGTCTCTCAAAACCCACCTGTAGATTATGAGTGGCTACTCTCTAAATTAGAGGAGTTAAAAACTAGAAATAGACTAGAGGTTCTAAAAGAGATTGTTCCTGAATTTAATCATAAGGTGTAGGTATGGATATTGAGCTAATAGCTAAAGAGGTGTTTGAGATAGAGGCTAGAGCTATTGCTAATTTGGCTAAAAATATAGATGAGAATTTTAAAAAAGCTATAGAGGCTATTTTAGAGTGTAGTGGAAAGTTAATTGTCTGTGGCATGGGAAAGTCAGGGATTATTGGTAAAAAGATTGCTGCAACCATGGCAAGTACAGGGACACCAAGCTTCTTTTTGCACCCTGCTGAGGCGTATCATGGGGATTTAGGCATGATAGAAAAAGAGGATATTGTACTGCTTATCTCTAACTCTGGAGAGACCGATGAGGTCTTAAAGATTATCCCTTTTTTAAAAGAGCAGGGGAATGTCACTGTTGCTATGAGTGGTAACCCTCGTTCAACTTTAGCTAAGAACTCAACATATCATCTCAATATTTATGTGGAAAAAGAGGCATGTCCTCTTCAACTTGCACCTACCTCTTCAACAACAGCTACATTGGTTATGGGTGATGCTTTGGCAATTACACTAATGAAGTTAAGAGATTTTAAAGAGAGTGACTTTGCACAGTTTCACCCAGGGGGTAGTTTGGGACGACGACTCTTAACAAGGGTTGAAGATGTAATGAAAAGAGATAATCTGCCTATTGTAAACAGAGAGAGTTCTATAAAAGAGATTATTCACACTGTATCTAAAGCAAGGTTAGGGTTAGCAGTTGTTCAGGAGGCTGACTTGATTGTTGGAATTATTACCGATGGAGATATACGCCGTGCTATGGAGGAGTTTGAAGATACATTCTTTAGGCTAAAAGCAGAGGATTTAATGACAAAAAATCCTAAGACTATTCAAAAAGAGGCAAAACTGATTGATGCTCAAAATTTAATGAATGACTATAAGGTAAACTCTCTTTTAGTTATAGATAATAATAAACTTTGTGGAGTAGTGCAAATTTATGACTTAGCTCTTTAGTTTTAATCAACTATTAGCTATAATCTTAAAATAATATTAAATTAGAAAGTGAATAAATTATATGAAAATAGCTATAGCAGGTATAGGATATGTAGGACTCTCAAATGGGGTTTTATTGGCTCAACACAATGAGGTTGTAGCTTTAGATGTGGTTCCGCAAAAAGTTGAGATGCTTAATAATAAAATATCTCCAATAGAAGATAGAGAGATAGAAGAGTATTTAAAAAATAAACCATTAAATTTTAGAGCCACCTTAGATAAAGAGGAGGCATACAGAGATGCTCAATATGTGATTATTGCAACACCTACAGATTATGACCCAAAGACAAACTATTTTGATACCTCTTTGGTTGAAGTAGTTATTAGAGATGTTATCGCTCTTAATCCCAATGCAATAATGGTTATAAAGTCAACTGTTCCTGTAGGATTTACAAAGAGTGTTCGCGAGAAATATAATACTCAAAATATTATCTTCTCTCCAGAGTTTTTAAGAGAGGGAAAAGCTCTCTATGACAATCTTTACCCTTCACGTATTATTGTTGGAGAGCGTTCCAAAAGAGCAGAGATTTTTGCTAGTCTTTTAGCACAAGGGGCAATTAAAGAGAATATAGATATTTTATATACGTACTCAACAGAAGCAGAAGCAATTAAACTCTTCTCAAACACCTATCTTGCAATGCGTGTAGCATTTTTTAATGAGCTAGACTCTTATGCTGAAATACATGGATTAGATAGTAGACAGATTATAGAGGGCGTAGGGCTTGACCCACGAATTGGAATGCACTACAATAACCCTAGCTTTGGTTACGGAGGTTACTGTTTACCAAAAGATACCAAGCAACTTAGAGCTAACTATAAAAATGTACCAAATGCAATTATTGGTGCTATTGTAGAGGCAAATAGTACAAGAAAAGATTTTATAGCTGATTCGATTATTGGTAAAAATCCAAAGATAGTTGGTATCTACCGATTAGTTATGAAAAATGGCTCTGATAACTTTAGAGCATCTGCAATTCAAGGTGTTATGAAGCGTATAAAAGCTAAAGGCATAGAGGTTATTGTCTATGAACCTGTAATGCAGGAGGATAGTTTTTTTAACTCAAGAGTTATTAGAGATTTAGATGAGTTTAAAAAAATATCAGATGTTATTGTGGCAAATAGACTATCAAAAGATATATTAGATGTTAAAGAGAAAGTCTATACAAGAGATATATTTAATTCAGATAGTTAATGTAGGGTGCGATAGCAATTGCACCCTACAAAAGAGAGATATAATATATATATAATTAGGAGATAATTATGAAAATTTTAGTAACAGGAGGAGCAGGATATATCGGTTCTCATACCGTAGTATTACTTATAGAGGCTGGATATGAGGTAGTTGTATTTGACAACTTCTCTAACTCCTCAAAAGAGAGTATTAAAAGAGTTGAAAGGCTAGTAGGGCAAAATATAGCTGTTGTTGAGGGAGACATTAGAAGCAAAGATGACTTAGAGAGAGTTTTTAGCTCTCATAAAATAGATGCTGTTATTCACTTTGCAGGGCTTAAGGCTGTAGGTGAATCGGTTGAGCAACCATTAAGATACTATGACAACAATGTAAATGGAACAATAAAGCTTTGTGAAGTAATGGCAAAATACAACTGTAAATCTATTATCTTCTCCTCCTCTGCAACTGTCTATGGTGACCCTCATACTACTCCAATTTTAGAGAGCTTTCCTACCTCGGCTACAAACCCTTATGGACGAAGTAAACTCTTTACAGAGGAGATTTTAAAAGACCTCTATGTATCAGATAGTGAGTGGAAAGTAGTTCTGCTTAGATACTTTAACCCTGTAGGGGCTCATGAGTCTGGAGAGATTGGAGAGGACCCAAATGGAATTCCAAATAATCTTATGCCATTTATTGCTCAAACAGCAGTAGGCAAAAGAGAGATTCTTTCAGTCTTTGGAGATGACTATGATACTCCTGATGGAACAGGTGTAAGAGACTATATTCATGTAGTCGATTTAGCACAAGGTCATGTTAATGCTTTAGATAGACTAGAGAATTTTTCAGAGGTTATGACTATTAATCTTGGAACTGGTAAAGGCTACTCTGTATTAGAGATGGTTAAAGCATTTGAGAAAGCATCAGGTAAAAAAGTACCTTATAAGATAGCTCCAAGAAGAGCAGGGGACATTGCTACCTGTTTTGCAGACCCATCTTATGCTAAAGAGGTGCTTGGTTGGGAGGCAAAAAGAGGTATTGATGAGATGTGTCAAGATACTTGGAGATGGCAGAGTAGTAATCCTAATGGATATATAGATTAAAAAGAGGAGTTTTATAGATGAAAATATTAGTAACAGGTACAGCAGGTTTTATAGGGTATCATTTAGCAAAAAAGCTTCTTGAACGTGGTGATGAGGTTATAGGTTTAGATAATATAAATGACTATTATGATGTAAATTTAAAATATGCACGTTTAAATGAGCTTGGAATTAAACAAGAGAAGATAGAAGAGAATAGATTAGCTATCTCAACTACTTATCCTAAACATAAATTTATAAAAGCAAATTTAGAGGATAGTGAGACTATTAATAGACTTTTTCAAACAGAAAAGTTTGATGCTGTATGTAATTTGGCCGCTCAAGCAGGGGTAAGATACTCTCTTGAAAATCCTCATGCTTATATTCAGTCTAATATAGTAGGTTTTATGAATATTTTAGAGGCTTGTAGAAACTATAATGTTAAAAATTTGGCTTACGCTTCAAGCTCTTCAGTATATGGGTTAAATAAATCACAACCCTTTAAGACAACAGATAAAACAGATACTCCTGTTAGCCTCTATGCAGCGACTAAAAAATCTAATGAGCTTATGGCTCATACATATAGCCATTTGTATAATATTCAAACGACAGGATTAAGATTTTTTACTGTCTATGGACCTTGGGGTAGACCAGATATGGCACCTATGCTTTTTGCTGATGCTATTACTAATGATAGAGCTATTAATGTCTTTAATCATGGAAAAATGAGTAGAGACTTTACCTATATTGATGATATTGTAGATGGAGTCATAAAGGTTATTGATAATCCATCAAAGTTTGCTGTCTATAACATAGGAAACAATGCACCTCTTTCGTTAATGGAGTTTATAGAGACACTGGAAAAAGCTTTAGGAAGGGAGGCTAAGAAAAATTTTATGGAGATGCAACCAGGAGATGTAGAGTCGACTTATGCAGATACAACACCTTTAGTAGAAGATTTTGGTTACAAGCCTGATACTAAGTTAGTTGATGGAATTGCTAAATTTGTTGAATGGTATAAAAGAGTTAAATGGTAATTATTTCTAAGATACTCCTTTTTATAGCTTTAACTACAGGATTATTTGCTCTTTCAAAAGAAGATAGAATAATTCGTGCCTCCCTATACCCTTATGTTGTAAAGGGAGTCACTTACTATCCCCATAAAGTGGCAGTAGGGGAGAGTAAAGATGTATTAGCCTCTTGGTATGGAGAGTATTTTCATGGGCGAAAGACAGCCAATGGAGAGATTTATGATATGTATGGCTATACAGCTGCACATAAGACCTATCCTCTAGGAACTGTTCTGTTGGTTACCAATCCTAAAAATGGTAAATCTTTAAGGGTTAGAATAAATGATAGAGGTCCGTTTTGGAATAATAGAGAGCTAGATTTGTCAATGGGAGCTGCTGAATTTTTAGGGACAAAAAGGCAAGGTGTTGCTAGAGTAAATATTAGAGTTATCTCTGTTCCTGACATTGCTAACTCTTATGTTCCTATAAAAGGAAAAGCTCCTCTTCATCCAGATTACAATGTAGGGTATAGTGCAACTAGTTACTTCTCTATTGGTGAGTCAACTAAAAATATTCCTATTGAGATAGGTACTTTTAAAAAGAAAAAAGAGGCTAAAAAATATTTAAAGAAGTTAAAAAAGTATCTACCTAAAGCCTATATTGTTGAAAAAGATTATAACTATAAAATTAAGTTTTTCCTTGTTGCAGATGAGAATATTGCTCTAAAGAGACTTAAAAAACTAAAGAAGAAAGGTTTAATTACAGGCTATGGTTTGTGCTGGACTTATGAGTAGCTGTAAAATTAAGATATATATTATATAATGGTATATATACAGAAAGGGAAATTCTAAAATGATATCAAAGAGAAGTTCATTTAAAATATTTTTAGCTGTACAACATGCTCTCTTTTTAAGAGAGCTAAGTATGCGTTTCTCATCTGGTCGTATGGGAATGTTTTGGACTTTTTTTGAACCCTTTTTTCAAATTTTTATTTTTGTTCTTATTAAAATAGCTCTCTTTGGCTCAAGTGAAAACAGTTTTGACTTTGCTGTATTTTTAGCACTAAACTTCACAGCGTTTAATATGTTTAAAAATATAGTTATTAAGTCTACAGCCTCCTTTAAAGCAAACAAAGCTCTCTTTCTCTATAAACAGGTAAAGCCTATAGATACCATTATTGCACGAACTATGGTTGAAGTATTTATTACCTCTATTATTATTTTAATTTTTTTGTTCTTAGGATTCTATTTTAATTTTGATATTCATGTTAAAGACTTAAGCATGGTTAGTTTAGGCTTTTTATGGCTTATTATTTTTGCTTTTGCTTTTGCTTTGGTTGTTGCAGTAGTAAATGCTTTTATAGATAGTATAGGTAAACTTTTAGGTTTTTTAATGACAGGATTAATGTTTTCATCAGCTGTTTTTTATAGTATGAATAGGCTACCAATAGAGGTACAAAATTGGTTAATGTATAATCCTGTTGCTAATTTTATGGAGATGATACATAGCTACTATTTCGAATCACTAGATGATAAATTAGTCTCATATAACTACATATTTCTTTGGACTATTATCTCTCTATATATAGGTCTTTGGCTGTATATAAAGCTAGAAAAGAGAATTATTTCGATATGATAAAACTAGATAGAGTTACAAAGTATTTTAGAACTAAAACAGGAAAAAAGTATATATTAAAAGATGTCTCAATGGTATTGCCATCTGATAAAAACATTGGTATTTTAGGTCGAAATGGTACAGGTAAATCTACCATTATGAGAATGTTAGGTCAAATTGAGTTTCCAAACAGAGGAAAGATTACCTCAGACAAAAGCTTCTCTTGGCCACTAGGGCTTAGTGGTGGATTTGTTGGAAACATGACAGGAAGAGCAAATGTCAAGTTTGTATGTAGGCTCTATGGAAAATCAAAAAAAGAGATAGATGAAATTATAAACTATGTTAAAGATTTTTCAGAGTTAAATGACTATTTTGATATGCCAATAAAGACATACTCTTCAGGTATGAAGTCAAGACTTAGTTTTGGACTTAGCCTATCTTTTGATTTTGACTATCTACTTATAGATGAGACTCTTTCCGTTGGAGATGCAAATTTTAGAAAAAAATCAAAAATGGCTCTAATGAAAAAGATTGAAAACTGTCATATTCTCTTAGTCTCTCACGATATGGGGACACTTAGAGATATATGTGATGTAGGAATTGTTGTAAACAATGGAAAAATACACTACTTTGATGATATTAATAGAGCAATAGATGAGTATGCTTCTATTAATAAATAAAATAACAAAGGTAAATATGCAGAAGATTATATTTATATCTATTATTCTATATACTGGCTGTACAAAACAAGTAACTATTAGTAATACTTCTCAACTCTCTTGTACCCAAGAGGCTAAACCTAAAAGTTTACAATTTTTAGAACAGCAGTATCGTTGTACAAGTCAAAATTAAGGAGACTATTTTGCGTTTTATCTCTATCTTTTTTAAACTCATATTTATATTTCTGCTTGGATATAGTATCTACTATATATTTTTTATAGAGACAGAGAAGTACTCATCTAGTAGTGTTGTTATGATTAAAGATTTATCTCAAAAACAGTCTACCTCTCCATTAGGTGCTTTACTTCTTTCATCTGGGTCAAAATCTATGACCGATGCTAAACTTCTTGAGGTCTATATTAAGTCTTATGATATGTTTGATATTTTAGATAGAGAGTTTAATCTTACAGACTACTATAGAAGTGATAATATTGACTTCCTTCATCGTCTCTCAGACTCTGCTTTTTTACCATCATCTCTTTTTAATATGCAAAATCTTTTAGCCAAATACAATAATGATTTGTCTGTTGTGTATGATGAACCTTCTGCTACAATCAATATAACATTTGCTCATGCCGATGCAAAAATAGCAAAACAGATTGTAGAGAGCATTATTGAACACTCTTCTAAAACACTTAATACTTTTGAGAAGAAAAATACAGAGGTAGTTTTAAAGTTTTTAGAGAAACAGGAGCGTCAGAAACATAAACTCTTTATTGAATCATTAGAAGAGCTATTGGCTTATCAAAATAAAAACAGAACCATTGACCCAAAAGTAGATATAGAGGTTAAAAATAAAATCTTAGCAGGTCTTGAGAGTGAGCTAATACAGAAAAATGTAGAGTACAATGCAAAAGCACAATATCTAAATAAAAAAACAGCAGAGATGAAGCTTCTTCGTGGAAATATAAACTATATAAAAAAAAGTATTCGTAAAATAAAATCTGAAATTACAGGAAACAGAGGTAAAAAAGAGCTTAATGCAAATATGTCTGACTTTACTCTTCTAAAGAGCAAAATGGAGTTTAACAAAGAGCTATATGTCCAAACATTAATGAAACTAGAGGAGACAAAGGTACTAATTAGCCAAAATGCTAAAAATCTTATTGTTGTAACAAAACCAATAGTAGCAGATAGCTATAGTAGCCCAAATAAAATTAAAGATAGTATCTCTGTTTTAATAATTTTAAGCTTTCTATATGGAGTTATAAGCCTAATTATTACTATTATACGAGACCACAAGGATTGATAATGAAAAAAAATATACTAATATTTCTACTACTATTACTTGCTACTAAAATATGGGCTGTTGATATTGAGATTCAACAACAAAATAGCGATAGAAGCCAATTAGAAAATAGCAATACTCAAGCCTACTTTGGAGAAGAGATTTTTAAGGGTAATTTTAAAGAGAATCAACAGTTTAGATATAACCCTAACTATATTTTAAATATTGGTGATGTTATATCTATAAAGATGTGGGGAGCTTATGAGTTCTCTTCTGAACTCTCTATTGATAAACAGGGGAACATATTTATTCCCAAAGTAGGAGAGGTTCATCTTTTGGGACTTCCAAATAGTAAGCTAAAAAGCAAAATCCAATCTGCTGTTAAAAGAGTTTTCAATGATAATGTCTATGTCTATGCAGACTTAAAGCAGTATCAACCAATTTCAGTTTTTGTATCTGGTGCTGTAAAAAAAGTAGGACTCTACAAAGGACTCTCTACCGATTCAATTTTACAATTTATTGATAAAGCTGGTGGAATTATTCGTGGTCAAGGCTCTTATAGAAATATTGATATTTTACGAAATAAGCAGGTTATTAAAAGTATTGATTTATATAGCTTTCTTCTTAATGGTCAAATAGATATGTTTCAGTTTAGAAATGGAGATGTTATTTTAGTAAACCCTGTTCGTAACTTTATTGAGGTGAGTGGAGATGTCAATCGCCCATATATCTTTGAGCTACTATCTGACTCAACATCTGTTCAAGAGGTTATGCACTTTATTATGCCTAAACCAACAGCTAACCGTTTTATGGTAACAAAGTGGGAAAACAATCAAGAGATAACCAATGAGTACCCACTAAATCAAGCAAATAGTGTCTTTGTAACAAAAGGAGCAAAACTAAAGTTCTTCTCTGACTACTATGTAAATAACCTTGAAGTAAAGATAGAGGGTGAACACAAAGGACCTAAAAAGATAATGGTTAAAAAAGGGACATCTCTTTATGATGTTCTCTCTAATGTTAAGTTTACTCCTCTATCTGATATAAAAAATATACGACTCTATCGTAAATCTGTAGCTAAAACTCAAAAGCAGTTAATTGAGACTATGTTAAAAGATTTGGAAGCTAAAGTATTTACTACAGAGTCCTCTACTCCAGAAGAGGCAAATATAAGAACTAAAGAGGCTGAGATGGTCATGAAGTTTATTGAGCGTGTTCGCAAAGTTCAACCATTGGGGCAAGTAATCATCTCTAGCGAAGACAATCTTGGAAAGATTTACCTTGAAGAGGGAGACAGAGTTGTTATTCCTAAACACTCAAATATTGTTGTAGTTCAAGGAGAGGTAAACATTCCAAATGCCTTGTCATATAAAGAGGGTTACACTATTGACAACTACATTGCTGATTGTGGAGGCTATAGCAAACGTGCAGATATAGACAATATACTACTAATAAAAGCAAATGGAAAAGTAATCAAACATAGTTCAGAAGATTTCTTCTCTAGTCCATCTTCTTTAAAAGTTGATGCAGGAGACTCTATTTTAGTCTTAGGAAAAACTGATAGTAAAAATATTTTGATTACATCTAGTGTTACTAAGATACTTTATCAGGTAGCTGTTGGGGCAGCTGTGGTTTTAAGAGCGTTCTAAGCCAATAAAGAGGATAGATGAGTTCAAATTCACCTACTCAAATACCCAGCTAAAAAAGAGTCAAACTCATCATCAATTCTAAGACGGAAATCCTCTGGCTCTTTTTTATAAATGGCATTTAAGAGTTTACAAACATCATCTTTTTGAAGCTCTTCTCTACTCATTAGCCCAAAGAGTAGTAAATCTTTGTGGTCTAAACTAAGCTCTTGAGAGATAATACTTATACGAAAAATTTTATCTTTTGCAACAGAGTTTCTAAGTTTAATAAATGAGTTATCAAAATAGACTAGAGTAAACTCTTTATGCTTTTCCAATTTACCACAATAGATACCTGAGGTAAAATTACCTATAACTTCACTATTGTTTATCTCTACTTCTATTGTATGATAGTGGTTTTTATCCATTTGACTTCCAAAGGAGTAGCAGTACCATTTACCATTAAGAGGGTAGTTCTGTTCAATAAACTCATCCAATGATATAGCTTGATTGTAACGATGTTTATAGTCTCTATTTATATCCATTTTATCTTTAGTATGTTTGGTAATATGTAGGTAGTTTCCCTCATCGTTATAGGTTTTGTAGAGTATAAAGTCTCGATTTTGTGGCAAGATTATCTCTTCGTAGTGTGGGTGTAGGTTCTCTACTATCTTGACAGGAAAGATTTTTGAGAGTTCATTAAGCTTTTGAAGTACCTTATGGGTGACAAGTTGAGGTTCACACACTACAAAAAGGTAACTCAACTCTAAACGTCTCTCTTCTACTAGATAAATCTGCTCTTTAAAAATATCTGAAAAGTAGGGGCTGTCAACCTCTAGTAGAGCTATGTTTAATGGGGTTAAGGTATAGACAACATCAACTTTTGGTGCTTCTGGTCTGTTGAAATGCTCTTTTTTTGCCAAGCTATTAAAGAGTAGTTTTTTAACGCTTTTAGTATTACTAACAAAGTAGCTCTCATTGTGGTAGAGCTTTTTAACAATCTTCTCATAGCTTGTAAATGTTCGTAGTGCAAGTTTTGTGTAGAACTCCTGCTCCTCTTTATAGGGTTCAATATCTTGGGCTAAAGCTCTTATCTTTTTAGCAAAGTTTTCTACTAAAAAGGTTCCATTTTTAGTAGTTTGTCGTGTAAATGGTTGTGCCATAAGAAGGTTAGAACGGTTGAGTTTATGTTGGTACTGTTGCTCCTCCTCTTTTGTGAGTAAGCTAGAGCTAAGTAGTACCATATAGGCTTTTGGTTTGCGTGTAATGTAGTCTTTGCACTGTGCTGTTCCAAATACTCGTACCTCTTGGTTAAAGACAGTAGCAAAATTTTCAAAGATAAACTGCATATAGTCAAACTCATTTTTTACTGTAATGTAGAG
>JALVXC010000147.1 GCA_027038275.1 Campylobacteraceae bacterium | reverse complement strand
TATTATATTTCTAAAGATGTAATGAACCTCTTTGTTTGGAATAGCCAAGTCACAATGGTAGGTTTTATTTATTAACTCTTTATTTACACACTTCAAGTAACCACTAAAAAAGAGTAGTGAGTAGATGTTTTTATCGTTCTTATCTATCTCACTAAAGACAATATTGCTATCTATTTGAGTTCTAATGCTTTCACCATTTAACCATATCTCTAAACTCTTTTTAAAGTTTAGAGAGGAGATATTAATAAGATGTTTAAGTAACTCATTAGATGATGTATTTGCCCAATATGGTAAGAGTCTATGTTTTTTATCTGCAACAAAATTTATAATAGACCAAGGGTTAAAGATAGTCTCTGAACCTATCTTATATCCATTGTATGAGTCACTTACTTCATCATATTTATCACTCAATCCAAAATCAGCCAATATCTGTTTGGTCTCATCAATAGTAAATCCAAACTTGTTACTGTACTCATAATCAACAATAGAGTGTGTAGCAATATTATTAAGTCCACTAAAAATTGACTCTCTACTAACTCTTAAAATTCCTGTAATGACACCTCTATATAAAAAGTCATTATCTTTAAATGCTCCACTAAGTAGGTTTCGGATGAACTCTATAAATTCATTGTAGTAACCATGCAAGTATGAGGCGTGGATTGGGGTATCATATTCGTCTATTAGGATTACTACTTGTTGGTTATATTTTTGAGATAGTAGTTTAGAAAGGAGAGATAAGCTCTCTTCAATACTCGATTGTGTAGCTTTTCCCTCCAATATATTAAGATATTCTAATTTATCCAAAAAGTCTAAACTCTCTACCTCTATCTCTTTATAGTGCCTCATAAACTCCCTTCTAATAAGTGAATAGAGTTTACTATAACTGCTTTCAAAATCTCTCTGTTTTATATCTTTAAAACTCAAAAATATAACAGGGTATTGGTTTAGATGTTCTCTAAACTCTTCTGTTTGATAGATAGCTAAACCTTTAAAAAGCTCTTCGCTATCTTCTCTATTTTCAAAAAAATAGCGAAGCATAGAGAGATTTAGAGTCTTACCAAAACGTCTAGGTCTTGGCAAAAGTGTTATCTGTGCATTTGAGTTTATAAGCTCTTGAATTATTAATGACTTATCTACAAAATAGTTGTTATCTGTAATTACTCTTCTAAAATCGCTTATGCCTATGGGTAGTCTTTTCATTGTTCTGCTTTGGGTTTTTAGTGTATTATAGCATATTCAAATCAATGCCTAAAATCAATATAAATATGCATTAGTTTTTAATATTTTAAAGAGTTAAGTGGTTTAATTTTGTAAGGATATTATGTTCAATCCATTGTAATTAAACGCCTAACACGCTTAAGCTCTTTGAGTTCTATCTCCTGCTCAATAACTTCAAGATTATCATTTGAAAAAGACTCTCCCCAAGGGTAGATAATAGCCGAAGAACTAGCCATATCTTCATCAGCAGAGTTAGAGACAACTACAAAAGATTGATTCATAATTGCTAAAGCACGAGCAAGTACCTCCAAATGCTCTTTTCTGCTTAATCCCCAACGTGCAGGTATTAGGACTATATCTGCTCCCTCTATCTGCTTCCAAAGCTCCTTAAAGCGTAACTCAAAACAGATTAAAATGGCATACTTGATTCCATCTATCTCAAAAGGTACAATTGATGATTTCTCTCCTGCTCTGAAATACTTCTCTTCATTACCTAGTTTAAAGAGTTTATATTTTGCTTGTCTATGTATAACTTTATGATTATAAATGACAATAGCCTCATTAAAAAATTCATTACCACTCTTTTTGGTCATTGTCAAGACTAAAATCTTCTTATCTACTACCTCTAAAAGTCTCTCTAAAGCCAATGGGTAGAACTTAGCTACCTCTTCAAAGTGCTCATAGTCAAAGTTAGTTAAACAGAGTTCAGGAGCAACTATAAGTTCCGATTTTGTATTTTGAATATAGTTAATTAGATAGTTAAGGTTCTCTTCATAGGTAGGTAATGTTTTGGGTTGTAGTGTGGCAACTAATAAGTTGCCATATTTTATATTTCTTTTACTCATTTTTTATATTAAAGTACTGATTTCATCTTTTCACAATCTTCTTTTGTACTAGCTCTATTTGCCTCTAGTACTTTTTTAATTACAAAAAGAGGGATTTTAGAGATATGTGCTTCTACTGCTTTAGTATCTAAATCTACTCCCAAAGCTTTACACTCATTTACAGTTTTAGTTACAGCTACCTTTACCTTCTCTACTTTTTCCAAAGAGGTCTCATCCGCAAAGAGTTGACAGTTACGCTTTGGAATTTTAGTTGTAATAGTTATGATTTTATCAATATCTGCTGGTGAAAATCGACCTACAAATTTTTTGGTTCTCTCTGGGTTAAGCTCAATACCATTCTCTTTACAATCATTAATAGTCTTATTGACTACTTGTTCATATTTTTTATCTTGTTCTGTAAGCTCTTTTGAGTGTTGAGTAATCTCTTTTTTAACTTCAGAGGTAGGAGATGGTTTATCTCCTGCACACCCTAAAAAAATCAATCCACTTATTCCAATACTCAATAGTGTTTTTGTATAGTTCATTATAGTTCCTTAAATAATTTTAAAAGAGATTATATCATAGTTTACAAATTATTCAAATTTATTACTCTATTGGCTCGTGCTATGCTACTTGCTCTATGGGCAATAGTAATAACTGTTTTATCTTTAACATACTCATCAAGTGCATCTAAAAGTTTTGTCTCTGTCTCGGTATCTAAAGAGGATGTTGACTCATCAAAAATAATAACTTTTGGGTTGTCTAACAGAACTCTAGCTATAGAGAGTCTTTGTCTTTGTCCTCCTGAGAGTTTAGTTCCATTTTTGCCAACTACTGTGTCAAGTCCTTTACTAAAACTCTTGACAAAAGTGTCAAGTTGAGCTACCTTTAAAGCTTCATAAATCTCCTTATCTTGGTACTCTTTGCCTAGTGTCAAGTTAAAACGTAAAGTGTTGTTGAACATTAACGGAGCTTGTAAAACAAACCCTACATTTTCACGAATAGTCTCATAGCCTATCTCTCTTACCTCACACCCATTATAGAACATTTCACCCTTTGAGATGGGGTAGAGACCTATTAATATTTGAGCTAAAGTACTCTTACCACTTCCTGTCTCTCCCACTATAGCTACTTTCTCTCCTTCATCAATAAATAGATTTATATTGCTTAGTACCTCACTCTCTCCATCATAAGAGAAAGAGACATTTTTAAGCTCAATAGATGCTGTAATGCTATCTTTAAATGGGTTGACTTTAGGTGGGTATTTAGGCTCAACATCTAGTGCTAAAATCTCATTGAGTCTATCAACTGAACTTTTAGCATTAAAATAGAGGTGGACAAAGTTCATCAACTTATCTACAGGTCGCATAATAATCCATGCATACCCA
Source organism: Campylobacteraceae bacterium (assembly GCA_027038275.1). GTDB lineage: Bacteria > Campylobacterota > Campylobacteria > Campylobacterales > Sulfurovaceae > UBA1140. Next base: position 4,667 of record JALVXC010000147.1, on the reverse strand, counting down.
AAGATTGCCAACATCTTTCCTATAGTCAATGCACCTATTAAGACCATAAAGATTCCAACTGCTCTAAAGATGTCATGAGAGTAGGTAATGAGCATTCGTGAAATCTCTAGTGCCATCTCACTCTTTAAAGAGAAGTTATAACCTCTATCACGTATATCTTTTGCTCTTTTATCTATCTCTTTAAAGAAAAATCTCTCACGGTTTTGTACACGAACTTGATTGTAAAGCTCTAAGGTCTCTGTTAAAAAATTTTGAAAAGTCTCAATGGCTCTGTTCTCTTTTCTTTTTATTTGAGCTACTACTTTAAATATATGCATATAGAATGACAAAGCAAGAGGGTTAAGTAGCAATATTATCAGTGCTAATTGCCAATTTAAAGTTAAAATAACTATAGAGATTCCTACCAAAGTTAAAAACTCAACAACAATTGCCCCAACAGCAGAGCTAACAAACTTATCGACTGTCTCTATATCTGTTATTAGTTTTGCCGATACAGCTCCTGAACCTAACATATCATACTCTTTCATCGAGACAATCTGTAGATGATTTAACAGTCGTTTACGAATAACGTAGATTACCTCTTTAGAGATTTTAGTGTATAGTCTAATATGCAAAAGATTAAGCAGTAGACTCACAGCTTTAGCAACTATAGTAGCAATTAATACAATTAAGATGTAGTAACCTGCTGACTCTACTGTTATAAATTTGTCAATCAGTTCAGTAATTTGACCACTCTTTCCTAAAATAATCTCATCAATCAACATAGGAATAAGTAGAGGAACAGGTAAAATAATAAGTGTTGAGATTATTGCTACAATATTGGCAATAATCAAAATGCGTTTATGTTTATATATCTCTTTAAAAATTGATTTTATTGTTATCATAAAGGGAATATAGCAAAATTCTCTTTAACTTACTTCCACACATCATACAAAATGTTAACAATAATTTGATATAATCAACCAAAAATTAATAAAGAGAGATTTAAAAGATGATTAAAATATTAAGTAGCATTTTACTTGCACTACTATTAACTGCTTGTGGCTCAGATGATAAAGCTGAAACAAAGCCCACTAAAATAGAGAAGCATACCGATAAAACAACACCTGCTGAACTTGAAAAAATGGCAAAAAGCACAACTACCACACCATCTGTTGAGAAACAAAAACAAGAGAAGAGTACTACAGCTAAAGAGTCAACTAAAAAGTCTACTCCAACTACCCAAGAAGAGTTAGGAAAAGATATTTTTCAACTCACTACACTTGATGGGCAGACACTACATGTAGATGAAGCTAAAGATGGAATTATTTTTCAAGAACATAAAGGTAAAGTTGTCTTTTTACTATTTTTTGGATACCGTTGTCCACCATGCTTAGGAGAGATTCCTGTACTTAAAGCATTAAGTGCTGAAAAACATAAAGATTTAGCCATTATTGCTATGGAGGTACAGCGTCTTCCTGTTGACCAACTTAAACTATTCAAAAAAGATAAAGGTATTAACTATACTATACTCTCTGAAAATGAGGGACAAAACTCACAATTTATCTCTTACATTGCACAAAGAGCTCAATGGGGTGGGTCAATTCCTTTCTTAGTTGCTATTAACCCACATGGGGAAGTTAAAGTTGTTCATGTTGGAGGTTTAGGGCAAAATGAGTTTAAAACTATTTATGAAAAGTTATCTAAAGAGAAATAGAGTGCGATTATTATCGCACTATTATTAACTCTCTACTACTCTTCTTGCTACCATTGCAACTACAGAGTTAAAAACCATATAACCATACATTACAACTATAAAAATAAAACCTGCAACAATATTAATAATTGGTAAACTTATAAAAATGCCTAAAAGTAATGCTCCTAAGAAAGTTAATCCCATAATCATAACAATATATTTTGGATACCCATTTTTAAAAGAGGCTCTCCACAAAGCGGGAGAGAAGATAGTAAAAGGAGCTAAAAATCCCTCTTTAAAATCTTCTGCTAAAGCGATATTGGAGAGAACCAAAGGGTGAATATAGCTTACAAATAGAGTCAAAATAACTACTGGTAAAAAAAGTATTTGTGCAATAGGCATAAGCTCCTCTACAGTCTTAATACTCTCCAAATGAACTCCTGAGTTTTTTACTACTAAACCTAAAACAAACAGAAGTGCTACAAAAAGCACAACCCAAGCAACATAAGCTCCTACAGCAACAAAAGCATTTTTAGATACTGCCTCTTCTACCTTTGAGCCTTTAATACTCTCTATAAACTCCTCAATATCTTGTGAATTATATACTAATTTAGAAAAGTATATCTGAATTATCAAAGAGAATACACTAGAAGGTACTATTGCCAAAAGACCTAAATATGGTATTAATATATTTAAAATAAGCAATAGAGTCATAGCTGTTAAAGTAAACTTTTTATTTAAAACTATAAACTCCCAAGTTAATCGTAGTGTATTTTTAATAGGCTCACTAGCTCGTGCCTCATCTAATAAATATCTCTGTTCTTGCATGATATCTCCTTTTTTTAACTAAAATGAGATTATAGCCTATTTTTAAAAATCATTAGAAGAAAAACTCCACCCATTGAGATAAAAGAGAGAATCCCCAAAACAATCCAGTAGTTTACAACTCTAAAATATCTTTTACCAAGAGCTATGCTTTTAGCTTGTGCCTCCAAAGATACACTTCTCATGCTTATCTGCAATAAAACAGCTACTAACCATAAAACTACTGAAAAGAGATATAAGTTTACAGATAAAATTAACCATAAATCATCAAAAGAGTAGCCCATAAGGTTTGCCAACATCACCCCTGTTATAGGTTGAGCTATTACCGATGGTGTGGTAAATAGCCAATCGGCTAAAACCACCATTTTATTGGTATGAACAATAACATCTAAGTTTTTAGACCTATCTGCCATAAACTTGTAAAAAGCAGAGCCTCCTCCAACGCCTAATAGTAAAATAGCTGATGCTATGTGCATAAACAATAATGTATTGTAATCCATTACCTAAACCTCTCTAAACGACTCAAGATAAAAATGGAAATTATTAAAGGCAAATTTTTCAAAACAGCCCCAAAAGGGTGCAACCAATGGTAAGGAGCAAAAAAGGTTAACAACAGAGTGTAAACTACAATGACAATAATTTGTAAACTAAGTATTCTCTGTAATCTATAGCCAACTATAGTTAAAACTCCTATTCCAATATCTAAAAATGAAGCCATATATAAAAGAGGAATATCAAAACCTACAGGCACACCTACCTCATGCAACAACTCTAGTGCCAAAGATTGAGGGTATAAAAAGGCAGAAACAACTCCAGACCATATCCACACAAAGCCTATAATCAAACGCAAAAGAGGGCGAATTAAGTAGAGTGAGGCATAGAGCTTTTGAGTGTTGTTTGCCTCCTTTTTACCAAGATTTTCTCTTATGCCAATGGGTGTATAACCCAAAAAGTCAGCCAAAGGTTTTACCGAAGCAGAGTTTCCCTCATTTAGCATAACTATATTGTCATGATTAACGGTAGGTTCTTCTAAAATCTTTCCAAGAACGTTTGTTCCTATGGTTGGGACAGATACAGATTTTGTGGGCTTTAGTCTAAGCCAAGCTCGAAAAGTCTCTAGTAGCTCTTTGTAGGTTACAGGCTCTTTACCAACAAGATTTAACTCTATCTTTTTCTCATTGGACTCTATGCATTTTTGAACGGTTGCAACCAAATCTTCTATGCGAATAGGTTGCAAAAGTTGTGAACCATTACCTACTATAGGTGTTAATGGCAAAGTAGCCAATGCTTGAAAAAGAGCTGTGCTTTTTCCGTCATCTCCATAGACAATAGAGGGGTGCAAAATGGCATACTCTAAACCACTTGCTCTTAAATACTCATCAGCTCTGTTTTTAGAGGTATGATAAGCTGTTGTTCCTGTTTGCGTACCCAATGCAGAGATATGAATAACTCTTTTTACTCCTGCCTCTTTACAGGCATCAAACAGTGCAATAGGTGCAAGGGTATGCATCTGCTCAAAAGTTTCTCTTTTAGTCTCGGCAATAGCTCCTACAGCATTGACAACTATGTCAATTTGTTGTAATTTTTCAATCAACTCTTTGTCATATTGTAAAGTTGTAAAATCTATAAAATCTCTTAATGAAGCCACTACCTTATATTTAGATTTTTTTAGTGCTTGATAGATTGCTTTTCCTATGAAGCCTGTTGCTCCTATGATTAATATTTTCATATATTCTCCCATTTTATAAATGAAAATAGAACAACCCCAACCACATCAGCAACAAAATCAAAAACATCACAAGTCCGACTAGGTAACCAATATTGGGTTATCTCCTCTAACCCTGCAAAGGTTAGAACAACTATCGCCCCTATTTGCATATTAAAACCAAAAATCTTTTTACTTTTAAAGTTTAGCCCATAGTTAAGAAGCAGTGCCATAACGCCATAGAGTAGACCGTGCATAAACTTATCTCCATAGGGAATATGACCAATTACTCTAAAAGCAAAGTTATAATCTGCTGTGTCGGCTAGATAGATAATGAAGCTTATAAAGAGAAAAAAGCTTAGGGGTAAAATGATTCGTAATCTATCTGCTTTCATTGCTATCTCCCTTTTTCAGTTGAGAAATATAGAGAGCCAAGGAGTTAATCTCTTCATCACTAAGTGA
>JALVXC010000146.1 GCA_027038275.1 Campylobacteraceae bacterium | reverse complement strand
CTGAACAAACTTTGATATTCTCAATTCCAGCAGCTCCACACCATCTAGCAGCAGCAAATGGTAAGTCCATAGATACTGTAATTACCTCTACACCATCAAGGTTAGCAGCCTCTTGGTTAAATCTTCTTGTCTCTGCATCACATACACCTGTGTCTAGTGAAGGTACTGCAATTACTAGTTGAACTTTACCCTCTCCACCAACTTGCTCATCTTGAAGCATTGGGTTACAGTTTACTACTGTTACTACTGGTGCTGTATCACCTACGTTTATTTCCGTACCTGCTAAGTTACATACGATGTCATTTTTAAATGTTACTGTTGCCATTTTTATTCCTTAAATGTTTGTTTGTAAAGGGATTATAGTTTAAATAGGATAAATTAACTCTTAATTAGAAAAAAAGAGATTAATTTTATTAGAATAGTAACTTTCTTGGAAACAACTATTTTTATTTATTCAGGTTTTAAAAAAATATTTAATTAATCTTTAAATATTTTTTGTAATAAAAATAGAATTCTAAATAAAAAAAAATATTTTTAAATAAAAACAAACAAAAGATGGTATTCCAAACTATTTTTTAATCAAAATTAATCTAAATTTAGATAAAATTTAAGAGTCTTTGAGTAGATATAAACTAGTTATGGAGTTAAGAAATGACTTTACCTATTAAACAGAATATACTATTTAATTTTGATATACAAAATATCCCTTTTAAATATGTAAAATACAATAAAAATCAAGTAAACAAAATAGATAAAAAACGGGCTAATAATATAAATAAAAACTATAACGATGAAGAGTATCGTTCTTATAATAGAGTGGAATACATTCAAAAAAGGATAGTAGATTTTATTATTGGTGGAGGACTGTTTTTGGTTACCTTACCAATAGTAGGATATGTTTACTATCGTATAAAAAAAGAGTCTCCAGGCCCTCTCTTTTTTACACAATCAAGAATAGGATTAAATGGAAAACCTTTTACCTGCTATAAATTTAGAAGTATGCATGTAAATAGCAAATTTAACCCATATACACAAGAGAATGATTCTCGTATTTTCCCTTTTGGAAATATTATGAGAAAGATGCGTATAGATGAACTGCCACAGCTGATTAATGTATTTAAGGGAGAGATGCATTTAGTTGGACCTAGAGCAGAGTGGGATATTCTAGTGAAAGATTATGAAAAAGAGATTCCCAATTATCATAAACGGCATCTGGTAGCTCCTGGTATTACTGGGTTGGCACAGGTATGTTACCCTTATGGACGTAATATTGATGATGCTATTAAAAAATTAGAGTATGATATGAGTTATATTAAAAGGTGGTCTCTAGTTAAAGACATTATAGTTTTATGGAAAACAATTGAAGTCGTTTTTGGTAAACAAGGTATGTAGATTAAAAGGAGAGTATCTCTCCTTTTAAAGTTTTTTGCATTTTACGCAGAAAGTGCAGCTTTAGAAGCTTCTGCAACTTTTGTAAATGCTTCTGGAGCATTCATTGCCATATCGGCTAAGATTTTTCTATCAAGTTCAATTTTTGCAACTTTAAGACCATGCATAAATGTTGAGTAGTTCATACCATTTAATCTTGCAGCAGCATTGATTCTTACAATCCAAAGTCTTCTGAAATCTCTCTTTTTCTGTCGTCTGTCTCTATAAGCATAAACTAATGAACGCTCTAATTGCTCTTTAGCTTTTCTAAAGTGTTTTCTTCTACCTGAGTAGAATCCTCTTGCTTGTTTTAATAGTCTCTTGTGACGTTTATGTCTAACTGTACCAGTTTTTACTCTCATTGTATATCCTTTACCTAAGTACTATATTTTTAGTATTGGTGTCATTTTTAATTAAAAAAAATGAACTTGTCCTAATAATTTTAGGAGTCTTTAATTAGTTAATCATCTCTTTGATTTTTTTAGCATCTGCTTGGTCTATATATTTAGCTTTTCTATTAGCTCTATGGTGACCACCATCTACTTTAGTCAAAATGTGACTTCTAAATGCAGTCCCTCTTTTGATTTTACCAGATTTTTTAACCTTAAAACGCTTTACAGCACCTTTAACGCTTTTCATTTTTGGCATGTTCGTTCCTTTCTAATTTATTGCTCATAGAGAATGAGGTCGCGTATTATACCGAAAAAATATTACAATGAAATAAAGTAGGTAGAAGTTTGCTCCCACTTTATGGGAGCATGTAATAAGAGTATGTTAATTTTATTTATTTAATAACCTCAATGGTCTCCACAGCTTTAGAGACAGATATGTTTTCTCCACTTTTTGCTTTAAGAAAGTTTACTCCTCTTGTTACTGGTTTTGGGTTTTCTCCAACCATAACAGGTACAGCAAAAGAGCGTAGTTTTGGATGTAGCCCTGTTTGTACTTTTGTAAGAAGACGAATATAGTAGAGACCTTCATTTTTTGAACTAACTCTCATATCAATATTAAAAGATTTCTTATCTGGAGTTATATCAAAACTTTGATTTGTATCTATATTGTCTACTAGAGTTAAGTTATTATCTATATTCATGCTAACCAATACTTTCCCACTTTGTGCTGTTGTTGTTAGAGTAATATTAACATCAGCAGTCTCATTAGTATTGATTTTAGTAGTTTTATAGGTCATATCAATTGGTGCTCCTGGTTTAGAGTATTTTCCAACAGTCGTACCACCTATAGTAGTTTGTTCATCAGGATTTATTTTTTTACTATTGGCGTAGAGTCCAACTACAAGGAGTGGAACTAAAACTAATATTGTTTTTCTCATCATATTTTCCTTTTAATCTATATATTGAATTTTACCCTATTTTTATAATAATGCCTCTTAGTATTGAGGCATTCTTCTTGGTCGTCGTTTCATCATAGGTTTTAGTTTATTGGTTCTTGTTTTTTGAAGGCTACCTGCTCCTTTATTGAGGGCAACAACAAAACAGCTATTGTTAAATGAAGCATCATATACCTCTGCCATGTATTTTCCAGGGGTTAAGTTAATGGTTAACTCATCGCTACTTGTTCCTTCAAGAGGTGACATTCCCATTGATTTAAAAGGATACTCTGCTTTATAGAGTACAATATCTGGGTCACCATACTCTCCTCCATAAGGTTTTGCAGAGATAGTATAGATGTCAGAGGAGTCGATGTTTACTGTCATATATGTACGATTTCCCAATTTGTTATAGACTCCAAATGTATTTTGGTTACATTGGGTTACCCATTTTCCTACTTCTAATTTTCTATAGACAGGTTTGGTGTACATTCCTTGAGCAGAGTTAGTTCTATAGTTACCATATATGTCACGAATTGGGCTAATATTTTCTCCTGCAATAACATTGTCTATAGCACTCTTCTTAGAAGGATTTTCACTCTTTAGAGCAGTAATAAAAGTAAATATACTTGTAAAGGCATTAGCATTACGCTCTTTGTCTATCATAGCATTAAATATTGGTTTGAATCCTAAATGTAAATTGTCTGTTCCATCGTTGTTTGCATCATATAAATCATAAAGGATTCTCTGAACAGAAGCCTCTGAGAACCAACCTGGATTTTCAGGGGTAGCACTCTCAATATTCATAAACCAACCAGTAGATTGGTTTGGTCCAGATGTGTCAAAGTAGATTGGATTGTCTGTTGCAATGGCTGACATAGCATTACCAAATCCCTCTCCAAAGGCAACACGAATGTCAAGAGAATCTCCTGCAGAGTGAGGTCCACCAATGGAGTCAGAACGTGAAAATTTATCTTCAAAGAAGTGTGACCACTCATGAATAATAATATGGTCATCATACTCATCTGTGTCTGAGTTTGCATCTCCTAATATCCAAAGGTTACTATTGCCATCATAGTTAGAGGTTACAATCTGTCCAAGAGATGGGTCTCCTCCTGCTGCTACATTGTTTGGTGACCAGTTAACTAGCAGATGTGGAAATTTAATATTTGGATTGGCTTTAAGCACCTTTTGCATAATAGTATTAATACTATCTAAAATAGCAAATGGAGCTGCATCACGTGAACCAGAGTAGCTATATCCATCCCAACCAGAAGCAGCTCTTAAATCTCTCTTTGTTGTTCCATCACCACTATTGTGTAGCCCACCCTCAATAACATATTGAGCTTTCATATTTGTGTTATCTACAACAGATAAGTCCCATACACCTTTTTTTAACATTCTAGCATATACACGAATCTTTACATTGGTGTTTTTAGGAACATATAGAACATATTCACCTCTACCATTTGTTGTAGTCTCAGCAAGTACTTGGTCATTCTCATCAAGGGCTTTAACTACAACATATTTAGCTGTTTTGAGTTGAATATTATTGTAGTCTAGTTTTACTTCACCATAAGCATTAACTTTACTAGGAACTCTATCATAGGTTACTGTACCTATGATTTTAGACCCTTCGCCAACAGCAACAGGTTCAGTATTACAGCCTGAAAAGAGTATTAAAAGTAGAGGAAATAAAAAAAACAGATGTAATTTTTGTAACATAGTAGACCTTTCTTATTTGTCATAATTATAATAGTTTAGCATATATTAAAGGAAAAAGCTATACTTATTTTTTATTATTTTTTGTTATTAATAAAATCATTAGTTTTAAATATAATTTTTGTACTAAATTGCTTATTTATAAATATTAGGTTAAAATATTTTTTTAAAAAGGTAAGAAGCTATGATATATAGACCTATTGTTTTAAATAAAGAGGTAGCGTTTTCAAAGAAAAAATTTTTAGTTACTAAAACTGATAGTAGAGGAAAAATTACTTTTGTAAATAAAAATTTTTGTGATGTTTCAGGTTATACAGCAGCAGAGTTAATAGGTGAAAAACAGACTCTTTTAAGTCACCCATCTATGCCAAAAGCAATTTTTTATATGATATGGAAATCTCTTAATTCAGGAGTTGAAATTTCAGCAGTTATTAAAAATTTAGCAAAGAGTGGCAAGTACTATTGGTTAATTACAGATTTTTCAGTAGATAGAGACTCTAAAGGGAATATAAAAACATTTAGCTCTTTTAATAGAATTGCTCCATCGCATGTTAGTGAGGTTATGGAGGATTTATATGCCGAGATGATTTTGCTTGAAAAAAGAGGAGGCATAGAGACCTCTCTTTTTTATTTAGAAGAGTTTTTAGCCAAAAGAGGAATGAGCTATAATGAGTTTTTAGAGGACTTAGTTGAGCCTAAAGGGATTTTAAGCTTATTTATTAATAACTTTAAAAAAGTACTTAGTTAGGTACTCTATTTTATAGTATTCATTGCAATATTACTATGTTGATTTATGACTCTTCTTGCATAAAGAAACTTATTTTTATAGAATTTTCTTTGCTTAAAAGAGCTAATCATCACTCTTTTCCCTCCTGAACTAGCATGAATAAATTTACCATTTCCAATGTATATACCTACATGATTTACTCGATGTTTAAACTCTTTTGATGTATCAAAAAATACCAAATCACCTTTTTGTAACTCTGCAAAGCAAACTTTTTCACCTATCATAGCTTGACGGCTAGAGTGACGGGGTAGGTTAATGCCATTCTTTTTAAATACATACTTAGTAAAGCCAGAACAATCAAAAGCAAAAGGTCCATTTGCTGCCCAAACATACTTAACACCTAAAAAATTTTCAGCTGTTTCAATAATCTTATCTTCTTTGCTCTCTTCTACCCAGTCATTATCTATATTAAGTACTTGTGTTGTAAGCTCTTCAATAGGATAGATATTGTTTACAGGAGTCTCTTTAATATTGCTTAGGAGTTCATCTAGTGGATTAGGTGTGTTATCAGATGCAAGTGATAAGGAAGTAGTTATTGTACTCTTTTTTGGTTGAGGATAGAGTTGAACTAAAGGGAGTTCTTCTATTTTTTTACTATTGGCATTATGCCTTAGCTTTTGTTTAGAGTTCTCTTCTAAGTTTAGGACTATCCTATCTTTATCTGTATGGTTTATTGGGATAATCGTTGATACATTCTCTTGCATACATCCTGAAAATAGGATTGGTGTGACTATCAATGCAAGTGAAACTTCTTTGATTTTTCTCAAAAGGTTTCCTTTTTTAATAGTTTTAGAACATTAAAATATGTCATTTATTATGGTCAGGTACTTATGTTCTGAAAAGAAAAATTTACAAGATAATGGTGGACAAATTGTGTAAAAAAAACAATAGCTAATTAGTATTTTTAAGTAAATAAGAGAAAACTATATATGTGTACATAATAGATACTTAAGTAACTCTAATATAATATAGAGTACTTTAATTTAATAGGATATGCCTTATGAAAAAAGAACTATTTTTACTAATATTACTACTATTTACTGCGTGTGAGCAGAATATGGAGGGTTCAAATCAAGCAACTACATCAAATGAAAAAAAAGAGCTAACAAAAAAAGAAATCTCAGAAGCTAAGCAAGATAAGTTTTTAAAAGAGCTAGGTTTTGAAGTAAATGGTGAAAAAGTTACTATAGATATGAACAAAACAACAGAATTTATGAAGCAGATAGAGATAGAGATGCATAGTCGTGCTGATGAGATAGAGCATAAAATTGAAAAAGCTGACATCAATTTTACAAAAGGTTTAGGTATTGAATTTGGTGATGATAGAGTAGAAATTGATTTAAATAAAACTAGAAATATGTTACAGCAGATAAACATTCTTATGAAAGATATACTTTTAGATGTAAATGGTACATATTAAAAATAGGCTTCTACATTAACATAGTCTCCAACGTTAATTTTCTTATCTTTGGAGACCTCTAGCTCAATCAACTGTTGCCCAACTAAAACAACTATTTTATCTTTTTTAATTTCTAAAACCTCACCTTTTAAATGAGATGTATTAGTAGAAAATACCTCTTTAGCTGTTCCATCTTTAACTATTTTTCCCAATTCCATTACTATAACACGCGAAGCCATACGGTAAATATCTGACGCATCATGACTCACCATTAAAGTCGTACAAGAAAAACGTTGATGTAGTTTTAAAATATCTTTTTGTAGTTTAAGTCTCATATCATGGTTTAATGCAGAGAGAGGTTCATCTAGTAATAGAATGTTAGGACGACTCATAAAGGCTCTAGCCAAGGCTACACGCTGTTTTTGTCCTCCACTTAAGGTATTTGGTTTTCTTCTTTTAAGTTCACTAAGTTGAGTAATACTTAAAAGTTCATCGGCTAATTCCTTATCATTTGAGACAAAAAGTAAGTTTTGCTCAACACTCATATTTTCAAATAGTCCAAAGTCCTGAAAAACAAAACCTATTTGACGCTTTTGTATAGGAAAATTATGCCAATTTTGACCATTTACAACAATTTCACCATTCGCCTCTTCAAGCCCTGCTAAAATGCGTAAAAGTGTACTCTTCCCAGCTCCACTCTCACCAGAGATAGCTAAAAATTCTCCTTGTTTTATCTTTAAGTCAACCTCTAAATTCATCTCTCCTTTAGCTCCACAAAGAGCTTTGTTTATCTTTAAAGAAATCATGCACGAACTCCTTTAAAGTACTTCTGTTTGTGGTTAAATATGTAGACTGATAAAAGTACAAAGAAACTAATAATCAACATAATAGCAGAGTAGATATGAGCTTTTGTATACTCTAAGTTATTCATCAAGTCATAAATAGCAATAGAAGCTACCCTTGTCTCATCAGGAATACTCCCTCCTATCATCAACACCACGCCAAACTCTCCAACCGTATGAGCAAAGGTAATAATAAGTGCTGTCATAAGAGCAGGTTTAATATTTGGCAGAGCCACTCTAAAAAGTGTCATCCACTTACTTTTACCTGCAATGTATGAGGACTCTATCATATTCTTATTGAGGCTCTCAAACCCACCTTGCAGGGGTTGCACCATAAAAGGCAGAGAGTAGAAACAACTAGCAATCACCAACCCCTTAAAGGTAAATGCCAAATCAAAAGAGCTAAATGCCACTAAAAGATAAAAACCCAAAACAGATGGAGGCAAAACCAAAGGTAGCGAGACTATAGATTCAATAATAGGTTTAACTTTTGATTTACTTTGAGAGAGTACCCAAGCCAAGGGTAGGGTGACTACAAAGAGTATAAGTGTGGTAATAGTTGCAAGTTTAAACGATAGAGCAAATGGAGCTAAATCTAAA
>JALVXC010000145.1 GCA_027038275.1 Campylobacteraceae bacterium | reverse complement strand
GTATGTTTTAGTATCATTTTATTAACGGGATGTGAAACCGTTAAACCCAAAGAGCAAGGGGGCCCTTTAGCAAAAAAAACAGAGAAAAAGAAGACGGTAACTAAGAAAAAGAAAAAGGAAGTGAAGCCTTTGCCTCCATTGACAAAGACACAACTGAAGGCGTTAAGGCTTTTTGGGGCAGAATTGTTGAAAGATGGGAATATTAAGTTAGATGATATTATTATTCACAGAAGGGAACATGAAGTATCATTTCCAGCAGAGTTTAATGTGTTGTCAGGTGTTCTTGAGGTTGTGGTATCGACTAAAAATGGACGAGGTCATGAGAGCCTTTTTTATTCGGATACGAACCCATTAAGACTGCAACTTGCACTCATTTCGGCTGGGTTTAAAAACGGTGCTGTTTTTGCGGGAGGCCCAATTCCACAAGGAGCCAAAATGGGGATAGATGTTGCATTTAATAACACACGTCGTCCTGCAGATTATTGGATATACAATAAAACAAAACAACATCCAAAAGAGGATTTAGGATATATTTTTGTGGGTTCGAGTTTTACATCTAGTGGAGAGTGTTTAGCGGTAACGCAAGGGAACCTCATTGATATTAATAGCCGTGATTTTAATACAATCTTGTTGTACCCAATAACAAAAGAGCATATAAATGACGAATTTATTGCCAATGAAGACCGTACACCAAAACCGATAATGGTGAAAGGTAAAGATGGGAAAATGCATGAATCTTATGCAATCCCTGTTCGTATTATTTTGTATTTGAAAGATAAACCAATTAAGACAAAAGAGAATTTATAATGTATATAGTAACTGGTGGTGCTGGATTTATAGGAAGTGCAGTTGTATGGGGATTAAACCAACGTGGTATCGATGATATTTTAATTGTTGATCATCTCGGGACGTCCCAAAAATGGAAAAATCTACGAGCGTTGCAGTATAGCGACTACATCGAAAAAGAAGAGTTTAGGCATCTTATATCTCACGACGGGAATCCGTTTAGTGATAAAATAGAAGCAATTATTCACTTAGGTGCTTGCTCTGCGACTACAGAGCAGGACGCAACATACCTTTATGATAATAATTATCAATATTCTATTGATGTCGCTGAATTTGCGATGGCTTTTGAAGTTTCTATGTTGTACGCCTCAAGTGCTGCAACTTATGGTGCAGGGGAACATGGCTATCGTGATGATGAAAATAATCTCAATGCATTGCGTCCTTTAAATATGTATGGATACTCAAAGCAAATGTTTGATTTATGGGCTAAACGGAATAATTTATTTGAGCATATTACAGGTATGAAATTTACCAATGTATTTGGGCCAAATGAGAACCATAAAGCGGGAATGCGTAGTATGATGCATCGTGCGTTTGAGCAAATAACAACCGATAAAAAGGTTAAGCTTTTTAGGTCTTATTTACCAGAGTACAAAGATGGAGAACAGAAGCGGGATTTTATCTATGTGAAAGATGTCGTTAAAATGATTTTTCATTTACTTGATAACCGTTGTACAGGGCTTTTTAATATTGGTAGTGGAAAGGCTGAAACATGGAATGAAGTGGCTATTGCCGGCTTTGAAGCGTTAAATGTTGATGTGAATATAGAGTACATTGATATGCCGGAGACTTTGATTAACTCGTATCAGTATTACACAAAAGCTGATATGGAAAAATTAAGATCAACTGGGTATACTGAGCCAACGATGAGTTTGAAAGATGCTATTCAGGATTATTACCAGAATTATCTTATAAAAGATTTTT
>JALVXC010000144.1 GCA_027038275.1 Campylobacteraceae bacterium | reverse complement strand
CCCATTAAAACAAAAGTTCTCTTTTCCCTCAATGCTATTTATCTTGACTGAGTATTGAATATTATTTAAAAACTGATAATCATCAAAACTCTCCAACCCCCCAACTGCCCCCAAAAAACCCACAATAGCCGTCTTGGGTGGAACAGGGTAAGTTAAAGAGCTATAGATAGTAGCAGGGTGGCTAAAGTGTCCATAGTCTGCCCATAAATCAAGTTCAAAAATCATCACTAATCCAACTCTAGTTTAGTCCAACTACTCTCTATGGCTATTTTATCTTCAAAGGCATCATCAACCATATACTCAACTGCTTCTATTTTGCTTTTGTGCTTCTCTAAAAGCCTAACAATCTCACTCAAATCTATATCATAATCTTTGCTACTTCGTATCTCATTTTGCGTAGCTGTTTTAATATGGAGCTTGACTCTGTTGTCCAACTCCCCTATAAAAAAGCCTTTTTGGTTATAGGTAATTTTAAGTAAAAAGCGTGGAAGTTGCCCCATTTTGCTTCTAGTAATTAGATTTTTTGTACCACTCCAAAGACTATCTATAATCTCATCTACATCATCATTGGTAAATTTAGTCTTTTGAGAATTTAGAGCATTAACAACCCCATAAGTCCCAAAAAGGGCATAAGGTAGCACATACTCCTCTCTAAAGGTCTTGTTTTCTGCTTTTGGCTTACTAGCAAACGCACCAGTACCCTTAATATACATCGGCTCACTCACTTGATGGAGTGATTTTGTCATCTTAAACTGCAATGAGCCTGTTAAGTTATAGGATTTTTTCTCTACAGGAAAAACCCCACCAAACGCTCTAACATCAATGCACTTATCTATAATGGTATCTATCACATTCTCTTTTCCACCCACATCAGCCACACGGGTTTTACCATCGTTTATTCCACCCTCTTTATGAGCTGTCTCTCGCACAAAAATCTCTTGTTTTTTTCTATCATACAAATCATCACGAATTGTTCTTTTTATCCGAACATCACTCACCAATGCCTTATGAGCTATATCATCATATCTTGGTGCATTATCTCTTAATATATCACCATTTGGATTGCTATTTTCACAATCCCAAAGTAGTAGTAGTTCTGTCTGTTTTGCGTAGTTTTTCATTTTTTTATTGCTCCTTATTTTTTAGTTTTTGGTAAATTTTTATAATCAATAAATCCCATTACAAAAAGAATGTTTGCTTTCTCTTGTGAACTTCTACTCTCTTTTTGCAAAGAGCGAATCTCACTCCACTTTTTCATTAAATATTCATAATCACTAAAATAATATTTATCAACTGTTTCACTATACCTTTTATAAGCTCTATCAATTTCATTAAACACTTGATTAATGTTTAAACTATTTACCAAACCTATAGAGTTTAAATAGTTTTCTAATGATGAACGAAACTCATTATCTCTATTTTTAAATTTTTGTGCTTTAACAATCAAAGAAGCCAACAATCCTAATATATAAAACTCTCTCATCATACTTTTTTCATCAAGTAACATCTCTACATTCTCAAATTTCCACTCTATGAGTGATTCTAAATTTTTAAATTCCATCTCTCCTCCTAATTCTATTGAGTTCGCCATATTTAATTTTTTATCGCTCAAAAAGTTTAATAACCTTTGGTGCTTTTTGAAGTCTGTATCATCTTTATTATAAGTTACCTCACTATTTTTATCAAAAAAACTTTTTTGAGATAAAATATCTGTTAAGTTTCTCTTTTTATGTTCTATTGAATTCCCAAAGATAATCTTTTTATATATCGC
>JALVXC010000143.1 GCA_027038275.1 Campylobacteraceae bacterium | reverse complement strand
TGGCTTAGAGTTATTAAAAAATGTTTTAGTCAATGTTTCCATTAAGAAAAAAGAGTTTTTAACTTTGATTTATTTGCTTGAAAACTCTTTTTTAAAGTGTAATTTGGGTGGTGTCGTGGAGTGAGACGGCAACTAAGGAAAAATACAATGGAAAGTTTAACACATTCAAAATGGGATTGCAAATATCATGTGGTATTTGTACCGAAATATAGAAAAAAGCATTATATGGGAAAATTAGATTATATCTCAAAGAGGTATTTCATGAATTAGCAAGACAAAAGGGTTGTGAAATAGTATCAGGGAGTATGGTTAGCGACCACGTACACATGTGTATATCAATACCACCCAAATATTCTGTTTCAGAAGTTGTTGGATATTTAAAAGGAAAAAGTGCAATAGCTATTGCAAGGCAATTTGGAGGAAGAAAGAGGAATTTTTCAGGAGAGAAGTTTTGGGCAAGAGGATATGCAGTTTCAACAATAGGACTAGAAATAGAGATGGTTAAAAATTATATTGCTCATCAAGAAAGAACAGATAGAGAAAACGAAGAGGGTCGATTTTAGCTAGAAATGCTCGACAATGGCAGTCTTTGAGACTGCTCACATCCGTCAAGCCACCGTTTCAAACGGTGCGTTATGACTTTAATATTAAAGATAATATTACAGATATATTATGGCAAAAAGGAAAATATTTTTCTTTATGGTATATGAAAAAAGATGGAACTCATACCTATAAATATATTGGTAAAAAATATAAACCATATAAAGTTGTAGGTACAGGAAAATTTTAATTACAGTCCCAAAAAATCAAATACTCTTTTAAAAAAAGAGCTTTTGTTTTGTTTTTTTTGTTTCTTTTTTCTCTTTTTAGGCTCTAAGAGGTCAACATATTCGTTAGCCTCTTTTAGTTTTTTAGGTTCAAACTTAATCTGCATCTAAAATTCTCTCTATCTCATACATAGCATCTTGGTTTTTGAGTTTAAACTTAATCTCAATTCTTCGTGAAGCATCTTTGTCCTCTACTCCATTATGTTTAATGACATCAAGATAGGAGCGACCACTTGCTACAAGTTTATCTTTAATATTATTCTTTTTAATATAATCAAGTGTTAAGAGGTAGTTCATAACAGCAAAAGCACGTTGCTGAGAGAGTTTTAGGTTATATAGATAAGAGCCATCACTATCTGTATGCCCTTCAATTACTATCTTATCTAAATGTTCAGCAATATTTTTGTTGTTAATGAGTGCTGAAATATAGTCAATAAAGTTAGCTTTTAGTTGAGCTTTTGCACTCTCTTTTAGTACAGCAGAGCCTTTGTCAAATAAGATGTTTGATGCTAGTCTAAGTGAACCACTCTTTTTGTCAATATTGACTTTACTTCCAAGAGCTTTTTTGAGTTCTGCAATAACTTTTAGTTTAATTCCTGTTAAGGATTTTATCTTAGCTTTTTGAGCTTGAAGTTTAGTTAGTAACTCATCATATTTTGTCTGTTTATTATCGAGAGCTTGTAGTAATTTTAATAGTTTTTCGTCACTTAGTTTTAACTTTTCATCTTTTTTACTAATTGTATTAGAGAGTATCATAACTCTATTTTTATACTCCTCTAACTCTTTTTTACTATTACTAATAGTTGAGTTCTGCTCATTGAGCATATTTTCAAGTAAAACAATATGACTAGAGTAGTCATCAATTTTTGTATTTTGAGCAAGTAGTAGTTGATTGAGTTTTTCTATTTCATTACTTTTTAGTTTTAGACTATTTTGAGATATAGTTAACTCTTTATTGCTACTTTCAAGAGCTTTTTGTCGTTGTGCTAAGAGGTTGCGAAGTTTATTAATTTCGTCTTCTTTCATCTGTAACTCTTGTGTCATAGTAATAAGATGATTTGATTGTTCTGAAAGAGTTTGACTCTGCTCCTTAAGAGTCTCATTCTGTTCATTTACAATACTCTCTTTTTCCTTTAAAGAGTTTTTAATAATAGTTGATTTAACTAAAATAGAACCAATAAGCAAAATAAAGACAAAAAGTAGACCTGCCATAAGGTCTGCATAAGATATCCAAAAATTGCTCTCATTTTTAGATGAATCTGGCTTAAACATATTATCTGTTCTCTATTTGTTTAGATAGAGTATTGTGATACTCTGTAATAGTACGTTGTAAAATTTTATTCTGTTCACTGGTGCTATATGCAAAATTTGCTAGTTTCATAACAATCTCTCCAACCTCTTGGTCAATTTTATGGAATGTCATATTTAGAGACTCTTCTAGTGTAGCATCAAACTTTTGTAGAGTTTTGTTAAGTGTATCTGCTGTCTTGGTAAACTCTTTAATATTCTGTTCTATTTTTTCACTTGCACTTAGTGCTGATTGTGAGGCATGTATTTTAGCTATAGTATCTTTTAGCTCACTAGAGACCATTTTCATATGCTCTGTAACTGTTGTAAAGTTTTTATTTGTCTCATTAATAATAGTTTGAAAATTTTCAAGATGTTTCTCATTAAGTCTCTGAATAAACTCTAAATTGAAAGTCTCCTTGAATGCTTCTACTAGTTTTTGGTCTCTCATCTCATGTTGCATGTGTTCATGTTTTTTTAATTCACTTTCAGACCAAATATAGCTCTCATATATCTGATGAAGTTCATGTAGGTCGCTATCTAGTTTTGAGAGACCTCTCTTTTCAAAAAAACTCCAAATAATAGATAGGTATATACCATAAATAGAGGCATAAAAAGCAGTACCAATTCCAGAAAGAAGTATAGAGATGTCACTGTCAAGTTCAGCAGTGTTAGAGCTTGAAAAGTCTGGCATAGAGATAGCAATGGCTGTAAATGTTCCTAAAATACCAAGCATTGGAAATAGCGATGGGGCTATGGAAGCGTAGTTGTCATTTCTAAATCTCTTATAGTAGTCTGAAAAGAAGTCTGCAATATTTATGGTCGATTTTGTCTCATTTAAAATGGTTAAAGAGTTATCTTTTATATGTTTTTGAAGTGCTTTTTGTAAGTTTATATACTCTTTACGCATTTTACATATGACATAGTTTGCATTATGTCTAATAAAAAATAGAAAGACCAAATAGATACTGCTAATAATAACTAAAGAGTGTATACTAACTTTAATTGGAAAAATGTGAAGATAACCTAGTAAGATAATAGCAAAGAATATAGTGCCAAAAAAGGCTAAGATAAGATAGTTAATAAAACAGGGGGCTGTTGAACTATTTGTATTGGTCATTTTTTCTCCTTAGTAGAGTTATTCTTTGGCTCAATTTGGGAGCTATTTTCATCATTTGGTTCTTGTAGAACCTCTTTAACTAGATAGAAAAAGTTAGGGTGAAGTACATCAGCATATGTCTTTACAATAGCTGTTTTATAGGTACTTTTTGTAATAATATTAGTCACTTCTCCTACAGGGATATTTGGTAAAAATATATTGTCCATACCAGAAGTTAAGACCTTGTCTCCAACATTAATCTTAGACCATTTAGGAATAAAATTAACTTCAATATTTTCAGCATCAATACCTTTTGCAATTCCTGGTGTCTTATCTTTTCCTATAAATGTTGAAAATTGGCAGATAGGATTTGAAAGAAGAATTCCTTTTAGGGTGTTGTTCTCTTTAATTGCAATACCTGCTACAACATTTTTTTGAATAAGCCCATATATTTTATCTTCACCAAGTTCACTACTGTTAGTAAGGTAAACTTGCGAAAAGTCATTTAATTTTTTATATGAGATAGTCTGAACACGTAGAATATTATTGTGGTTATTAAATTTTTTTTCATTAAATTGGGTAAGCTGTTCAAGTTGAACAATAGTGATTTTTTGTTGATAAAGATATTTACGTAGAAGAATATTCTCTTTTTTTAACTCTTCAATAGCCTCTGCTTGTTTTAAGTATTTATCTCGTGAATCTTTAATACTATTTGTAATTTGAAGATAGTACTCTTTTATAGGTAGAGAGATAATAGCAAATTTATCTTGAAAACTCTCCTCTTTTCGTAAGAGGAGAATACCCAACACAATAAAAAATATAGATATTACTAATCGGCTAGTCTTCATAAACTGATTGTTGTAATATATCAATTTCTTCTAGTGCTTTTCCTGTCCCCTTTGCAACAGCAAGTAGAGGGTCTTCAGCAACATATACTGGAAGTTTAATCATATTTGAGAGGTATTTATCTAATCCTCTAATTAAAGCTCCACCACCAGTTAGAACAATTCCATTTTCAACAATATCTCCAGCTAAATCAGGAGGTGTCTGTTCAAGTACAGATTTAAGTGCTTCACCAATCTCTTTAATTGGCTCTTTCATCGCCTCTCTCATATGTTCAGAGTTAATCTCTATTGAGCTTAAAAGTCCAGCAACTTGGTCACGACCCTTAACTGTCATTACTAACTCTTCATCAAGTTGAATAGCTGTACCCACTTTAATCTTTAACTCTTCAGCAATACGGTCACCAATAAGTAAGTTAAAGTTTCTTTTCATGTAGTCGATAATAGATTTATCGAGCTTATCACCAGCTGTTCTAATAGATTTAGAGAGAACCAAACCACCAAGAGAGATAACACCAATTTCTGTTGTACCACCACCAATGTCAACAACCAAATTACCATTTGGGTCTTTAACAGGAATACCTGAACCAATTGCCGCTGCCATAGGCTCTTCAATAAGATGAACCTCTCTAGCTCCTGCTGACATAGCAGACTCTTTAACTGCTTTTCTCTCAACTTGTGTAAGACCAAAAGGAACACATATAATGATTCTTGGGGAAAAGAGTCCCTTTCTGTTGTGTACTTTTTCAATAAAGTATCTAATCATCATCTCTGTAACATTAAAGTCTGCAATAACTCCATCTCTCATTGGACGGATAGCTTTAATATTTCCTGGTGTTTTACCCACCATATCTTTTGCCTCTTGACCTACTGCTAAGATATTCTCTCGACCACGTTTGTCATATTGGATAGCAACTACAGATGGTTCATTTATAACAATTCCTTTTCCTTTAACCAACACTAGTGTATTTGCCGTTCCTAAATCTATTGCTAAATCGTTTGAAAATACTCCCAAAAGTTTTTTAAACATTCTATTTCCTTATGCTATTTTTGAATTTTTTATATAGAGAGGTTTTACTCCATTGTTTATAACATCTTCTGTAATAATAACCTCATATCCTTCAAGTTCTGGTAACTCATACATTATATCTAATAGTGCCTCCTCCATAATTGAACGTAAACCTCTTGCTCCTGTTTTTCGTTTAATCGCCTTTTGTGCTACTGCTTTTAAGGCAGACTCCTCAAAAGTTAAGATAGCATTATCAATCTCAAAGAGTTTTTGATACTGTTTAACAATTGAGTTTTTAGGCTCAACTAAAATTCGTACCATATCTTCTAAAGTGATTGGTTCAAGTGTCGCTGTAACATGTAGTCGTCCAATAAGCTCTGGAATAATTCCAAACTGAACTAAATCATCTGACTCTATAAGGTGCATTACATCTTCATTATCTTTGTTGCTTCGCTTCTCTTGTCCAAAACCAAGTTGGTTTGCCCCCAAACGTCTTTGGATAATCTCTTCAACACCATCAAAAGCACCACCACAGATAAAGAGTATGTTTGAGGTGTCTATTTGTAAAAAGTCTTGGTTTGGGTGTTTACGTCCACCTTTTGGTGGAATGTTTACTACAGAACCCTCTATAATTTTTAGAAGTGCTTGTTGAACCCCTTCTCCTGATACATCACGTGTAATTGAACGATTCTCACCCATACGAGCAATCTTATCCATCTCATCAATAAAAATTATACCACGTTCAGCTTTAGCTACATCTTCACCTGCAGCTTGAAGAAGCTTTGTTAAAATATTCTCTACATCTTCCCCAACATAACCAGCTTCAGTTAGATTGGTTGCATCTGAAATTGCAATAGGTACATCTAAAAATTTAGCAATAGTTTGTGCTAAGAGAGTTTTACCTGAACCTGTAGGACCAATAAGTAATATGTTTGATTTCTCAATATTGGTATTGTTCTCTTGTCTGTTTTTAAAGATTCTTTTGTAGTGGTTATAGACAGCAACAGAGAGTGTTTTTTTCGCACTCTCTTGACCTATAACATAGTCATTTAATATTCTATGAATCTCTTTGGGAATTAGAAGAGTTGTTGGTTCAACATTATTGGAAGTACTCTCCTCTTCACCAAAAAGAATCTTATATGCAGATGTAACACAGTTAGAGCAGATATATGCACGGTTACCTGCAATAAATGGATTGTTCTCTTTTTCAGTAGTATTACAAAAACTACACTCTTTTCTAGCCATTATTTTTCCTTATATATGGAATACCACGTTTTGAATTCATGATAAACTCTACTAAATTTTTTACACTCTTTGAAGAGGTCTCATTAAATATTTTTTCAGCTATATCTTGAAGTGCTTGACCACTCTCAAATAGCTCTCTGTAAGCTACCTTAAGGGCATTAATCTCATCTCTTTGTATATGTCTTCTAAGTCCTGTAAGATTAAGTCCTCTTAAGGTAGCACGATTTCCTTCTGCTAAACAGTAGGGTGGTATATCTTGACTTAGGGCAGAAGCACCTGCAATCATTGCAAAGTCACCAATGTGAACAAACTGATGAACAGGTGTAAGACCACCAATAACAACATTGTCTCCTAACTCAACATGTCCTGCAAGAGTTGCTCCATTTGCTAAGATACAGTTGTCTCCTAGTTTAACATCATGACCTAAGTGAACATATCCCATTAGAAGATTGTTATTACCAATTTTAGTAATACTACCACCACCCTTGGTTCCTGGATTAATTAGGGTAAACTCTCTAATTCTATTATTGTCACCAATAATCAGTTCAACCTCTTCACCCCTATATTTTAAATCTTGTGGAATTGAGCCTACAACAGCATGAGAGAAGATATGATTGTTTTTACCTAAGGTTGTTTTACCAGCAATAACAGCATGTGCATCGACAATGCTATTGTCTCCAAGAACAGTTTGAGATGAAATAGTTGCAAATGGACCAATAGTTACATTCTCTCCAATAGTTGCACCATCTTCAATAACTGCTGTTGCATGTATATTTGACACAGATTCCCTTTTATATATTCTATCTATTATATCAATAATTATTTATCGACTATCATAGCTTTTAGTTCAGCCTCTGCTACTAATTTTTCGTCAACATATGCTTTTGCATCAAGTTGCCAAATAGCACCTCTATGTTTAATAACACTAAGTCTATAGATTAACTGGTCTCCAGGTGTTACAGGAGAGCGAAATTTTGCTTTGTCAATACTCATAAAGTAGACAACTTTATCTGCTGCTGCCTCTTGGTCTTCTTCACTTGAACTTTGAAAAGCCAATACCCCACCAGCTTGTGCCATACCTTCAATAATCATAACACCAGGATAGATTGGATGGTCTGGAAAGTGTCCTTGAAATACAGGTTCAGAGATTGAAACATTTTTATACCCTTCAATACTTACTCCCTTTTCTAATTTTGTCACACGGTCAAGTAGTAAAAAAGGGTACCTGTGTGGTAATATTTTTTGAATTTCAACAACATTATAGAGCATTGAGTTTCGCCTTTAGAGAAATTTTTTAATTATTTTATCTAAAAAGAGTTAAAATGTTAAGTGATTTTTAACAGAACTTCTTTAACATCTTCATAAATATGGCTTTTATAGAGAATTTCAACTTTTTGAGTAGGAATTTTATCAACAATTACAACTAAAGATAAATCGTAAGGATTAGTAATTAATTGCTTTCTAATTTTAAGTTCTTCTTCAAAACATGGAGTGTTAAAAATTAATTGAGTAACACTACCATATTGACTCTTTGAGAGTCTATTGTAGGTATCTAAACTAATAAACTTTACTTCATCTCGATTCATATAGTATAAATCATCTATATGATTCTCTATTTTTCCTCTTGTATACTCTTTTTTTAGAGTAGACATAGGCAAAAAGTGTGCAGGGATAGTTCTGTTTTTTATACGCAATAGTCCATATAGAAGTCGCCAATTTAAAAAACGCTCTTTTACTATTTTATAGGAGATGTTTTTCTCTTCTAAACTCCAACGCTCTTTATATAGTTTAACTCTAGCCTCAATAGATTCAGGTTGAATTTGCCCAGAGATGGGGCAGAAGAGTTCATCGGATAGTTTTTGTTGTTGCTCTCTTTGCATAGTTAATCCAAAGAGGCAACCACAGTAGTCTTGACGATAGAGAGCATCTTTTTTGGCTAAGATATTCTGCTCTTGAGTGCCTGATGCTTTACGGTAGTCTGGGGCTATAAACTCTAAACCATACTTTTGAGCTAGTTTATCTCCTGCAAGTTTAAGCTGTTTAAGAGACTTTTTTGGAGAGGTAAGAAGAGTAGATGTAAAGCTCTTTTGTCCCATTTTAGAAGCTTGTTGTGCTGTTACCTCAAATCGTTTGTCAAAACATACTGCACACCTAGCCCCCTTTTCAGGCTCTTTTTCCAACCCTCGTACAGCCTCTAGCCAACTTTTGGTATCGTACTCTCCCTCAATAAGCTCAATCTCCAACATTTTACAGGAGCGTTTTACATCTAATAAGCGTAGCTGATACTCAGAGTATGGGTGAATATTTGGGTCATAGAAGAAACCTACTAGCTTCTCATTTGGAAAATCAGCTTGAAGCTTTTGTAAAAAGTAGTGGCTATCGACAGAACAGCAGATATGAACTAAGATGTTTTATCCTTTTGCAAAATATTTGCTACATTTTTAGAGCTACCATGAGAGAGATACTCTCTTAACTCTTTAGCTTTTTGAGCAAATAGCTCTCTATTGGTATCTTTATACTCTTTTAAAAGGTTTTCAACATTAACACTCTCTTGTAGTAGCTCATTGTGTAGTGTAGTATTATTATAGTGAGTTAAAATAATATTAGCTAAGCCAACATGAGTAATATTTAAAAACTTAGTTCCAATAAAGTAATCAATCTTTTTAGCAATAAATGCCAAAGTAAAAGGTGTGCCAATAAGTGCTGCTTCAAGTGTAGCAGTCCCAGAGCAGATAAATGCAAACTCGGAGTTAGCTAATGCCTCATGGGTATTTTTAGAAATTTCAAACATACTTATGTCTCCATAGAGTTGAGCTATTTTTTCATCTGAAAATGAGCTAGGAATAATAAGTATGGCTTTTTTGTCAGAAAGTTTTTCTCTAACCTCTTTAAATATAGGAAAAAGTTTAGCAATCTCACTCTTTCTACTCCCTGGCATAAAAGCAATAGTTTTTGAGTTAAGTACTTGATTTGTAGTTTGAATCTCATCTAAAAGAGGGTGTCCAATATATTGAGCTTTACTCTTATAGTACTCTATCTCAAAGGGTAAAATACCCAATAGCTTGTCACAGTAGCGTTCTAGTTTTATGGCTCGTTTTGGACGACTTGCCCAAATTTGAGGGAGAATGTAGTAGATAATCTCTTTATTTGGGTAGGCACTTTTTAGCTTTTTGGCTAAAGGTAGATTAAATCCAGAAGAGTCCATAAGTAAGATTTTGTCAGCATCTTTTGCCAACTCAACCATCTTATCGGCTACTTTGAAAAACCATCGTAGTTTTTTTAAGGCATCCACTATACCCATAATTGCCATCTGTGAGACATCATAGAGTGGAGTGCCTAAAGATTTATCGAAGATACCAAGAAGTTCAATATCATTCGTATATTTAAGAACCTCTTTTAAGTGTAAGTTAGAAGAGGGTTCAAGGGCAGAGACAAGTAGTTTCATCTATTAACCAAGCTTAAGACCTACAACAAAACCAGCTAAAGCTCCAACACCTGTTTGAAAAGAGGTAATACGCTCTTTTACAGCGGCGACAAGATAGTTAAAGTAGTCAGCTCCTTGAGCAATACTCTGCTCTAATACTTTATCGTCAATTTTAAATACACCTTGAGACTCAAGAAAAAACATAGCAATAAGTCCAAAACCTAAAATAAAGAGACCAATTTTAAAACTCTTCTTTATAAAAAAACCTACAGCTAGACCAATTAAAAATGAAGTACCCATATCTAAGTAAGGAATAGGGTGGTCAACATTTGTTGCTCCTTCTATATTATCTAATGGTGGTCGATAAAAAACCTCATTACCTGCTGTCTTTTCCATTGTTCCACTACTAGATAATCCCTGTTGTGCTTGTTGCTTCATCTGCATGTACTGTTCTTCGTTCATTGTTTTCCTTTTTATTGAATTTACTTTACTATTGTAGCTTAATATTGTTGATTAATAGTTTCCAATTAACTCTAAACATAAGTCAAAACGGTTATGTGTCATAAGGTGTACCTTTGGGTGAAGCTTTAAAATCTCATCAAAAATACTCTTAGATAGATTAAATCCAACCTCTTGTTCTTTTTCTGCTCCGTCCATGGCAGCTAAATCCATCTCTTCAATAATACTCTTTGGTACAGTAATTCCTGGAACTTTGTCTGAGATAAAGTTAGCAGTTTTTGCTCTAACTACAGGAAACTGTCCTAATATTAATTGAGCATCTAACGCTGTTTCTCTTACACTAAATGTTTTTGCTTCTTCAAAAAGTTCAATTAATACTTTAGCATTTTCCATATCATAAACAGGTTGGGTAATGATAGCTCTTGCTCCATAGTTTAGTTTCTTAATCATCTTCTTCTGAATCCGTTTCATATCTTTAGCATAAGCGTTTGAGACAGCAAAAGGGTAGATAGGTTTTGGTTTTGGATTTAACTCTTTGTTAGAGTAGTCAAAGCCATTGTTTAAGCGATATATAATGCTTAAGAGTAGAGTTGAATCACGCTCTAGTACACCTTTGACCTCTGGTTGGTCAGAGTACTTTGCTGGGTCACCTGTAAGAGCTAATATACAACGTAAGTCAAAATCATTTGCTCCAAGAAGAGTTGATTGTAAAGAGAGTTTGTTTGTGTCTCTCATACTCATTGTAGCAATAACAGGTTTATTAAAGGCTTGTTGTATTTGAATTGCTGAGAGGACTCCAGACATCTTAAGTTTGGCAAGTGGGTTGTCTGTAACAGAAAACCCTGCTACTTTTTCATGAAGATTAAGCCTCTTTATCTTTTCTATAGTAGGTTTAATGGACGCACCATGTGGTGGGGTAATTTCAACTGTTATAAAAGGTCTATTGCTATGAAGTGTTTTACAAAATTTCTCAAACATATATTTAATTTTAATCCTAACAAGTAATTGGATATAATTCTACCGAAAAATAACATAGAGGTAATATAAATATAATGAAATTAGCAGTATTTGATTTTGATTCGACGCTGATGGATGGTGAAACTATTGATTTTTTTGCTCAAGAGTTGGGTTTTAAAGATAAAGTTGTAGCTATTACAGAACGTGCTATGGCAGGTGAGTTAGATTTTTATGCGTCATTAGTAGAGAGAGTGGCACTTTTAAAAGGGTTGCCTTATGAAAAAGTAGAGTCTATTTGTAAAACTTTACCAATGATGAATGGAGCTAAAGAGGTTGTCGATGGTTTAAAAGATAGAGGTTATAGAGTGGTATGTTTTTCAGGTGGTTTTAGAGATGCAACTAAACCAACTTGTGAAAAATTGGGTATAGATGCAGATTTTTCTAACTTTTTACATGCAGAGAATGGAGTGCTTACAGGTGCTGTTGGTGGTGAGATGATGTACTCTAATGCTAAAGGAGATATGATTGTACGCCTACAAAATCTCTTAGGTATTGACAGAGATAATACTTTAGTTGTAGGTGATGGTGCAAATGATTTAAGTATGTTTGCTCATGCCGATACACGTGTAGCATTTTGTGCAAAACCTATACTTCGTAAAGAGGCTACCCACTCTGTTGATGTAAAAGATTTACGAGAAATTTTAAATATAGCTGTTTAGATTGGTTGCTTTGTTAACTTTTTGTTAATAAATTAATCAAATTATTAAAAAAATAAGAAAAAATTATATAGGATATTAGAACATGGATATTTTACAAGCCATTATTATAGGAATAATAGAAGGATTTACAGAGTTTTTACCAATCTCATCAACAGGTCACATGATTGTTGCTTCAAAGTTTTTAGGAGTTGAGCAATCAGCTGTAGTCAAAGCGTATGAGGTCATTATTCAATTTGCAGCTATCTTAGCTGTAGTTTTACTATATAGAGAGAAGATAAACTTTAAAGAGATTAATCTTTGGAGTAAAATTGTTGCAGCCTTTTTCCCTTTAGCCATTATAGGATTTCTTTTAAAAGATTGGATTAAAGAGATTTTCACTGTACAAACTGTTGCTTATATGTTTATTATTGGTGGGGTTATCTTTTTAATTGTAGAGTATTTCCATAAAGATGAAGAGTCAACTGCTAAAGATATTGATGAGGTAACATGGGGACAAGCTATGAGTATTGGCTTTGCACAAGTTCTCTCTTTAGTTCCTGGAACATCAAGAGCAGGTTCAACCATTATTGGAGGAATGCTAAGTGGAGTGAGTCGTAAGGCTTCAACAGAGTTCTCATTTCTGTTGGCTATACCTGTGATGATGGCTGTAAGTGGCTATGATTTGTTAAAGCACTACAAAGAGTTTGTTGGGGCAGATATAACAGCTTTTGCAATTGGTTTTGTAGTGGCATTTGTGGTGGCATATATCACAATAAAGATGTTTATTGTATTTTTGCAACGATTTACATTTGTTGCATTTGGAGTATATAGAATAATCTTTGGAGTTATTCTGTTGATGATAATATAAGGTAAAGAATTTGACATTTAAAGATTTTAAATTTCACAAAAACCTCTTAAAAGGGGTTCGTATTGCAGGGTTCAAAGAGCCAAGTCCTATTCAAAAGATAGTTATACCAATTATTGATAATGGTGAAGATTTAGTGGGACAAGCCCACACAGGTACAGGAAAAACGGCAGCTTTTGGGTTGCCAATAATGGATAAAATTGCTAAAGGTGAGATAGAACGTGCATTGGTCATTACTCCAACACGAGAACTTGCAACACAAGTGAGTGATGAACTATATCATCTTGGACGCTTTTGTGGTATTCGTACTATTACAGTTTATGGTGGTGTTGGTTATGGACGGCAAATTGCTCTAATTAATAAAGGGGTACAGATAGTTGTTGCAACTCCAGGGCGACTTAAAGACCTTTATAAAAAAGGGAAGATTGACTCTTTTAATCCTGAAATAGTAGTGTTAGATGAAGCAGATGAGATGCTTGATATGGGCTTTTTAGAGGAGATTAAAGAGATTTTTGAGTATATTCCTCAAAATAGACAGACCCTTCTCTTCTCTGCAACTATGCCAGAGCCAATTAAAGAGTTAGCCAATGATATTTTAACAAATCCTCAATTTGTCTCAGTAGTTGGTGAAGATGAGAGTACCACTAATAATGTTATTGACCAATTCTATTATGTAATTGAAGAGGCTCAACGAGATGAAGCAATAGTAAAGCTTTTAGAGATAGAAGAGATTGATAAATGTATTATATTTTGTAGAATGAGACGAGAAGTCGATAGATTGACTGAACATTTAAAGGCTATTGGATTTTTGGCTGAAGGGTTACATGGTGACTTGGAACAGATGGATAGAGAACGAATTATAAGAGAGTATCGTCGTGGTGAATCAAAAATAATGGTTGCCACAGATGTTGCTTCAAGAGGGTTAGATGTTAAAAATGTTACTCATGTCTTTAATTACCATATTCCTTTTGACCCACAATCTTATGTACATAGAATTGGACGAACAGGAAGAGCAGGAAAAGCAGGTAAAGCCATAACTTTGGTCTCAACAGAGGAGTTTAGAGAGCTACAACGAATTAAAAAAGAGGTAGGGGCAGATATGCAACTAGCTACTATTACCCTTGAGATAAATAGTGAAGACTTCTATAATGATTTTACATCACTTCAAACTATGGTAGAAGAGGTAGATATCTCTCCTACGGCAATAGATTTTATTGATAGTATGGAAGAGATGGATTATCATGAGTTTGTTGAGCGTGTAGTTACACTGTTAATTCAACAAAAAAGAGCATCAATTAATCAACTAGGATTTGATGAAGATACTGTAAATGATATGCTAAAAAGCTATGAGATTGAACAAAAAGCAGTACGTAAGAGTAACCGTAAAAAAAAGCGTCGTTAAATTAAGTTTTTTAAGTATAAATCGTTAAAATACTGCTTAAATTTACTACAGAAGGTTTTTTAAATGGAAGTCAATTATGTAATGGACGCATTAAAGTTTATGGTACTAGGAATGGGAGTTGTGTTTCTATTTCTCTTTATTCTTGTAAAAGTAGTTGAACTTCAAGCTAAACTTATCGCAAAGTATTTTCCTGAAAATACTCCAAAAATATCTACTCTTCCAACAGCTGATACAATTGATGCAGAAGAGGAAAATCGTAGAGTTGCTGCTGCTATTATTGCTGCTGTAACAGAGTTTCGTAACAATAAATAATAAAGGTATAAGATGGCAAAAAAATATATTGATGTGATGGATACAACCTTTAGAGATGGATTTCAATCTGTCTTTGGTGGTCGTGTTCTCATGGAAGATTTTTTCCCAGCAGTAGAAGCTGCAAAGAGTGCAGGTATTAACCATTTTGAGTTTGGAGGAGGTACTAGGTTTCAGAGTCTTTTCCTCTATTTGCAAGAGAATGCATTTGATATGATGGATAGATTTAGAGAGATAGTAGGACCAGACGCAAATTTGCAAGTTCTCTCTCGAGGTATTAATACTGTAATGCTTGATACTGGTAGTCGGGAAATAATTGACCTTTTTGCAAAGATGTTTGCAAAACATGGAACAACAACTGTACGTAACTTTGATGCACTAAATGATATTAATAATTTGGTATATAGTGCCTCTTGTATTAAAAAATATGGTATGAACCATGAAGCTGTTATAACTATGATGGATTTACCTCCAGGGTGTAAAGGGGCACATGATGTTGCTTTCTATGAAAAAACTTTACGAAATATTTTAGATGTAGGAATTGAGTTTGACTCTCTCTGTTTTAAAGATGCATCAGGAACAGCAAATCCAACTAAAGTCTATGAAACTATAGCAATGGCTAGAAAACTTTTAGGTGAAGAGGTTCACTTAAGATTTCATACTCATGAGACAGCGGGTGTATCTGTTGCTTCATATTTGGCAGCACTTGAAGCAGGTGCAAATGGTATTGATATGGCTGCTTCTCCTGTAAGTGGGGGAACTTCTCAACCTGATATTTTAACAATGTTGCATGCAACTAAAGGAACTCATTATAATCTTGGTGATTTAGAACTTAATAAAGTTCTTAAATATGAAGAACGACTTAAAGAGTGTTTAAAAGAGTATATTATTCCACAAGAAGCAATTCAAGTTTCACCTCTTATTCCTTTTTCTCCAATGCCAGGAGGAGCATTAACAGCCAATACTCAAATGATGAGAGATGATAACTCTTTTGATAAGTTTGATGAGGTAATTGCTCAAATAAAAGAGGTGGTAGAAGTTGGTGGATATGGTACTTCTGTAACACCTGTTAGCCAGTTTTATTGGCAACAAGCATATGAAAATGTTATGTTTGGAAAATGGAAAAAAATTGCACCAGGTTATGGGCGTATGGTTCTTGGTTACTTTGGTAAGACACCAATTGAACCAGATATCAAGATTGTTAAATTAGCTTCAGAAAAGTTAAAACTTGAGCCCACAACAGAGAATCCATTAGACCTTGCAGACAAAGAGGTAACAAAGTCAATTGCATACTGGAAAAAAGTGCTTGAAGATGAAGAGCTTGAAATAACAGAAGAGAACATCTTCATAGCAGCAGCATGTGACCAAAAAGGGATAGCGTTTTTAAAGGGTGAGAGTCCTTTAATGGTTAGAAAAGGTAAAAATAATAAAGATTGTGGAGGAGAAGAGATGAGTGGTAGTTATACAGTAGTAGTAGATGGTAAAAGTTATAGTGTTCAAGTAGCAGAGGGAGATGCAGAGATAACAGTTGCACCAAGTCAATCTACACCAGTAGCAACAGCAAGTGTTGCTCCTGCTACTTCTGGAGGAAAAGGTTCTCTTAAAATCCTTTCCCAAACTCCAGGTAATGTTTGGAAAATTTTAAAAGCTCCAGGTGACTCTGTAGCTGAAGGTGAGCAGATTATGATTCTTGAAGCTATGAAAATGGAAATTGATATTGTTGCAGAGAGAGCAGGTATAATTAAGTCTATTGAAGTTAATGTAAATGATGCTGTAGTAGATGGACAGCTTCTTGCAACAATGGAGTAAGTATGAAGTTAAAGCAACTTTTCCTTTCTCTACTATTACTGTTTGCAGTGTTTACAAATAGTGCAATCGCAAATGAACATACAGATGTAACTAAGTTTAAAACTCAAGCAGAGTTAATAGCAGAAGAAAAAGCAACATATAAAGAAAAAAGCATTAGTGAATATATAAACTCTTTATGGCATACTACAGGATTATGTGCTATGATTAATCCAAAAGAGGGTGTTAAAAATGGTCAAGGCGTAGAGATGTCTCTATTTGCTCAAAGTTGGGGACGAGTAATTATGTTCTTTATTGTTTTTTTACTGTTTTATTTAGCAATTGCAAAGGGTTTTGAACCTCTGCTTTTATTACCTATAGCTTTTGGTGGATTGCTTGCAAATATACCCATAGCCAATATGTCTGGACCAAATGGCATGTTAGGAATTATATATAATATGGGTATTCATAATGAATTTTTCCCACTACTTATATTTATGGGGGTAGGAGCAATGACAGACTTTGGTCCTCTTCTTGCTAATCCAAAGACAGCATTGCTTGGTGGGGCTGCTCAGTTTGGTATTTTTGGTTCACTTTTAGGTGCGGCTGCACTTTCACAATATACAGGATTAGTAGATTTTACAATGAAACAGTGTTCTGCTATTAGTATTATAGGTGGGGCTGATGGTCCTACTTCTATTTTTATTGCCTCTGCACTTTCACCTGAAATGTTAGGAGCTATTGCAGTTGCTGCATACTCTTATATGGCATTAGTGCCTGTTATTCAACCACCAATAATGAGAGCGTTAACAACAAAAGAGGAGCGTCAAATAGTTATGAAAACAACAAGAAAAGTTCATAGACTAGAGAAGCTTTTTTTCCCTCTAGTTGTTATTATGATGATAGCACTTGCACTTCCAGATGCTGCACCACTTATGGGAGCATTTGCATTTGGTAACTTTGCAAAAGAGTCAGGAGTTGTAGATAGACTTTCAAATGAGATGCAAAATTCATTGATTAATATTGTAACTATTTTCTTAGGCTTTGGTGTTGGTATGACTCTTCAAGCAGATAAGTTTCTTATTGCAGAGACATTAGGTATTATGGTTATTGGTCTTTTCGCATTTGCTGCGGGAACAGCAGCAGGTGTACTAATGGGAAAAGTTATGAATAAGTTTTCAAAAGAGCCTATTAATCCACTGATTGGGGCAGCAGGAGTCTCTGCTGTACCTATGGCAGCAAGAGTTGTTTCTAAAGTTGGTGCAGAAGAGAAGCCAGGGAATATTCTTCTTATGCATGCAATGGGACCGAATGTTGCAGGTGTTATAGGTTCTGCTGTTGCTGCTGGTATACTACTTGCTATAAATTAAATAGTAATCTGAAAATAACGTTGCGTTAAGTAACGTTATTTTAAATAATCACTTTAAGTAAGTTTGTTAATATATATTCAATAGTATAATTTTGTGGATATTTTTACAGATGTTAATGACTATACTCTCTACAGATATATAGTAAATAAAATGAGATGTAAATCCTCTCCTTTTATTTGCTATAAAATAGCAAAATATAACATATATAAACGTAAAGGTACAGAACATGAGCAACCGTATACCAAATGGTCTCGACAAACTAGGACTTGAAAACATTGGAGAGGTTTACTACAACCTTAGTTTTGATGAACTTCAAGCACACGAAGTAAACAATAATGAGTGTAAAATCTCATCAACTGGAACAGCAATGTGTGACACAGGTATCTTTACAGGAAGAAGCCCTAAAGATAAATATTTTGTTGACCAAGCTCCATCAAATGAACATATTTTTTGGGGAGATATTAACAAAAAAATTGAAAAAGAGAAGTTCGATAAGCTTTTTGATTTGACTAAAAAACAGTTATCTGGAAAAGATATTTATGTAATGGATGTCTATGCAGGTGCTTCACAAGCAAGTAGACGCTCTGTTCGTTTTATCTCTGAAGTAGCTTGGCAAGCACATTTTGTTAAAAATATGTTTATTCGTCCAACCGAAGAGGAGTTAGAGAGTTTTGAACCTGATTTTGTTGTTTATAATGGGTGTAAAACGACAAATCCAGACTATAAAGAGATGGGGCTTCACTCTGATGTTTATGTATGTTTTAATGTAGAGGAGAACATCTCTATTATTGGTGGAACATGGTATGGTGGTGAGATGAAAAAAGGAATCTTCTCAATGATGAACTACTGGTTACCATTAGAGGGTAAACTCTCTATGCACTGTTCAGCTAATGTTGGTGAAGATGATGATGTATGTCTCTTCTTTGGTCTCTCTGGAACGGGTAAAACAACACTCTCTACTGACCCAAAAAGAGCTTTGATTGGTGATGATGAGCATGGTTGGGACGACAATGGTGTCTTTAATTTTGAGGGTGGATGTTACGCAAAGGTAATTGACCTAAAAGAGGAGAATGAACCAGAGATTTTTGGTGCTATTGTTAAAGATGCACTTTTAGAGAATGTTGTAGCAGATGAAGAGGGTAATGTTGACTACTCTGACACCTCAAAAACGGAAAATACAAGAGTCTCTTACCCTATTGAGCATATTGAAAACCATAAGGCTGATTTACAAGCTGGACACCCTAAAAATATTATCTTCTTATCTTACGATGCTTTTGGTGTTATTCCTCCTGTCTCTAAACTAACTAAAGAACAAGCTATGTATTACTTTTTAAGTGGATATACAGCAAAAGTAGCAGGAACAGAGCGAGGTATTACAGAGCCTGTTACAACTTTCTCTGCATGTTTTGGAGAAGCATTTCTCCCACTTCATCCAACAGCTTATGCAGACCTTCTTGGTAAAAAGATAGATGAGCATAATGTTAACGTTTATTTAGTAAATACAGGACTTAATGGACAAGGTAAGAGAATGAGTATTAAAGATACAAGAGCATGTATCAATGGTATTTTAAATGGTTCTATTAACAATGCAGAGTTTGAAACTCTACCTATCTTTAATCTTCAAGTTCCAAAAACATTAGAGGGTATTAAAGATAATACTATCTTAAATCCAAGAAATACGTGGGACGATGAAGATAAGTTTAATAAAACACTTAAGGATTTAGCTTCTAAGTTTATTGAGAACTTTGACCGTTATAAAGATAGTGATTCAAGTGTAGACCATGCAAAAGCAGGTCCACAGCTTTAATATTTGATGAATCTATCTAATTTTGAGAGCTTCAAAATGTAACAACATAAAGCTACTTCTTGCCGTATTTAGTGAATAGTGCAAAGCAACAGCAAGAAGTGTGTAATATAAAAAATATTAATTTATGGAGAACAAAAATGAGCAATCAATTTGAATTAGATTCGTTAGAATACCACAGAGCAAAGAGTGAGTTTGACACAAATGGAAAGACAGGGACACTCTTAACAAAGCCTTGTAATACAGAGCAAGAGTTAGCTATGGCATATAGTCCAGGTGTTGCTTACCCTTGTCTTGAAATTGAAAAAGATATTGATAAAGCGTATGAATACACCAATAAAGGTAACTTAGTAGCAGTTGTAAGTGATGGTACAGCTGTTTTAGGTCTTGGAGATATTGGACACTTAGCTGGTAAACCAGTTATGGAGGGTAAAGGGGTTCTTTTTAAAACATTTGCAAATGTAGATGCAGTAGATATTGAACTTAATACTAAAGATACAGAAGAGATTATTAAAATTGTTGCTGCAATGGCTGATAGTTTTGGTGGTATAAATCTTGAAGATATTTCAGCTCCTAGATGTTTTGAGATTGAAGATAGACTTAAAGAGATTTGTAATGTGCCAGTATTTCATGATGACCAACATGGAACAGCAGTGATTACAACAGCAGGGCTTATTAATGTTCTTGAGATGAGTGGTAAAAAGGCTGAAGATTTAAAAGTTGTAGTTATTGGTGCAGGTGCATCAGGTATTGCTTGTGCATCTATGTATAAAAGACTTGGTGTAAAAAACATTACCATGCTAGACTCTAAAGGTGTTATTCATAGTGGTAGAGATAACCTCAATAAACAAAAGCAGATGTTTGCATTTGACACAGAAGATAGAACACTGGAAGATGCAATGAAGGGTGCAGATATGGTACTTGGTCTCTCTGGTGCTGACCTTATTGACCCTGAGTGGGTAAAAACAATGAGTGATAAATCTCCTATTATCTTTGCTTGTGCAAATCCAAATCCTGAGATTAAACCACCACTTGCAAAAGAGGCACGACCTGATATTATTATTGGAACAGGAAGAAGTGATTTCCCTAACCAAGTAAATAATGTTTTAGGTTTCCCTCAAATCTTTAGAGGTGCTTTAGATGTTAGAGCTACTAAGATTACAGAAAACATGAAAATGGCAGCTTCAAGAGCGTTGGCTTCACTAGCAAAAGAGGAAGTACCAGCTCATGTAAAAGAGGCTCATGGTCGTGAAACTATGGAGTTTGGTTCAGAATATATTATTCCTTCACCATTTGACAGAAGAGTTCTTGTATATGTTGCTTCAGCAGTTGCACAAGCAGCTATTGAAGATGGTGTCGCAAGAGTTAAAGATTTCGATATGGATGCATATAGAGAAAAACTACAAAGATTAGCTGACCATCTTGATGGTAAATAGTATAAAAGGGGTATTAATATTTACCCCTTTTATTTTAATTATATTTATTATTTTAATCCCTGAACAAAACGCTCAATACGCTTAATTCCCTCTCTAATAGTCGCAATATCGGTTGCAAAAGAGAATCTAAAGTATCCCTCTGCTCCAAAACCAACACCAGGAACAACAGCAACACCCTCAGCCTCTAGTAAATCTTTACAAAACTGCATAGAGTCGTTTGAGACCTCTTTTATGTTAACAAAAAGATAAAATGCACCATTTGGTTTTACTACGCTAAGACCATCAACCCTGTTAAAAAGCTCAACAGCCTCATTACAACGCTCTTCAAAAGCGACTCTCATCTCTTCAATCTCTCTATCAATAGTCCCATCAAGCCCTACAATAGCTGCATCTTGGGTAATAGAGTTTATATTTGAAGTACTTTGAGACTGTAGCTTGTTCATTACAGAGATTAGCTCTGTATTAGCTGAAGCCATATAACCAAAACGCCAACCTGTCATAGCTGCTGATTTGCTTAGTCCATTGATAGTTATAGTTCTTTGGAACATATCTTCAGAGATACTAGCAGTTGCTACAAATTTGGTATCTCCAAAAACAAGCTTCTCATACATCTCGTCTGAGGCTACAAGTACATTTGTATCTTTTAATACCTCTGCTAAAGCCTCTAACTCCTCTTTTGAGTAGACAGCTCCTGTTGGGTTAGATGGTGAGGTTAAAACTAAAAGTTTTGTTTTAGGAGTAATTGCATCTTTTAACTGTTGGGCTGTAATCTTAAAACCACTCTCATCAGTAGTCTCAATAATTACAGATATTCCCCCAGCATACTTAACAAGTTCAGGGTAAGTTACCCAATAAGGAGAAGGAATAATTACCTCATCACCCTCATCTATAAGAGCTTGAAATAGGTTAAACAGAGAGTGCTTTGCACCATTGTTGGTTTGGATTTGGTTGGTTGCATAAGTTAAGCCATTATCTCTTTTAAGTTTATTAGCCACAGCCTCTAAAAGCTCTGGAGTACCAGGAACAGCAGTATATTTTGTATGTCCTTCATCAAGAGCTTTTTTAGCAGCCTCTTTAACAGCAACAGGTGTGTCGAAGTCTGGCTCTCCAGCAGAGAAAGATATAACATCTTTGCCCTCTGCTTTAAGTTCTCTAGCAAGAGTAGAGATTGCAATGGTCAAAGAGGAAGAGAGTGTCTGAATACGTTTTGAAAGCATGATTTATATCCCTTGTTTTATGATAGAGTTCGCTATGTCGAAATCTTAGAAGTATACTCAAAAATTAATTAAATATTTAGTAGAGTCTATATAATAAAGGTTTTAAGAGATGAGGTATGTTACAAATGATAAGTCTACTTAATAACTACAACTTAAAAAGTTAAAAATTTATTTTATTTTATAGATAAGAGGAGTAGAATTTTCAAAAATGAAAAACATTATGACAAAAACAATAATCTTTCTTCTCTGTTTTATTACTCCTCTTTTTTCTGAAGCTATTTTAACAACAGGTTATAAACCAAAAACTCTCTTAGATAAAATGCCCTCTAATCATGTAGCTGATACACGAAATATAAAACAAAATACTACTCTTTTATCAAAGCAAGTAAAACCCATGAGTAGGTGGGAGCAGAATCGTTACGATAGAGCCTATAATAGAAAGTTTTTTAGACCTTGGTTTAGAAAGCGATTAAATCTCTCTTGGAAGCAGAAGAGATGGCAGTTTGTTTTTGCTAGACAAAAGATTTATACTCGCTATGGAAAACGAATTTCTAGAAAATGGTTTAACTATCAGCGACGAAACTCTAACTTTAAAGATTATGAGTCAGTGCTGAAACATGCTATTACCATAAGACATACTGATTTAAAAATTTATCCAACAAAGCAGGATTTTTACTATAACCCCAAAAGGGTAGGCGAGGGGTTTCCTTTTGACTATAATCAAAACTCTTCTCTTAATATAAATACTCCTTTGATTGTCTCTCACTACTCTAAAGATAGAAAATGGGCTTATGTTCGTTGTGCTTATGCTTATGGTTGGTTACCTGTAAAAGATATAGCACTTGTCTCTAAATATTTTAAAAAGCAGTTTATGAACAACAACTATGCTGTAACTATTAGAGATAATCTTTTTATAAAAGATAAGAACTTTAAGAGTATTGTAAAGCTTGGAACTATTTTCCCTATTGACCCTAAAACTAAAAAGTATATGATAGCTACTAGAACTAAAAGTGGATATGCTAAAATAAAATTACTTAATGTTAAGCAGAAGTGGATTATTGCTAAAAAACCGATTGCTTTTAACTCTACTAATGTAGCTTTAATCTCTAATCAACTAATTGGTGAGCGTTATGGTTGGGGTGGGAAGATGTCAGCTCGTGACTGCTCTGGACTTACTAGAGATTTTTTTGCACCATTTGGTATATTTTTGCGACGAAACTCACAAGAGCAACGATATGATGGAAAGAGGGTAATATCTATTCGATGGATGTCAAATAAGAGAAAAAAGAGAACTATCTTAAAAAAAGCTAAACCTTTTCGTTCTCTACTATATGTAAAAGGGCATATTGCTTTGTATGTGGGAAAAAGAAATGGTGAACCTCTAATTTTACATAACTATTGGGGAGCAAGATTAAATAGTGGTAAAAAGCGTATTTTTGGAAGGGCTATTTTAACAACAACTCAAATAGGTAAAGAGCGTAGAGATATTAAAAAGAGAGCTATGCTACTAAATACTTTCTCTAAGATTATAAACTTTTAATCTCTATCTCATTGACTTAATAAAACTAGAGTAGATTTCAGTAAGTTCATGGTCCTCTTTCTCCATAAGTTTTATGTCACCTGTCTTAATTGTCTCCTCTAAAACAGCAATACGCTTAAAGAGGTAGTTAAGAACCTCTTTTGTAATGTCAGGTATCATATCGTGACGAAGCTCTTCATTTTTTGTGTCGTTACAGTTAATAATACGTGCAGGAATACCAACAGCAGTTGCACAGCAAGGGACATCTTTAACAACAACAGAGTTTGCCCCTATCTTAGCATTGTCCCCAATAGTAATGTTTCCTAATACTTTAGCCCCTGCACCTATGACAACATTGTTTCCAACAGTTGGGTGACGTTTACCTGAAGAGGTACTTACCCCACCAAGAGTAACTTGTTGGTAAATAACCACATCGTTACCAATAATAGCTGTCTCTCCAACAACTACCCCTGCTGCGTGGTCTATAAAGAGTCGCTCTCCAATTTGAGCTGCGGGGTGAATGTCTACAGTAGTAACAAAACGGCTCAATCCAGAGATAACTCTAGGAATAAAACGCAACCCTCTTTTATAAAGAGAGTGTGCAACTCTATGAAAAAATAGAGCCCATAGACCAGGGTAGTTAAAAAAAATTTCAAATACAGAATGCAGAGCAGGGTCATTTCGTTTAATATTACAAAAGTCCTCTTTTATTGTTCTAAAGATATTCAACTGCTCTCCTATTTTAGTTTTCATTATGTGCTTGTATAGTCTTAAGATAACTATTTTCGCTTAAATATAGATAGAGTTTCCCTAATAATTCTTGTTTTTGAGTAGAGTTGATAAGAGATGAAGCTTCAATTTGCTGTTTTAGCCTCTTATCTAATTGATTTCTATCATAATCTAAATCTTCTAAGACATCTATAATATTTTGAGACTCTATTAGCTTTTCAAGTAAAAAGTTACCATCTTTATCGAAGTTAACAACAACTTCAGTTGGGTGAGTAAAGAGATTATGTCTCATACCTAAGACCTCTTGGTATGCTCCTGTTAGAAAGAAAGCTAAAAAGTACTCCTCTTTTGTTACATCTACATTATGTAAGTAGAGTGGTATCTTCTCATTAAAGCTAATCTCACCATCAGAGTCACAGGTAATATCCCAAAGTGTAGCAGGATTGGTTGGTGAGATATTTAACTTGTCAATAGGCATCATTGGAAAGTGCTGTTGCAATCCCCAAAAGTCAGCCAATGACTGAAAAGCAGAGAAGTTGACTAAGTAACGCTCTTGAATCTTGTTTTGTAGTCGTTGTAGTTCACTTGGAGCTATGTCGCTTAGTAGAACAATAGATTTTTTAATGATGAGGTTAACAAGTATCTCACAGTTAGAACGGTCTTCAAGGTCTATGTAGCCTAAATCAAACAGAGTCAAAAGGCTCTCCATATGGTCAAGAGCATCGTGTAGATACTCTCGTGCATTTTGACAGTTTATTGAACTCCATAGCTCATATAGTTCAGCAATAAGAGGAGGATTCTTCTCTTTGAGTCGTAGTGACTTCTCTTGATAGTCTTGGGAGAAGAGTTCTAGCACAGGAGCAATAAGCACAGAGTGAGAAGCAGCAATAAAACGCCCAGACTCTGTAAAGATGTCAGGCTCATTTATCTTTTTGTTTTTAGCTATCTCTTTAATCAAAAATACAACATCGTTTGCAAACTCTACAAGGGTGTAGTTTACCTCTTTTGTCTGTTTATGTTGTGCATACTCTACAGCCAATCCTCCACCAATATTAATAGCACTAAGAGCAAAAGCTCCACGCTTTTTAAGGTCAGCATAGATATTTCCTGCCTCTCTTAGAGCCTTTTTTAGTGGGTTAATTTGTGACATTTGAGAGCCAATATGAAAGTGAATCATCCAGAGTTGTTCAAGTAGATTATGTTTTTTTATAAGGTCATAAGCCTCTAAAAGCTCAGTAGAGGTAAGTCCAAACTTTGAGCTGTACCCACCACTCTTAGCCCAGATGCCAATGCCAGAGCTATGTAGCCTAATACGTACTCCTATCTTTGGAACAACTGCCATGTCAAACTCACGTTTAACTTCAATAATAGTCTCTAACTCTCCAAGCCCTTCAATAGTAATAGTAATATTATGTCCCATATTTGCCGCAATAAAACATAGAGAAATCATCTCCTTATCTTTAAATCCATTAACTGTAATAGGAGCTCCAAGAGGAGTGTGTGTCATAGCAATAATAAGCTCTGCTTTGCTACCTGCCTCTAAGCCATAGTTGTACTCTTTAGAGACCTCCATAAGTGAGTTAACAAAGTTTGGAAATTGGTTAACCTTTAGAGGAAAGACAGCTTGAAAAGAGCCTTGGTAGTCAAAATCTTTTTTTGCACGATTAAACTCACCATAGAGAGTATCTATCTGTTTTTTAATTAGATGAGGAAAACGAAGAAGAAGAGGACCTTTGTAGCCTCTATCTCTTACTTCTGAAGTAATCTCTAGTAAAGAGGGTTTTTTTGCATAGTTTATATTGACTGTGCTATTTTTTATAATAAAATTTTCATCTCCCCAAATATCAATACCATAATTTTTTTCCATTTCTCCTCCTCTGAACCTGAGTTCTAAAATAACAATATTATTATATCTAGTATATTTGTGTATAATTTTAAAAAAATAATATTAGGATAGAGATGAAAAAAGGTATTGTTGCTATTGATTTAGGTTCAAACAGTTTGCGAATTTTAAAGATGGATTGCCATACAAAAGAG
Organism: Campylobacteraceae bacterium; assembly: GCA_027038275.1. Lineage (GTDB taxonomy): Bacteria > Campylobacterota > Campylobacteria > Campylobacterales > Sulfurovaceae > UBA1140. The sequence continues at coordinate 4,398 of JALVXC010000143.1, read as the reverse complement.
CGTTTAGGTGAGTTTCATAAGACAGTAAAGACAGCTGATAAACTAAGCCATACAGGGGTTATCTCAAAAGAGGCTATAGAGCGTATTGTTACAGCACTCAATGAGGCAAAAGAGAGGCTTGGTTTTAGTGATGCAATAGTAAAAGCTGTAACTACAGAAGCAATTCGTCAAGCAAAAAATAGCGATGAGGTCTTAGCAACAATTAAAAGCAAAACAGGTGTAGAGTTTGAGGTAATAGATGGAGAGCAGGAGGCAAACTACGCCTTGAGGGCTATTCAAGAGCGTCTAAATCTTTTAGGAGAGCAACCAGAGAGTTTTATGATGGTTGACATTGGAGGTGGTTCAACTGAACTACTATTTCATTATGGAGATGGTAAGAGTTTTTCAAAGAGCTTTCCAATAGGCATTGTAACTGTAACTCAGACCTTTAAGAGTCCACCTCAAATAGCTGAGGCTATACCAGCTTTAATGAACCCAATGAAGGAGTACTACAATGAAATTGTCTTAAAGTATGGAGAGACCAAACTCTTTGTTGCCATAGCAGGAACACCAACTACAGTAGCTGCAATGAAGTTAGGAATGGAGTATGCAACTTATGATGCTCAAAAGATTCATGGAACAAGACTCTCTCAAAAAGATTTAGTAACACAGCTTATGAGACTACTAGAGATGAATCCCCAAGAGAGAGTAAAAGCTGTTGGAGTAGGGCGTGATGATTTGATTGTATCTGGTATCTTAATTTATGATGAACTCTATACCATTTCAGGTTTTAAAGAGTCAATGGTAATAGATGATGGACTCCGTGAAGGTGTAGCCTTTTCAGTATGCAAACAGAGGTAGCTAAATATTAAATATGTATCTACCAGAAATAGTAAAAACCATATCAAAAGAGTTAAAAAAACTAAATGCCAAAGCCATAGTAGTAGGAGGAGCAGTACGTGACCACTTTTTAGGTTTGCCTAGCAAAGATTATGATATTGAGGTTTATGGTCTAAAGAGGATTGAGACTCTACAAAATCTCTTTGCTAAGTATGGTTCAGTTAATCTAGTAGGTAAGAGTTTTGGAATCTTAAAGTTTGTATACAATGGTGAGGAGTATGACTTCTCTTTTCCAAGAAGAGAGCAGAAAGTATCTACAGGACATAAGGGGTTTGATGTAGTATCTGATGGCTTTATGAGCTTTAAAGAGGCATCTTTGCGTAGAGACTTTACCATAAATGCACTTGGTTATGATGTAGAGTTAAAGAGATTTTTAGACCCATTTGGAGCTAAAGAGGATATGGAGTCTAAAAGGTTGCGACATATAAACTCTAAAACATTTATAGAAGACCCTCTTCGCATCTATAGAGCTGTGCAGTTTGTTGCTAGATTTGGCTACACTTTAGATAAAGAGACCTTTGACCTATGTCAAAATATGGTAAAAGATAGACTACTTGATGAGCTACCAAAAGAGAGAGTATATACAGAGTTCAAAAAGCTACTTTTAAAATCAAGAAAGCCCTCTGTTGGTTTTGAGCTTATGAGAGAGTTGGGAATAGTGGAACAATACTTTCCTGAACTATATGCCATTGTTGGTGTACCTCAAAGCCCCATTTGGCACCCAGAGGGTGATGTGTGGACTCATACACTTATGGCTCTTGATAAGATGGTAGAGTTAAAAAGAGGTGACGAGAAGCATGACTTAAAGATGATGTTTGCCATACTATGCCACGACTTAGGAAAAGCTACTCATACCCAAGTAACTCAAAAGAAGATAACAGCCATTGGTCATGAAAAAGCAGGGCTAGAGCCTACAAAGAGTCTTCTCTACAGAGTTACAAATGAACATGATTTTATAGACTCTATTCTGCCTTTAGTTAAGTACCACTTAGCCCCATCTATCTACTTTAGAGGAAAAGCAAAAGACTCAACTATTAGAAAGTTGGCAACTAAAGTCAATATAGAAGAGTTAGTAACTGTAGCTAGAGCCGATTTTTTAGGTCGAACAACCAAGGCTTCTTTAAAAGGGGTCTATGAGGCTGGGGATTGGTTGCTTAAAAAGGCAGAGGAGTTAGATGTCTACAGCAAACCTTTAAAGCCTCTACTTCAAGGAAGAGACCTAATTGAGCTAGGATACAAGCCATCAAAAGAGTTTAAGAGGCTATTAGATGCTGTCTATAGTGAGCAGTTGGAGGGTAGAATAAGTAGCAAAGGAGAGGCAATTGAATTTATGATAAAATTAAAAAAATAAATTTAAATATAATATAATATAAAGGAAAAATATGTCTAATATTACAAAAAAAGAGCTTTTAAAGAGTATCAGAACGGCAAGAAGAGAGCATGTAAAGTGGGTCTATAATGTAAAAAAAATGGTTAATGGTTTAGATATTTCTAAAGATGAGATACCACTAAAGGTAACAGCATGTGAATTTGGAAAGTGGTTTTACTGTGATGGTCAAATTTTACTTTCAATCTTTAAAAAGGAGGCAGTTGAGAAGTTAGAGGCAAAACATAGAGAGCTTCATGATATATATATGAATATTTTTAAAATCTATTTTAATTCTTCAAAACGTACGCTATGGGAAAAGCTTTTAGGACGTTCTAAGAAAATTTCAGCAACCCAAGAGCATATTGCTTTTAAATATCTTTTAGAATTAGAAGAGGTTTCAAATATGCTTATTTCATATTTGAATATTATTGAGAAGAAGATAAGTCGTATAGATGAAAAAAAAATTGAGAAGTTTTTATAGGGTGGTTTTTATAAGAAAACACTCTATTTATTTCTCAGCAGATTAGTAGGAGTAGTTTTAGTATGATGGTTATAATGGACATTTATTTCCTTATATTTTCACTTTAAACTAAGATGGATTTAGCATAAACATTATATAATTGACAGACTTAATATTTAACAGAAAAGGGAAAAATATGAAAGCAACTATAGCTACTATACTACTTCTTTTAACTCTCTGTGTAGCCGAAACAGAGTTTAACCTAGAAAAAGAGAAATCAAAACTCTCAAATAAGGTATTTAATCACTACGATATTGACAAGAGTAAAACACTCTCGTTTGAAGAGTTTTCTACTTTTTCAAAAGAGATGAGAGAAAAAGAGCTAGAGAAACGTGTTGCCATGACAATAAAATTTTGCGATAAAAATGGAAATGGGAAGATAGAATCAAGTGAAGTTCCTACTCCAAAAGAGATGCGTGAGATGTTTGTAAAACGTAAAAATATTGCTACTATGTGTCATATGGATTCTATACGCTTTAAAATTATTGATAAAGATAACAGTAAAAGTATCTCAAGAGAGGAGATATTGCTCTCTTTTAAAACTCCTATGGCAATGAGAGAAATGATTAATCGTGTACCAAAAATAGATAAATTACAAATTTTTAAAGATAGATTAAAACGATGTGATAAAAATGAAGATGGGAATATATCTTTAATAGAAGCAACCTCTAGGGGGTGTTATATAACCTCTGATACTTTTTTACAATATAGTCCAAATTATAAAACAAGTTTTAAAATAGATAAAGTGGCACATGCTCCAAAGCATAATAAAAAAGAGGAGATTGAATATGATTTTAAAAAGTGTGATAGCAATAGCGACAATAACTTAACACTAGTAGAAGCAACCTCTAAATGGTGTCATCTCACTTCTGATGATTTTATAGAGTTAGATAGAGACAAAAATAACTATTTGGATAAGAGAGAGTTTTCTCAAATGTATGCAGAGGATGTAAAGCCTCCAAAAATGCCATTTAAAATAATGAAAGATATTCCTCCAGAAGCTAAAATACATATTGCATTTGCTCAATGTGATGAGGATGAAAATAGAAAAATGAGCAGAGACGAGGCAAAAAAATGTGAAATTTCAATGGAGATTTTTAATAGATTTGATTATGATAAAAGTAATACCATCGAGCAAAATGACCTAGAGACAATGCAAAGACATCGAGAGTTTGAGAGAGTTGATATGAATAGTGATAAAAAGATAGACCAAAAAGAGTTTGCTGAGCGTATGGGTAATCGGTGTCGGGTTTTTTAGAAAATAAATGAATAATTGCAAGATAATATTTTCTATATTAGATAGTAGTAGTTTTAATATAAATGAATTACTATTTATACTTTTTTTTTCAGTAATAGTATTGATTATTCCTTCTAAAAATTTTCTACAAAAGATAATAGGGATAATAGCTTTTTTAGCTACTGTCTCTATGTCAATTAGTGGAATAATAGAATCATATTCTCAGATAAATAGCTTTAAAAAATTATATAAAAGCAAAAAATATAACTGATTATAACGGATTGTGTGGGATAAGCTAAAAATGGGTATCTATAGTATTTAATAATACTTATGAATAAAGACACCCAAAAAAATAATAGCATAAAATCGATTACACCACCATTATCAAAAGTC
>JALVXC010000142.1 GCA_027038275.1 Campylobacteraceae bacterium | reverse complement strand
GTCTTTGGGTCTTTATGAAGATGATGAATGTTTTAGCTATTTATGATGTTGAGGCACTTTTTGCCTTTAAAGAACAGATTGGGGATATGATGGGAATAGATATTTGAGTTGTGTAGAAAGGTATGCTCTAAATCTCTCTTTAGTGTTTCAATATTGTCAGAATTTTTTAAAACTACATAGGGTTCATCTTTAATACGTTGTAGTAGACCATAAGATTGCAACATCGGTACACCACCAACATACATCCACATATTGTTTAGATTTGGCTCTTCATATCTTTCAAGAGACTCTAAAAACTGTTTTCCATGCTCTACCATATACCCTTCATGATTACCACGAACCACAGCAAAAGCATTATCTCTTACAAATTCTACTACCTCACGACTTTTTCTACCTCTATCTACAAGGTCACCCACAAAAATTAATTTTGCATTTTTAGGTAGCCTCTCTACTAATTCCAAGAGCATATCATACTCACCGTGAACATCACCAACAACAAAATGTCTATCTTTTTTCATGGGTTTTTCCTTTTTTTTGATTTTTGCAAGATGAGTATAGCAAAGTATACTTTTAGTTATATAAGTTAATTTTCTTCTAATTTAACTATTTTTAAGTAAAATCTGTAGTTTATTAATGAATTTCAAATGAATTTTTGAGAAAAAGTGGGAAATTTAAGAAATTTTAGGAAAATTGAAACCATTAGACTCCATTAGATTTAAGTTTTTATTCTCTAATCTCTACAATAGTATCCTTATTAACACTACTGCAAACATTATCTATGCCTTTATTGGTCATTGCCATACAACCAATAGTCCAGTCATGTGAGAGTGTATAGTCATCTCCATGTCCGTCCCAGTTCCAAGGTACTTGTGCATGAAAGGTAATCCCTCCACCAGGTTTTACACCCAATGCTCTTGAAGCCTCTATATCCTCTCTATTTGGGTAAGAGATAAGAATCTCTTTATAGTACTTAGGGTCAGAACGAATATCAACAATATGGTATACCCCTTCAGGTGTCTTTTTGTCTCCCTCTTCTCGTTTAGGTCCAATAGGGTGTTCTCCTAACGAGATTCTATGTCTACTCAACATATTTCCATCTTCATCAAATAGTACAGCTACACGTTTTGATTTGACTACTACTATTTTAGAGGCTATCCCCTCTTGAAAAACCTCATCGTTTTGCTGACAATCAAAAATATCTAATTTAGGTTCTTCTTCTATATCTATTATAATAGAAATATTTTGTTCAACTGTTTTATTAATATCCTCCTTTTTAGGAGGGACTTTAACCTTTTTCCTACATCCTACAAAAGCTATCAGAAATATTAAAATTAGTATTAGCTGTTTTCTCATTTACTATCCCTTTCTTTTGAAATAATGCAATATTACCATTTATAGTTTTAAGCAACTCTAAACCTACCTTTTTAGCCATTATCTCAAAACTTTTAGGGGTAAAAAAACTAATATGTGTAGGGTCTCTTCTATACCACCAATTTAAAAACTCATTATCATCTAATGGTGGAAACTTTGTCATAATGGCAATATACCCATTAGGATTTAGATGTTGACTCAAAATCTCAAAGACTTCAAAAGGTTTAGAGAGATGTTCAAAAACCTCTGTTGAGGTAATAAGGTCATAACTTTTTGCCTCATAGACTATTTTAGGAGCATAAAATATATCATAAATATCAACCTCCAATCCTCTTCGCTTTAAAAGTTTACTAAAGACAGGAGTAGGACCAGAACCAAAATCTAAAGCTGTTTTAATATCTTCTAAATATGGAGCAAAAGAGAGTTCAATAAACTCCTCAAACATTGCTACATATCCCTTGTTTTCTAAACTATTATTATGTTGGTCATACTGTCTCTTTTCTCGCTCTTGGTCTACTCTATAGTTATCATCTAATGATATAAATCCACAAGAAGAGCAACGATAGTAATCTACAGACCTCTCTTTATCTTCTATCTTTTTTACAAAACTACTACAAATTTTACAGGATTTCATCTACTTCTACTCAATTTTTTAGCTGAAATTATAACCAAGTATTTTCTAAAATTAATATAAAATAAATAAACTAAAAAAAATATCAATAAACCAATTAAGTGAAAAAATGATAAAGTACTCAATATATTAATTATAAAGGATGAATAGAGATGAAATTACTTTTAAGTTTAATGGTTGCAGGATCACTTGCATTTGCGGGGGGAGATATTTTACCAGTTCAAGTTAAGACTAAATTTGAAGAGCCTGTAGTTGTACAAAAATCTCAACCAAGACATACAGGTTGCTATAAACCAAATATTCCAAAATGTCCAGATTGTGTTGATGTAGCAGAAATCTGCCCAGATGACCCAAGTCTACCAGTTGCAGAGACAGTACCGTGTGAAGGTCTTTTAAGACAACAAGCAGCAGCAAGAGCAGCACAACAAGCAGGTCACTAAAAACCTCTTTTACCACCTCTTGGTGGTAAAATTCCATACAATCTAAATCGTTCACTCCACTTATACTTTTTATCTTTTTCTATTTTAATAAAATATAAATCTCCAGAGTTTCGCCAAGCATCTAATAAAATACTATTTGTAATCCCTCTACCTTTTAAGGAAACAGCAAGAGCATTGTGTTCGTTTAAGTAACCAATATTTGCTCCTACAGTATGAAATGCAAAGCTTCTATAGTGCTTTTTTGCTAAAAAACATAACAAATCTTCTGCCCACTCATGACAAAGCCCTCTCTCTTTTAGACCTAAATTAACTAATGTATTTTGTAACCAAGGAGAGTCAATAGCTCTATATTTTTGTGCTAAAAAATAACTATAGTTAACACTACTCTTTGCCAAGTCATATGCCTCATAGACATCTACACTTGAACCTAGATTAAGAAGCATATTTTTTAAAGTAACAATTTTAGCTTGACGTTGCTCTAGGGGTGGAGTTTTAACAGCACACCCTATATAAAAAAGAAGAAGTAGACTAAATAAATATAAATTTCGCATAAAGAGTTGCTAAATAGTTATAAAACAGTACCAATAATATTAAAGAGACAACAAGATAAGCCCAAACAAACTTAGGATTTTTAGCAATTATAAACCCTCCTATCATACCAGCTATTAACCCTCCAACATGAGCAGAAATATTAATATTTGGAAAAGCGAGACCAATTCCTAAGTTAATAATAAGAAGAAGACCAAAATCTTTTATAAAAGCCCTAAACTGCTCTCCTAGTCTATCTTTGTGAACAAATGCAAACCCTGCCAAAGCTCCAAAAAGACCAAAAATTGCTCCACTTGCTCCAACAGCAACAGTATCTAAGTCCATGTAGATTGCTAAAAATGCACCAGAAAATGCTGAGATAAAATAGATACTCAAATAGGCAACTTTAGAAAAGAGCTTCTCTACCATTTTCCCAACAATGTAAAGAGAGAGCATATTCATAACAATATGTATTCCTCCAGAGTGAAGAAAGGTAGAGGTAACCAATCTATAAATTTCACCTTTAACTACCACATTAGAACCAGCTAATGCACCTGCTACAAAAATTGTTTTAGCAATATTATCACTTATGGTAGAGATTAAAAAGAGCAAAATGCTCACAGCCATTAAACTATAGGTTAAGGGTATATCTTTAAATTTTTCAATATTATTCATAGGCTTATAATACCAAAATAAACAACCAAAGAGCAAATAGTAGAGCAATAAAAGAGAGTAGATAGAAGAGCCATCGTGAGTATATAGCTAAAAAAGAGAGCGTTAAGTAGCCAAAAAGATAGCTATTTTCTAATTTAAAGGCGACTATATGAGAAGGTAGGCTAAATAGCTCTTGAAGATAGCTATCAAATATGCCTCCAACTCCCAATAGATGAAAAAAGATACTTATAGGGTAAAAGAGAGTAAAAATTAAAGAGAGCAAAGGAGAATAGAGTTGCAAAGAGCTTGTTAGAGGGAAAAAGGCGTGAACTATGGGTAACATTAGAACAAAAAGTCCAAAACTAATAAGTAGTGTCATTAGGTACTTGTTAATATGTGAAAAGTAATGTAACAGTAAAAAGATATAAAATACCCCTGCTATAGAGAACCAAAAAGCCAAAGAGAGCAGAAGTTTAGGAAAGATAACCAATAAAACCAAAACAACTGTAACCAAAAATGAAAACGATACCAACTCCATACCTAAAACCAAAAGTATCCACCCTGCAACCAACATTACATAGGAGCGAAGCAAAGAGGCAGGAGAGCCTACAAACCACACATAAAGACCTAAAATAAGAAGCACTATAAACCCAATATCATAAAGGTCAAACCTATATGGGAAAAATCTCTGTTGTAGAGGTCTATAGACTAGACGTATTAAAAAAAAGAGTAGAGTAGATAAAATAGAGAGGTGAAACCCACTTAAAGCTATAAGATGACTCACACCCAAAGTTGAGACAGACTCTCTAAATGACCTACTTAGTGGTGTTGCAAAGTAGATAGCTTTGTAAAAGCTACTTATGGCTTTGTTACTATGTTGTTTCTCTATAAAGTGGGAAAAAGTAACTTTAGAGGTCTCTTCTTCACTATAAATATCATTGACTTTAGAGGAGATAAATGGTGTTGATAAGTAGTCCAAAAACTTCATATTGCTATTTGGGAAAAGCTTAACACGTATAGTAGGAGTTAAATCTTTAGCACGAATTTTTGTTCTTGAAAAGAAGTTTAAATCTAAAATAGGAGAGTAGAGTTTTAAAATGGTATGATACTCATCATCTCTCCACCTCTCATAGGCTTGAACTACCTCTACTTTAGTATAAAAAAGGGGCTTTGCTTTAAACTCTCTATACTCTCCATAGAGAAAAAATAGACGAATACCAAGTAGCAACAGAAGAAAAGCTATAGTAAACCAAAACTCTCTAACCTCTACAAAGAGTTTTGGTCTCTCAAGCATAGAGTAGCCTTAGATAGTTGGAAGCTCTATATTGCCTGTATCACGAGTATCAATATTACTATCTTCTTCAAATACCACTTCAAACTCTGCTCCTGAACCACCCTTTGGAGCATCAACAAAGCGAGTAAAGCGTTTTTGAAATAGTAACCGTACAGTTCCTGTAGGTCCATTTCTATGTTTTCCAATAATAAGCTCTGTCTCCTCTTCTGGCTTTTTAACAAACTTATTTTCGTACTCTTTACCCTCAGCTTTTGCTTTCATCTCTTTCTCTTTTTCTGCTGCTTCACGGTAGACATCATCACGGTAGACGAACATTACTATGTCGGCATCTTGTTCTATGGAGTTATGAACAACAATATCATTTGCCACAAAATTATGAACACTATCTACTGTTAAATCATAAGTTTTCTCTTTTTTATGTTCTTCTATTGAGACTATTTCGTCCCAATATATATCAATTCTATTTGGCGTAGCAATCTTATCTCCTACCTTTAAATTATCTAATCTAATCCACCCATCTACTCTATAAAATTTATGGTTAGCAGTTGCATTGATAGTTTTACCTGATTTTGTAGTTAACTTATATGTTAATTTTTCACCTGAAAAGAAAGCATTTGTAATAGTAAAGTTATCTATTTTTAGACTACTATCCATAGATTTTGTCTCTATAGGGAGTAGATTTTTATTTTGAGCTAACTCATCTATTCTATAACGTTTTCCACTCTTTGCATCAACAATAATTGAATCTCCTGCAAGACAACCTGACTCTCTTAAATCCGACAACATAGGTCGTTTATTGTCTCTACTCTCAACCCCACGATTTAACTGTGAAAGAGCAATAATAGGTATCTGCAACTCTCTAGCTAGTTGTTTTAACCCCCTAGAGATTTCAGAGATAACCTGTTGTCTACCCTCAGAGCTATCACCTGACATCAACTGTAGGTAGTCAATAATTGCCATACTTATCTCAGGGTGTTTAGCCTTTAGTTTTCTAAGTTTAGAGCGTACATGATGAATGGTTGCTAACCCACCATCATCAACAAAGAGTTTTCTCTTTGCCATCTTATCTGTAGCACGTGAAAGGTTACTCCACTCCTCATCTGTCAAATCCCCAACTCTAAGCTTTTGTAGAGGAATAGAGGTCTCTGTAGAGAGCAATCTAAGCATCAACTGCTCTGCTGGCATCTCTAGCGAGAAAAAGGCTACACCCTCACCTCTTTCGATAGCTTTTTGGGTCATGTTTAGAACTAATGAGGTGTTGTGTGTAACAGTCATATCTTCGAGTAAAAATAGCCCATTTCCATCTATCTCAAAACCGTAGTAGTCATCTACTTTATCAAACTCTACTTTTATGCCTGTGTGTTGATGATTTCGATTAGAAGCTGATGGACGAGCTTTTTTTCTTGCTACTTTAGTAGGAATCTCATCTAAGTTGCCTACAATTCGTACTCTATAGACTTCACACTCATATCCAATGCTTTTAATTCTTGCCATTTTTGATTTAAATGAGCTTTTAAAACCTAAACTATCTGCTAAAAATTTAATCTGCTTGGCTAATGGCTTTAGTTTTTGTGTAATCTCCATTACATGAAACTTGTCATCATAGTAACCATCACTATCAATTAATCCTGCTAAGAGTTCTAAACGGTTTTTTCGGCTATTAATTAGATAGTGTTGAGGGATATGTTTATTATTTAAAAGATTTAAATCTCTTAATTTTTTTTGTAATGATATATCCTTACTTCTATCTCCTCCTGTGTACCCCTTTCCTATCCTATACATTGGACACTTATTCTCAACAAAGTGAGAATTAAGTAAAAGGGATAATCTATCAGCATACTTTCCTAAATAGTTCACTATCTCACTATCTTTAGTTGCAATTTCTACACCTGAACTTGTACCATCACCAAGCCACAAACCTAAAAAATATGGCTCTATCTCTAGCTCTTTTTCAGGAAACTCTACAGCTACAGAGTAGCCTTTGTAGTTACTTTTAAATTTACCAGACTTTTGCAAATACTCCTCTACAGAGATATTTAAAACATCTCCATGTCTATGTTTCCCCCCATTTCGTGAACGTTTAAGCGATAAAATATGAGATTTATTTACACGATAATCTATCCCTTTATTTTGACGAACCCAATACATCTCCTCACGCCCACGAGCCAAAGAGAGAACTCTTCTAGGGGTTGAGTCATCTCCCATAAGCAGGTCACCTACTTTAATATCCTCTACATTTTTAAGCTCTCCAGAGTACATTAAAACCTTTGTACCCTCTCCAAGGCACTTGCCCATCGCTGGCCGCGCAGCCACAATAATCAAGTCACCCTTACCAAACCCTTGTGTATGGTCATTTAAGTTATGAAACCCCGTATCAACTCCAAGAAGTTTTGAGTTGCCTAGTGCCTTTAGACGGTTTATCTCCTCTATCATAGAGAGGGTTATCTCTTTTGACTCTCTAAAGTCATCGCTTGTAGAGTTTTGAGTAATCTCATAGAGCTTTTTCTCTACAAGGTTCATCACCTCTTCGGTGGGTAGGTCATCTTCTATAGTTACCTTTTTAATAGTAGTTGCCAAAGTAGCCAAAGAACGTTTAGTAGAGCGAGATTTAATCTCTTCAATATAGGCATCGGTATTTGAGATAGGGTTTGCAGCCAAAATATCTAACAGAGCAACCTCATCATAGTCCCCTTTGCTACTAAGCTTTGTCTTTAAGAACTCCTCATCAATAGGTTTGTTCTCTCGTGAGAGCTCCTCCATAGCCACAAATATATGTTGATGAAAAGGGAGATAAAAGTCGTGAGGTTTAAGTTTAGCAGCAATCTCCTCAAAAATTTGTGGGTCAAATATAATAGCCGAAAGAACAGCCCTCTCAATGTTTAAGTTATACATATTTTCATTCATTCAATATTCTCCCCACTTCAATAATTTTTTTTGTTCTTTTTTATTATATCAAACTATTATTAATTTTTTATATTTGCAAACGCCTCAACCTCTTGCACAAATCTATCTACCAACTCTCTCTCTGGAAGCTTTGCCACCACTTCACCCTTTACCATAACAAGCCCAGAGCCTTTACCATAAGCAATAGCAACATCAGCATGTTTAGCCTCTCCAATGGCATTTACTACACACCCCATTACAGACACGTCCATTGGAGTTTTAATATGAGCTGTTCTCTTCTCTACCTCTGCTACTGCACTAACCAAATCTGCCTCTATTCGCCCACATGTTGGACAAGAGATAATGTTTAGCCCCTCTTTCACTCTTCCAGAGTCTTTTAAAATTGCTTTTCCAACCTTTATCTCCTCTTCAAGCTCACCTGTAATAGAGACTCTCATGGTATCACCAATGCCATCAAGCAACAACGCTCCAAGCCCAATAGCAGACTTTACAGTTGCATGAAAGATTGTTCCTGCCTCTGTTACTCCTAAATGGAATGGGTAGTGGTTTTTAGGTCTTAACATTCTATAAGCCTTAACAGTTCGCTCAACATCAGAAGCCTTTAGAGAGACCTTTATGTCAGTAAAGCCCAAATCTTCTAAAAACTTAATATTGTACTCTGCACTTGCTACCATACCCTCTGCTGTTGCCCCATACTTGTCATCAAACTCTTTTTCAAGAGACCCAGCATTTACCCCAACACGAATAGGTAAACCTCTCTCTTGACAAGCTTTAACAATCTCTTTTATACGACCCTTCTCTCCAATATTCCCTGGGTTAAAGCGAATAGCATCTACCCACTTTGCAGCTTCAAGAGCTAGTTTGTAGTTAAAGTGAATATCGGCAATTAGAGGCAAAGAAATCTGCTCTTTAATGCTCTTTAGAGCTAAAGCATCTTCCATCTTAGGAACAGCCACACGAACCATATCTGCCCCTGCAAAGTGCAGACGATTTATCTGCTCTACAGTTGCTTCTACATTATGTGTATCTGAATAGGTCATAGATTGTACAGAGATAGGAGCATCGCCACCTACGGCTACATCTCCTACATAGATTTTTTTGGTTGGGATTCTTTCTATCATGTTTTCTTCTTTGTATTTTATTTTTTTAAGCCTTTTGGCGTAGACCTTTTTATGAGGTCTAATTTTTTGTTCGATGAAATCGAACCTACAGTATTTGAGCTTATTTCATTGGCATTGAGTCACATGGCAATTTATAAATGTATAACCAAATCAAAACCATAAAAGTATTAATTGACTTCGTCAGTAGTTGGCACTTTCTTTTTTTTGGTTACTTCTTTTTCTTTCGTTGCCAAACAAAGAAAAAAAAGTAACAAGAAGAGTTCAAATTTACAAAGAAATTGTATCAAAAAAAACTTTTATGAAAACTCTACAGGGTCCATATCTATCTCTATTAAAGAATTATTAACAGCATAAAGAGCTTTAAGCAAAAGAGAACGCTTTTTACAACGCAACAAAATATTAAACCGAAACTTATTAGCAATTCGCTCAATAGGAGCTTTCCCATGCCCTACAATCTCAACCTCTTTAAACTCTTTAAGCTTTGTTACTGTATCTAGCGTTGTTTTAGATGCCTTCTCCTCCTTAACATGAGAGATTAAAACTCTAGCCAAGCTAACAAAAGGAGGGTATGTATCTTCCACAAAAAGCATCTCATCTTTTAAAAATGCCTCATAGTCATTTAGATACATCTCAAAAAAGTCTCTATTTGCAGACTGAATTACCACATCTGCACTCTTAGCACGTCCAGAACGCCCTGCTATCTGAATAAGAAGACTCATCGCCCTCTCTCTAGCACGATAGTCACTCAAACCCAACATATAGTCAATACCTAAAATAATAGAGAGCGTAATGTTAGCATAGTCATGCCCCTTACTTAACATCTGTGTACCTAAAAGAAGATGACTCTCTTTTTTCTCAAAACGTTTTAACGCTTTTTTTAGCTTTCCTGCTGTTGTTATGCTATCTCTGTCAAACTGCTCTACTACCATATCGGGTATGGCACTCTCTATTATCTCTTTAACCTCTTGTGTTCCCATACGCTCACTTGTTAGAGGCTCATACCCACAATCTACACAAACTGTTCTTATGGCTTCTGTAAAGTTACAGTAGTGGCACTTTAGATGTCGTGCTTTTCGGTGAAGTGCCATACCAACTGAACAGTAAGGACAGAGATGTGTCTTTCCACACTTTTGACAGTAGAGATACTTAAAGTTTCCACGAGTAGGTACAAACAGAAGTGACTGCTCTCCTGCTCTAAAGTTGACTTCAAGCTTTTTTACCATGGCATTGGTTAGCTGTGTACCCTCTACAAAATAGTAGTTTTTTTGCGTCTCTATAAAGGGCTTTTTGAGTCGTACAACATCATACTTATAGTAAGAGCTAAGGCTAGGAGTAGCTGATGCTAAAATCACTTTGGCATTAAGCTTTGCACCCATATAGACAGCCATATCACGAGCATGATAGCGTGGTTTCATCATAGCTTTATAGCTATCATCATGCTCCTCATCGACAATAATTAACCCAATATCTTTTAAAGGGGTAAACAGAGCCGACCTTGCTCCTGCTATAACATCTATTTTGTCTTCATAGATTTTTTCTAAAATTTCATCTTTCTTCTTTTTGGTTAGTTTTGAGTGCCACATCGCTAGACGCTCACCAAAATATTTTTTGAATCTGCTCTCCATCTGTGGGGTTAGAGAGATTTCAGGCATTAAAAAGATAGACTTTTTGCCCTCTTTTATGGTTTTTATCATTAGAGAGATAAATATTTCAGTCTTTCCCGAACCTGTTACTCCAAAGAGTAAGGCTCTCTCTTTTTTTAGAAGTTCATTATAGGCTTTTTGCTGGTCTGTTGATAATGTTGGTAACACCAACTCGTTCCCACCGTCTCGGTGGGAATGCATATCTATATTCGATATCTTATTACTATTTAACCTCTCATCTGCATTCCCACGTAGAGCGTGGGAACGAGGGTTTTGGTGTGGCATAAACAGAGCAATGGCTTCACCCAAAGAAGAAAAATAGTATGTAGCAATAAACTTTGCTATCTCCATCTGTTTTTCACTATAATAGGTACTTAAAACTTCTGATATTTCAGAAGTTTCAAATGTTGTAGGTTTCTCTACCTCTTTTAGAACAACTGCTTTTTTAATTTTTGAGTGAACGGGTACGTAGAGGCATTGTCCTATTTTTATAGGTTTTTCACTATGATAGGTTAAAATGGGGGCTGATGATTTTAGAAGAGCGACTTGGTAGTAAAAAATGGTAATCTCCTCAAAAATTATTGAGGAGATTATACCATAACTCTAATTTGTTAACTGTTTACACCCATTTTCATTTGTATTATTTGTTTTATTTGTATCACACTCAAACTTACCATTAACTACTTCAAACTTTACATCATCCAATGTTGATTTAAAAATATATTGATTACGTCCATCTTTACCTGTTCCAGCACTAAAGTGCCATCTATCTTTTTTATTTTCAGAAGCTATAGGATAATCTAATACACTTACTCCTGTATCTCCATCTTCATCATAAAAGTTACCAAATACATTAGTAGAGTCACCAACATCAATAATTGCTTTAAAGTTACCACGTAAAACTCGTTTTTGTCGCTCCATGGCTAAAGCATTTCTAACCGATGCTACAAGTACTTTTGCTTTTGTAACTTCTGCATCATCTCTTGTTGCTGCTAATCTTGGAATTGCTACCGTGGCTAAGATTCCGATAACTACTATTACAAAGACTAACTCTATCATGGTGAATGCTGATTTTGATTGTTTCATATAATATATCCTTATTCTAAAATTTTACTCTATTTCCACCAACTAATTTTATACCCAATAATGATTGATAAATTAAATTTTCTTGTACCCCTTTGCAAATATCCCCATTAGGATTTGCAATACTAGATATAGTTAAATTTCCTTCTCTATTTTTTATTTCAAACAATACACATTTTTCTAATTTAGAGTTATTGTCTTTAGTATAAAAAGTTAATTTCCCTTCTTCTGTTATAGGATTCCATGGAGTAGTATAATTAACATCTCTAATACTTGTCATCTTTTTTAAGTCTGAGCTATACTGTTTTTTAGATATATAATAGGTACTTAAGTCATTAACTAAAGTTCCAATATTATTTAAGGCTACTGCAATTTTTGCATCATCATAAGTTGCAGATAATCTTGGAATTGCAACTATTGACAATATAAAAATAATTATAATAACAAATATAAGTTCAATTACTGTAAAAGCTTTATTCATTAAGTCTTCTTTAATTATTTTTTATTTTTAAATACATTTAAATTGAACTTAAAAATAAAAAATTTAATAAAACTCCACATCTTTTGATGTGAAGTATAGATATTTTAAGATTAAAGACTTATTCTTGAACCACCATTATATTTTGTACCTGATAAAGTATCTTTAAATGTAGATGAAGCTTTAATACCTGCACAGATATCACCTTTTGAAGAATTGTTCTCTGAAACTGTTAACTCACCTTTTGTGTTATTTGTATGATATTTTACACACCACTCATTGTT
Source organism: Campylobacteraceae bacterium (assembly GCA_027038275.1). Taxonomy (GTDB): domain Bacteria; phylum Campylobacterota; class Campylobacteria; order Campylobacterales; family Sulfurovaceae; genus UBA1140. The sequence goes on along the minus strand of JALVXC010000142.1, from coordinate 18,546 downwards.
TCCTGTATTATCTGGTGTTGCATAATAGTAATCTTTATTAGATTCTAACTTATTTGCCTTACTACTAAGTGCTGCATCTGTATAAAGTGGTACATTTGTTATATCACTCATTGATGCATTATAGTCGCCTCTTGCTGTATAACTGTTACTTATCTCTCTAACTACCATAGAAACTTCAGAAAGTCCTGTTGCAACTTTTGCATCATCTCTAGTAGCTGCCAATCTAGGAATAGCAACTGCTGCTAAAATACCAATAATCACAATAACGAAAATCAATTCAATCATTGTAAAACCACTTCTCATTTGAACATTGTCTGTTTGTGTCATAAAGACTCCTTAAAATATTTTTGTAGTTCTTTTTCTTTGTTTTAACGAACTAGGAGTATTATAAACTAAAAATTAAAATAAAAAACTTAATTAGACAAAAATATTAAGAAAAAATTAATAATTTCATATTTATTACTAATTTGACTCCTCTATTTTGTTTAATAGTGTTTTAATATGTTCTTCTGAATGATACTCTTTATGTAGTGCTTTTAAGTAAAGTTGTAAAAGCTTACTTATTTCAATATCTCTATCGAGACTAACTTGATTAGCTTCTAAATCTTTAAAAAGAAAATTTGCAAAATCATCATTTAAATCTACTTCTAATCGTCTACTAGCAATTATAAAAGTGACTTTTTTCATAAAAACTCCTTTAAAGTTTTTCTGTTATGATTATATCTTTAATATATAAAAATTTATGTGGGTGCTTTCCCATGAAAACAGCATTGAAACCCAAATAGGCATAATATGAAAAGATTTACCGTTCATTCACCATACCAACCAGCAGGTGACCAACCAACAGCCATCAAAACACTTAGCCAATCTATAAAAAACAAAAACCAATACCAAACACTTATTGGGGTAACAGGTTCAGGAAAGACCTATACTATGGCTAAGGTCATAGAGGAGACTCAAAAGCCAACACTCATTATGACCCACAACAAAACCTTAGCTGCACAACTCTATAGTGAGTTTAAGAGTTTTTTTCCAGAGAATCATGTTGAGTACTTTATTAGCTACTACGACTACTATCAACCAGAAGCCTACATTCCACGACAAGACCTATTTATAGAAAAGGACTCCTCTATTAATGATGAACTAGAGCGACTTAGACTCTCTGCTACAGCTTCTCTTTTGAGCCATAAAGATGTCATAGTCATTGCCTCTGTTTCAGCAAACTATGGTTTAGGCTCTCCAGAGGATTACAAAAGTATTGTGCAAAAATTAGTAGTGGGTGAGGAGTATGCTCAAAAAGCACTTCTACTTAAACTTGTAGAGATGGGCTACAAACGAAATGATGAGTTTTTTGACCGTGGAGACTTTAGGGTAAATGGTGAAGTCATAGACATCTACCCTGCCTACAGTGAAGAGTTTGCCATAAGGGTTGAGTTTTTTGGTGATGAGATAGAGGAGCTTTATACCTTTAATACTCTAACAAACGAAAAAGAGAAACACTATAAAGAGGTAACAATCTACGCTGCAAATCAGTTTATTGTCTCTCAAGAGAAACTCGCTTTGGCTGTTAAGAGCATAGAAAAAGAATTAGGAGAGAGACTTAACTACTACAAAGAGCAAGACCGAATGTTAGAGTACAACCGACTCAAACAGCGTGTAGAGTTTGACCTAGAGATGATAGAGGCAACAGGAATGTGTAAAGGAATTGAGAACTACTCTCGCCATCTTACAGGTAAAAAAGAGGGTGAAACCCCCTACTCTATGATGGACTACTTTGAGGCGATGCATGGGCGTGATTTTTTGTGTATTGTCGATGAGTCTCATGTTTCACTTTCACAATTTAGAGGAATGTACGCAGGGGACAGAAGCCGAAAAGAGGTCTTAGTAGAGCATGGTTTTAGACTACCATCAGCCCTAGATAACAGACCACTAATGTTTGATGAGTATATTGTAAAAGCCCCCTACTTTCTCTTTGTCTCTGCTACACCAAATGAGCTAGAGATAGACCTCTCTTCTGTAGTAGCAGAGCAAGTAGTACGACCAACAGGGCTACTTGACCCCGAAATAGAGGTAATAGATAGCACCTACCAAGTAGAGAATCTTCACGACAGAATGAAACCTGTAATCGAAAGAGGTGAAAGAGTCTTAATTACGGTACTTACAAAAAAGATGGCAGAGGAGTTAACTACCTACTACAACGACTTAGGTTTAAGAGTACGATATATGCACTCTGACCTAGATGCGATAGAGAGAAACCAAGTGATTCGCTCTTTACGTCTAGGAGAGTTTGACATCTTGGTAGGAATTAACCTTCTTAGAGAGGGGCTTGACCTGCCAGAGGTTAGTTTAGTAGCTATTTTAGATGCTGACAAAGAGGGCTTTTTACGCTCTAAGACTTCACTTATACAGACAGCAGGACGTGCAGCTAGAAATGCCAATGGAAAGGTGCTAATGTATGCTAAAAAGATGACTAACTCTATGAAAGAGACTATAGAGATTACTAAAAAACGACGCGAAAAGCAGATGGCTTACAACAAAAAGCATGGCATTACCCCAAAAACAACTCTACGCGAACTAGATACTGACTTAAAAGTTGAAGATGCTGGAGAGCTTTACAATAAACGCTCTAAAATAGACAAGATGCCTAAAGCAGAACGTCAAAAGATAATAAAAGAGTTAAAGGCTAAGATGTTGGTTGCTGCTAAAAATTTAGAGTTTGAAGAGGCAGCAAGATTGCGTGACCAAATTGCAAAGATTAAAAAATTGTAGGGTGTTTTCCCCTGAAAACACCGTGTTAAGGAAAATAGCATAAATACAAGGTTTCAATTTTAAACATTAATATTGTTCCAATTTGGATTTGACGGTATTTTCAGGGAAAACACCCTACAGTTCATTATGATATAATGTCAATAAAAAACCACAAGGAAATCAATGAGCATAGACCTAACCTCTCCTGACCTCTATTTTAACCGAGAACTCTCTTGGCTAAAGTTTAACTCACGTGTACTTGCACAAGCAAAAAACAGAGAGCTACCACCTCTGGAACGTCTTAAGTTTATTGCTATCTACGGAACTAACCTAGATGAGTTCTATATGATACGCGTTGCAGGGCTAAAAGCACTCTTTAAAGCTCGTGTTCAAGAGACAGCTATTGACAAGCTTACACCTGCTGAACAACTTAGAGCTATTCACAAAACTATTCATAAAGAGCAGAAGGTCTTAGAGGCTACATTTAGAGATATTATGGAGAGTCTAAAGGAGCATAAGGTTGCAATTAAGAGCTTTACAGAGCTAAATGCCAAGCAACAAGCAGTCATTGAAAATGAGTTTTTTGAGCAACTCTTTCCTGTTATTATGCCTATTGCCATTGATGCTACACACCCATTTCCTCACCTAAATAACCTTAGTTTTGCTTTGGCTCTAAAGCTTGAAGACTCTGAAGGGCATATTAAACATGGACTTATACGTATTCCAAGAATCTTACCTAGATTTTTAAAGGTTGACCACTACTATGTGCCTATTGAAGATGTGGTTGACTACTTCTCATGTGAACTCTTTGCAGGTATGAAAAAACTAGCCTCTACACCATTTAGAGTTACACGCAATGCAGACTTAGAGATAGAAGAAGAGGAGGCTGATGACTTTATAGAGATTATGGAAGAGGGGTTACGTACACGAAACCGTGGTATGCTTATTCGTTTAGAGCTTATGGAGGGAGTAGATGAAGATTTAGTTGATTTTCTTACGACTCACCTAGAGCTTGACCCACTAGATATATACTACTACAATATTCCTCTAAACCTTGGAACACTTTGGGACATTGTTACAGAGACCTCTCTCTCTCACTTAACACTACCAACCTATAGCCCAAAGATTCTACCACCACTTTCAGAGAACAAAAATCTATTTAGAGCTATAGAGAAACAAGATATTCTGCTCTATCACCCATTTGAGAGCTTTGACCCTGTAGTAAGATTTATACAAGAGGCAGCTAAAGACCCAGACACTCTCTCTATGAGAATGACTCTCTATCGTGTTGGGAAAAACTCTCCTATAGTTAAAGCACTTATAAAAGCTTCTAAAGCTGGTAAGCAAGTAACTGTTTTAGTTGAGTTAAAAGCTAGATTTGACGAAGAGAACAATCTACAGTGGGCAAAGAAGCTTGAAGAGTCAGGGGCTCATGTTATATATGGAATTAAAGGGCTAAAGGTTCATGCAAAAGTAGCACAAGTAACAAAAAGAAAAGACAAAAAACTTCAAGCCTATGTTCATCTTGCAACAGGAAACTACAATCCTGCTACAGCTCGTATATATACAGATGTAAGCTACTTTACAACAAAGACAGAGTTTAATACCGATGTAACCAAGTTTTTTCACTTTTTAACAGGTTTTTCAGACTACAATAGGCTCAAAACTTTAACTCTCTCTCCAAAACATATCAAGCCAAAACTAATTGAGATGATAGAGAAAGAAGCATCTTTTAAAGATGAAGGGCATATTATCTTAAAAGCTAACTCTTTAGTTGACCCAGAGATTATTCAAGCACTCTATAGAGCCTCCATGGCAAGATGTAAAATAGAGCTTATTATTCGTGGAATTTGTGCTTTAAAACCTGGAATTAAAGATATTAGTGAAAATATCTCGGTATACTCCATTATAGGGAAATATCTTGAACACCCAAGAATCTACTGTTTTAAACATGATGAGTATGAGTGTTACATCTCTTCTGCTGACCTAATGCCAAGAAATCTTATTCGTCGTATTGAGATTTTAACCCCAATTAAAGAGCCTAAGTTGGCACAAAAGCTTAAGCAGATTCTCTCTTTACAACTTCAAGACAATCAACTAAGATGGAAACTTAAGAGTTCAGGAGAGTACAAACAGGTCAAACAAAATGATGATACCCCTATTAACAATCATGAAATTTTAGAGGAGTACATTACTAAACTTCATGATAAAAGCCAAAAAGAGACACCTGAATATGTGACTCAGTTAGCTAAAAAAGTTCTAAAGGATTAAAAGTGACAATTAAATACAAAGAGTGGACTCCAACACTTAAAAAGGGAGCATGGATAGCCGATGGTGCAACAGTTATTGGTCGAACAGAGATGGGAGAAGACTCTGCTGTGTGGTTTGGGTGCGTAGTTCGTGGTGATGTTCACTACATTAAAATTGGAGATAGAACAAACATTCAAGACCTATCTATGGTGCATGTAACACACCACAAAAAAGAGGATATGAGCGATGGACACCCAACTATTATAGGTAATGATGTAACCATAGGTCACAGAGTTATGCTACATGGCTGTACCATCGAAGATGCTTGTCTTATTGGAATGAGTGCAACTATTTTAGATGGTGCTGTAATTGGAAAAGAGTCTATTGTAGGAGCTGGTGCACTTGTAACTAAAAATAAAAAGTTTCCTCCAAGAAGCTTAATTATTGGGAGTCCTGCAAAAGTAGTAAGAGAGCTTACAGATGAAGAGGTAGCAGAACTATACGCCTCTGCTGCTAGATATGTTGAGTTTAAAAACAACTATCTATAGGAAAAAGTATGATAAATATCATTAAAAAGAGTCTACAAGACATCTTTAGCTCTACAGTTTTGATGTTTATCTTAAAGGTAGGGTTGGGGAGTATTGCCTTTTGGATTAGCATACTTTGGTATTTTTGGGGAGACTTCTCCTCTTTTGTAACCTCTTTTCTTACATGGATTCCTTTTGATTGGTTAAAAGAGAGTGTAATCTATATAGCTGCTCCTCTACTGGGATATATATTAATCATTGTTACAATCTCAACACTCACTTCGCTTTATAGTGAAAAGGTGCTAATTTCTCTTGCTAAAAAGCACTATCCAAAGGTAAAAGTAGTTGCCTCACCAACTATTAGTGGTTCTATTGGAGCAACACTTTCATCAACTCTACTCTTCCTTTTTCTTGTAGTAGTTCTTTTTCCTCTACTCTTTGTTCCTGTTTTAGGACAAGCACTTATGCTCTACCTGTGGTCTATTCTACTTAAAGCACCAACTGTACATGATGTAGGAGGACTATTTATAAAAGATAAGAAAGAGTTAAAGCAAAAACGTAAGAAATCAAACATAATTGCAATGATTGCTTCACTATTTAACTATATTCCAATCTTAAATATTTTTGCCCCTCTATTTGCACAAATTATGTTTTTACATCAGATTTTAGGTCAAAATAGATAAAAAATAAACAATAATTCACAATTTTATGCTAAAATTTACTAAAAAAGGATTTTAGCAATGATAAAAATAAAACATTTAACACTTATACCTACTATACTTCTTCTTAGTAGTGGTTGTGTAAAAAAAGAACCAACAACACTAATAACTGAAAATAATCCTAACAATAATATACCCATTGCACAAACCTATCCCATGCCAACACAACCACAAGTAGTAGTCCCTAGCTATCCAACGACAACAATACCTACTTACCCAACGACAACAACAACTCCTCCTATAGTTATTGAGACTCAACCTCAATATATACCTCAAAGAACACCTTATCTAAGAGGTGCTTACGCTTCAAATTATAAGTTAAAACAGCTTATTAATAATATGGCAGCAAAGTATAATCTTGACAGATATGAACTAAATGCTATCTTCTCAACAGTCAATAGAGATACATTGGCTTTAGATAAATATGGTGTCTATAAAAAACGAAAACCAAGCAAACAGAAAACCTCTCAAATTGGTTCATGGAGTAAATATAGAGCTCAATTTGTAAATCCATCACACATTAGAAAAGGGATACAGTTCTGGAGAGAAAATGCCAATTGGCTAAATATGGCTGCATATAGATATGGTGTTGACCCTGCTTATATTGTAGGTATTATTGGCGTTGAGACAAACTTTGGTGGATTTACAGGAAAACACTCTGTACTAAATGCCTTAACAACTTTGGCTTTAGAGTACAAAAAACGCTCAAAATTTTTCACATCTGAACTTGAAAACTATATTTTACTTACCAAAGAGCAAAAAATTCACCCACAAGCCATAAAAGGTTCATATGCAGGAGCTTTTGGTCTAGCTCAATTTATGCCTAGCTCATTTAGAGAGTATGCAGTTGATTTAAATGGTGATGGACATACAAATCTATTTGACCCTGCTGATGCTATTGGAAGTATTGCTAACTACTTTAAAAATAAAGGGAAATGGAATCCACGCATACCTGTAGCGATGAAGGTCTACTACAATAAAAAGAGATTTTATGGAATACCTACAGGATTTAAAACCTCCTACTCACAAAGTTATCTATATAGATTAGGTATGAGACCTAGTTCAAACTTCTATGGATATAAAGGGGCTGTATCTTTAATTAAATTAAGCAAATATGATAGAGATGAACTATGGTGGGGAACATCAAATTTCCGTGCTATTACTCGTTACAATCCAAAAGATTACTATGCTATGGCTGTTCATCAATTAGGACAAGAGATTAAAAAAGCTGTTTATGGACGACAATAAACCTCTTGTAGGGTGCGATTGATATTGCACCGTCTACTCTAAGTATCAATAAAATTAGCTTAAATCTACTGTATGCAGTTTACGAATCACACGTATCAATTCATCTTTTTCATAATCTAAGGTAATAGTATTTATTGCCATCTCTGCTTCATAAAGGGTAAAAGTGTGTTGATTTAAGTACAACACACCATCTACCAAACATTGTGCTAACTCTACGGCATACCTGTTTGGGTTATGTTTACTCAAAACACGATGCATCTTTAGAGCATTATGATGTAGCTCTTCGGACTCATCATATTTTTGTAGATGTAGGTAGATAATCGAAAGGTTAGAGAATACATGAGCAATGGGTAGTCCATACTTTACTGGTTTAGTTTTGGCTAACTCTATGTAAAGAGCCAATGCCTCTTTGTAACGCTCTATGGCTTTGCTGTACTGCATCTTCATGGCATAACTGTTTGCCAAATCGTTTAAAATAATTGCACGGTCATGTAATTTCATCTCTATCTCCTTTAAAATCTGTCTCATACTCCATAATTAATAGTTGTTATTTATATATGATACTAAAGATTTTTTAAAGCTAGATAAAATGAAAAAAATTACCTTATTATGATTTCTCCTCCACCTCAATCAAAACTTTAACCCCCTCAACTAAATCTCGAACAGCCTCAACCTCACTAATACCCAAACGACGACGGTTAGAGATGTCAAAAATAGCTCCCCTACTCTCTGAATGCTCACCATCTACTCCACGAATCTGTAGGTGGTATTTGTCGGTAATACTCTTAAGTCTTTCCATATCTTTAGAGAGTTTTGGAAGTTTAATATGAACACTTGCTCTCATGGCTGTTCCAAGGTTAGTAGGACAAGAACTAATGTAACCTAGATGTTCTGAGTATGCAAAATTAAGTGTCTCTTCTAACGCTTTTATGGCACTAACTAGTCGCTCAAAAACCTCTGAGATATTCCCACCCTTTTGCATAGAGATAATACGAAGTTGGTCTTCTTCATTAAGCCAAACTAAAAAGGTTTTGTTGTGATTATGAAAGATTCCCCTACCCTCTGCCCAATCTCGGTTAAGCCCTGCTGACTCTAAAAATCGGTCACCCTCTTTAAATAGAAAATGGTCTTCTATGAGCTGTTCTTGAACCTCTTGACTCATATCATATAGAGGATAGTAGACTCCTGCTAAATCTCCCTCTAAACGACTTAGTGCATTCACTACTAAACTCTCAACCTCATTACGCTGTTCCTTAGAAATAATCGCACCAAGAGGAAATCCCTCTAAGTTTCGCCCAACTCTAATACGTGTTGAGAGAATATACTCCCCTTTAGGGTCAAGCTCTACAGACTCTAAACCATCAAAGCTACTTTGATATTGACTCTCTTTACTAAAGCTATGGTACTCCTCTATAATTGGGTCAAAAAGCTCTGCAAAAGTGGTGTAAGACTCTTTATCTCCTGCATAGACTCCTATACTACTATCTGGGTTTTCAACCCCTGAACGGATTGCCTTTTCAAGGGTAAATCCATTTGGTGTTGTTCTTGTTTTTAATATTTCAAAAAGCTCTTTAGTAAGGTATTTAGCAAGGAGAGAGTTACACTCTTTTGGAAATGTTGGGTACTCCATGCTTAACCTTTATGGTGTCCTAAAGTACAAAACTCTTTAGCATTAGAGTCATCAATTAAAAGTAGTTCATTAGGCTTAATCTTATTATAGGTTTCTGACTCTTGAACAGAGTAGACCTTAACCCCTAGCTCTTTTAACTTTAAAAAAGTCTTATAGCCCAAAGCCTTTACATAGATAGTATCAACCCCTAGAGTTTTAAAATAGTCAAAAAATTGAGGTGATTTAGATAGTTTATGTAGATTTTTCTTTACGAAAACTTGCCCTTCATCTAAAAAGGCAAAGTAGTCCGTTTTTCTAAAACGGTGCGAGATTGTTTTTTGGTCATCTTCTAAACATATAAGTGTCATGGCTTCTCTTTTTTGTTGCATTATAGCAAAAGAGAAGTCAAAAACAAATACTAAGTAGCCTCAACATCCAAACTCTCATGAATACTATCAACCACATGATATGGTAAGGTGAACCTCACTCTCCCAAATCGTAGATTATGGAAGAGGATTGCGAATTATATTTTGTTCAATCTGTGAGACAACATCTTAAGATACTCTCGCTCTGCCTCATTGTCTAAATCTATAGCAAAGAGGCTCATATAGTAAACCTGCTTCTCCATTCCCTTTGGAATCTCTCTGAAGAACTCCTCAATATGAAGCTCTTTTTGCAACTCTTGTTCAACAAACATCTTCTCCACTTTAGACATATCGCCCATAAACTCAATAATCTTCTTTCTCTCGTCTTCATCTATATGTCCATCTGCTTTAGCAGCATTGACCATTGCCTTAAGTAAAATGTAGACCTCTTCACGCGAATTTAACTCATCTACATCTTTACCTAACATTTTAACAATCATTGCTTTTATCATGCTATCTTTATGAAAAATCTCTTCACCCATAAATTTATCGAACATTTTTTCTAATCTTGAAATCAGTTTCATACTTAGTTTCTTATATTAATATTATAACTTAAGAATATTTTAATATTAAAACTTTAATTTATGACAACTTTAATATTAATTTAAGGATTTTTTCTCTCTTCTAAACATAAGACAATAGAACTTAATAAAATATACTGATTTTTAATTAATGAGTAACATTTAATGCTGAAACTAATAGCTTCAGCATTATCCCCTACGGTACAGTAATATCTAAGCTAAAGTAATACCGTCTCTTTGTCTTATCTTCTTTATGCCACATCTTGGCATCTATTGTAAATGGCTTAATAGTTTTATACTCATCTCCACTTACTAAATTAGGGTTATCTTCACTAAAATATTTTATGCTTAATGTATTATCCCAATTAGCAACAAGTCCTGTATTCATTTTATAACTCTGATTATTATAGGCTCTAAGGTACATAGTAAATTTATTACCACTACTATCAACAACTGGCACACTTAATGTTGAGTATCCTTCTTGCCACCATACACCTTTAGTTGAGCCAATACTACTTTGCAATGCTACAAAATATATAGAAGTAGAGTCATCTTTAATTGTTTCACCTGTGTAACTCTCTTTATTTATAACTTTACTTGCACCTTGCATTAAATCTTTAACATTCAGTACTACACTACCCATGCTCTCTTCATTATTGGTAACTCTCTTTTTCACACTCAAAATAACCCTTTGACGAGCAGTATAGACTCTATTCTCTTCTAAACTGTTATCATCAGAAGTAATCCATGCAACAATTTTTGTTTTATCACCTTCTACTTCACTTGGGTCATTAATTTTTAATAGTTTTCCATTTGCTCCTACTTTTGCAATTCTTACAATAATATCTTTATCTTTTCCCAAATCATCAACTGTTGCAACTGTTAGCCTAGAGTACCCCTCTTTCCCTCTATCTGTTGGATTTACCTCTTTATCTTCTCCAATTTTATTATCTACTAACATATAGAGAGCCTTTGCATTTAATTCAAACTCTTGTACACTTTGACATTTGCTTAGGTCACTATCTATACAAATATCATTGACAACAGTTTGAGCAAGTGGTCGTGTCAAATCTCTACCTAAAATATCTTTATAGATTTTACTTCGTAAACTATCACTAATTTGTGCTTCATCTGCCATATTTTGCAACTCATCAAATAGTTCAGTTTTATTGCTATCGGCAAAATTTACTCTATTAAAATAATCGCTTAAATAACTTCCACTATAACTACTATTTAAAAATCTGTTAAATAACTCTTCTACAGCATCTTTAAAACCACTCTCATCTTTCTCTCTTACAAGATAGTAATTTGCTAAATATCTATTTTGATTTCTATAACTTCTAAGTGAACGATTTTGAGCTTCATGGTTATCTAAATAGCTCCAAATTTGTTGCATTCCCCACTCGGCATTATCTCCTTTTCCTTCATTTATACTTGGTGCTTTATTTATTGCAAAGGCAATATTTTTACCTGTAACTACCTCTAAATTTGCTGCCCCTTTACGATTATCTGGCTCCATAAAAAAGCTATCTCTTTTTTGCATATACTCATTTGCAAGAGCAATAATCTTCTCTGGCTTATCCAATTTAGCATAATATAGAGCCAATTGATACCACGCATCAACATTTTGAGGAGCTAAATCTACTGCTTTTTTAAGTACCAATTCAGCACTACTAGAGTTCTCTTTCTCCATGAGTTTGCCGATATGTTGCAGTATCATAGATTGGTTGTATGTATGTTCACCCACACTTGCAGGGCTAACACCTGTTACAACACCTGTAAATTTTTCAAGACCACTTTCTCTAATTGCAGTAGTATATTGATTATAAATCGTATTACTATGAGGTGTTGCTGATTCTCTTGAACCTACTTGATAGCCAATATCTGTTTGAAACTGCTGAGGATTGTCTTTGTTTAAATAGACACCAACCCATGCTCTATGTCCAGGTTGTCCTGTCCCAATACTTGGACGACTTAGACACTCATTAACATGTTGCCCCATGGTAGATTGTCTACCACATACACCACCATCTTGTAAAATTCTATAAACACTTCTATGTGGTGTAAACTCACTCTCTCTATACCACACTTCTGGTCTATTATAATCCCAAGTGTAAGTAGTGTATTGAATAAATCTCTTATCTTTTTTTGCTCCACCATCTATGGCATTAGGTGGATAAGAACTTTCAAGATTAGATTTATCTGTCTCAAAAAATCTACTTTTTACATATTTACACTCTTTTTTCTGTGCCCCTTGTTCAAGTGCCAAAATCTGCCAAGGAAGTTGTGACAACTCAACATTAAATATTGGCCAATTTGGCTCACTATCATTAAAATCAACTGGAGCTATTTGGTCATTTGCAATCTTCCAATTTGCTAAATCATAAAATGGCATTAAGCGATATGCTTTTTGGTCATGAGGCAATACACCCAACTCTCCTGCAAGTTCATCTGCCATATCATCACGAGCAGAAATGAGTCCTATTTTCGATTTATAGTCGCTAAAATGTGCTAAAATATAACTTTTTGTAAGTGTTGCATTATTTTCATTATCAATAAATGATATTATCTTAGCACAAGGATTGCCATCGACATTACAATCTGCTCTTTCTTCACCACTTAAAACTTTAAATAGATTTAACTCATCATAAGAGATATTATAAGTTTTCCGAATATCTGGTGTAATGGTATCTACACTATACCCATCATTTACAGCTTGTCTCAACTTCCCACTAGCAGACCATAATGATTTTTTTTCACTTCCTGTAAGTTTATATTTAATAGCTAATAAATTACGAAACTGATAATAACCAATAGAATATCCCAAATTTTTAAAGTCAAAATACTCAAGCCATCTTCTCTTTTTAGCTTCAAGTTTTGGAGTTATTAAATAATCTACAACACGATGGTCAGCCGTATCTCCAAACACAGCTTCTTTAAAAATACCACGCTCTTTTGCATTTATAGATAAACCTAAAGCCACATTTTTATACTTTTGAATAAAGTCATCATCTTTGCCATCCTCTTTCCATTTATCTAAAAAATCTCCCAAATTTTTAACACTATATGGGTCAACAGGAAATCTCGAAGCATAAAGCCCCTCTTTAACAGTTGGATTGTCTTCTATAAATTGCCAAATTTTACTATCAAGTGGTTTGCTAATATATGAGTTGTAGTCATTTTGTGCCTTTTTATGGCTATAAGCTAAGAAGCTGTTTACCAATTCATCAACTGATTTAGTTTTGTCAAACCCTCTTGCTTTTTCATAAAACGCCTCTTTTGCCTCATTTAAATCTTTTGTATTTACAGGTGAGTGAATTACAATATGACGAATAGTCTCATTTGTACCGTCACTTGCTTTAATATCAAATTCATAATCTTTTACCTCTAAAGAGCCGTTAATAATTAAATTCCCATTTTCATCAATTCTAAAGGGAACATCACCAACAATACTGTAAGTTAGCTCATCTCCTTGTGAATCATAAGCACCCAAATTTAAAACTGTATCACCCATACTATCTTCGCTTTTTAAGATAGTAAAATCACTCACATTATTATTGAAAATAGGTTTAACATTACTGCTATTAAGTGTCTCTCTATAGTATAAATTAGCTGGTATAACTGTAAAGTTTTCATCGCCTAGCATTTTCCAACCAACACTAATGCTCTCCCATCCAAAATACTCTTTTAGATAAGCCGTAATTGGATAAATCTCTCCTTTTCCTAAATAAATAGGCTGACTCTTACCAGCATTTGCCCAATCTCTATAATGCCCCCACGAAGTTTTATATGCAAAATTCTCTATACCATTAAAGTCTAATTGTGTACCATCATCTCCAATAATTGCAAATATATACTTTCCACTTTTAGGTGCTTTTAAAATGGCACTCATTTTTTGTCCAAAAGAGTCAACACTATTAGCACTAAAATCTATTTTATCCATATAAAAACTCTTATCAGGCATATCATTTTTATAATGATTAGAGTTTAATAAGTCCGAAACTGAGTACCCTTCAATATTAAACCAACACTTTGCATTAACGCCATGTAATGCAAGTAATTTTACTGTAACATCTGTACTGTTTTGAAATGAACCATTAGTAACTTGCACTTTAAAATTATAACTTTGCACACTATTATGATTTAGTACTCCATTTAAAGTAATAACACCATTGCTATCTATATTAAAAGGAACATCACCAACTATGCTATATGTTAAACTCTTACCACCTTTTACTTTAGCTTCTATTTTGCCAACAAATGCCCCTACAGTTGCATTAAAATCTAAGCCAAAGGTTGCATTTTTATTAACAATATATGGTTTATCTCCAAAACTTCCATAAACTTTTACTTGGGCAACATGCAGATAGTTATTGCCTTTTGCTTTAATAAGAACAAAATTTCCAATTTTGGCAGGATTAAAATTGATTCGTTGTTCCAAATCACTTGTAAGTGTTCCTACTACATTAACATCATCTAAAGTTCCATTGTAACTTTGACTATTGAGATAGACTTTCGCCCCATCTAAGCGTGTCATAGAGGAGTTTCTGTTAATAACAACTATCTCTCTAACCTCTAAACCCTCTGGCAACTCCACTTGCAACCAATTTGTGCTTGAATTACTCAAAGTGTGATTAAAGGTGTTATTATTGTCATCTAAAACATTACTTGCAGGGTAGCTACTATCGTATATACTACCTTGTGTTGCCTTGCCATAAAGTAGAGCTAGATTTTTTTTAACTTCACTATTAATACACTCACCATACTTATGTTTAATATAAAGTTTAAACTCATTGACATGAACATCTTTTACGATTGGGTGAGTACGATTAATATCTGTAATAAGAACATAAGGGTCTTCATCATCGTCATAGTGGCTACAATCTATCTTTCCTGGAGCATGTTCAACAATATATTTTGTCTGTTTAGCTCTATCAACCTCTAAATGTCTTCTTTCTACTTTAATATTGTAAAGCTCTAACTTTCTCTTCATATCTGCTATAGCACTACTACTAGCTCCAATATCTTGTGGTAAACCAGAGACAATAGAGAAGTCTAAATTTGCAGGGTCTTTAAATACTCTATCTACCTCTTTGATACCTGCAATAGTACTACCATCTTTTGTTATAACCCCTTTAGCGTAGTTATGCGTTAAATTAACATCGCTACTAGCACGGTCACGAGAGTAAACAATGGTATTGGCTATATTTGATTCTACTGCATTGTTTTCAATAGTTAAATGGTCTGTATGGCTAACTCTAAAGCCCGATTGCTTTGTTGCTCCACCATTGTTATAGTAGCTGTTGTTGGTTAGATTTACATCTTTAGCTAAGTTAATAACACCTGTTTTGCCATTAAAGAGCATAAGGTTATCTTTAATGAGGTACTTCCCATTATAACTACTACTGCTAGTACCATCTTACTGTTTCCCCTCTTGAATTAAAAATGCCTCACCCTCATCAATAGTTAGTGTTGCAAACTTTTTCTTCCAAACATGAGAGAAGAGTCTCTGCTCAATATTAAAAATAAGATTGCCTACAATTTGGTTTTTATATGTTCCATTAACATCACTCCCTCTTGCAGAGGTAATACCAATTCCTTTACTACCTGCAATCGTCCACCAATCACAGTTATAGACAATATTCCCCTCAATCGTAGCATAAGCCCCTGCTGTAGCACCTATTCCACTCCCTGGCATATCGTGTACTACATTATCTTTTATGATAATATCATCACCATTAGCAACAATACCACTACTTTGCATCGTATCGTTACTCTCCCACCAATACTTAAGAGCCGTATCGAGTGTTATAGCTTGTGCCTCACCCTCTATCTCTAGGTTTTGCACTGTAATATGTTTAGCACCTGCTTTAATTTTAATGCCATAGAGTGCATCGGTTTTTAGCTTAACATACTCGCTACCCCAAGGTCGAATCACTATAGGGTTAGCTTCTGTTCCCTGACACTCAATACCGACAGATGGGTATCGACCACTTTGAGTCCAGTCATTATGGTAACCTGGGTTTCTATAGACTCCACCTCTTAAATAGATATTCTGTTTGCCATTTAAATTACTACAAGCCTTTTTATATGTTCCATAAGGATTTTGTGGAGTTCCATCGCCACCACTGTTAGCACTTAAATCTATAAAAACTCCATTATAGTCTCTATTGATATTGGTTACATGAAACTCTAAATCTCTACTCTCTACAACACTACCATCTTTTACTACTTTTACTGTTACCGTGTAGTTTCCTGCTTGGTCATTGGTAGGTGTCCAAGCAAGTGTACCATTTGGAAAAATAGCCATTCCCTTTGGAACATCTTCTAGCTCATACTCTCCACTTTGGTTAAATGTTAATTTTTCTCTATACTCTTGTGTTGAGTTTAGCTCTATGGGGTTGTTTATATTTGAACCATGCGATGTATTATCTGTTTGGTTATTTGTCCTTCCAGTTGTATCTGAACCGTGTGAGGTATTACCTGTTTGGTTATTTGTCTCTCCAGTTGTATCTGAACCATGTGAGGTATTACCTGTTTGGTTATTTGTCTCTCCAGTTGAATCTGAACCGTGTGAGGTATTACCTGTTTGGTTATTTGTCCTTCCAGTTGTATCTGAACCATGCGATGTATTATCTGTTTGGTTATTTGTCCTTCCAGTTGCATCTGAACCATGCAATGTATTATCTGTTTGGTTATTTGTCCCTCCAGTTGTATCTGAACCGTGTGAGGTATTACCTATTTGGTTATTTATCTCTCCATTTGAATCTAAATGCTCTCTAGCCTCATCTTCTGTAACTGCTCTACCACTATAGGAACTATCTTGTTTTTTTAAACAGCTATGTAAGGCCTCAATATCACTATCATCTACACTACCTATACTACCATTAAAAACTCTCTTTATACAAGTAGAGCTTTTCTCTGCCAATACAATATCATTTTTCTCTGGGTTACCATCTCCGTCTAAAGTCTGTAAAACCCTTGCTACAGGTAGATTTGTCTCTCTAATAACAACACCTTCATAGAGTTCATTTGCGCTAACTTCTCTAAACTTTACACCACCAACTAAAAATTTACAAGAGTCACCCTTGAAAAATTTGAATTTACCTCTACCACTTGTTACTCCTCTGCTCTTCCCACAAACATACTCTACACCAATAACAGCACTATCTACATAGTAACCATAGCTCTGCTTAGGAGTATTGGAGTTGCCACTATTGTTACTGTCTCTATTTTCTAAAGTACTCTCTTCTCCACTACATCCTGCTATTAATAAAAATGCAGATATTGTAACTATAATACTTTTTATTGACATCTTCTCTACTCCTTTACTATTAATTACACTATTAAACTAAATTATAATTAAAATAAGGTATTAAAAAGTTCTCAAAAGCAAATATTTTTTAAATATTTTTTATAATTTAATATATAAAGTTATATGTAATTTTTTTTCATGAAAAAATGTTCTTCATTATGGTATCTACCTCCCCAAAATCACATCTAAAACCCCTCTCATATAGATACACCCCTGCCGTTCAATCTCCACTTTTACTATTTAAAAATATGTGGTCAATACCACGGTTCATAATATAATGATAACCTGTTATATTTATTCTTGGTCTTGTTGGCATTAGTTCTCCTTTTCTTTTTTTAAAGAGTGCAACCTGTTTTTACTGATACTCTTGTATAGCCATGTAGATGATAGCCTCTATCCATCTCTTTAGGAAATAGCTCGGGATATTTGAGATAGTACTCATCTACATATCTCCTAAATTTGTTAGGCTCTTTTATTAACTCTTCATGCTCTTCTTTGCTTATTGGTAGGCGAATGACTTTTGATAATGGTAGTGTAATCGATTTTATGCTATTATTTTTTGGGTGTCTTTATTCATAAGTATTATTAAATACTATAGATACCCATTTTTAGCTTATCCCACACAATCCGTTATAATCAGGGAATATTAAATTTACTCTCATTACAGAGATAATTTAACACTATCAACTGTACTAACCTACACATTTTCTAAAACTCTCTCCAATGTATATTTCAAATCTTCATCCAACTCCAAAGATTTCAACATCCACTTAATATAACCTGCATCACTTCGTGCTATATCTTCAATACGCTCACCCTTATATTTTCCAAACTTAAAGCTTTGTAACATAACAGGTGTATGAGTTAACTCTTCTAGCTTTACCATAGGGTTTACATTTGGAAATTTCTCTTTTACCCTTTTAACTAGTTCAGATAAAAAAAGCTTCATTACCAAAACATCACCAATGGCATCATGAGCTTTAATAGTAATATTATATTTTTTAGCCTCCTCCTGCTCTTTTTTGTAGAGTCCAAGAGAGTATCTAAAGTACTGCAAACGATGATACTCCGATTCAGGAAAAAGGTGTTTAGCACAACGAAGCGTATCAATAAGCCTCATTCTATTTTCAAACCCCTCTTTTTTAAGCATTCCAAGGTCAAACGTTAGATTATGAGCAATAAGA
>JALVXC010000141.1 GCA_027038275.1 Campylobacteraceae bacterium | reverse complement strand
AAAGTGTGTTGCTTTTAGAGAATTTACGCGATAACCTACCGATAGAATTGCATCTAAATTATAATATTTTATTTGATATCTCTTCCCATCATTGGCAGTTGTTTCCAAAATGGAAACAACTGAATTTTCTTCAAGCTCACCACTCTCAAAGATGTTTTTTAAATGTTTAGAAATAGCAGGAACTTTAACATCAAATAGCTCTGCAATAGCCTTTTGAGGTAACCAAACTGTCTCATTGTGCATGTATGTTTCTACTTTTATTTCACTGTTTGGTGTGGTGTAGAGTAGGAAGTTTGTTAGTTCGTCTTTTGGGGTTAGTTTATGCATTATTTATTCTCATTTAATTCTATATTTGAAAATTCATTCTCTATCATCTCAATAGTAGGCAACGAAGAGACAAACTCTTTTGGTAAAACTTCTGTCAACTCATACTCTGAAATCCCTATGGGTTGACTCATGTTTCGTAAAGAGTATTCAGCGACTATCTCATCTTTCTCTTGACAAAGAATCAGCCCTATTGTTGGATTATCATCTTTATGAGCTAAAACATCATCCACAATGGAACAATAAAAGTTTACTTGACCTGAGTAGCTTGGTTTAAACTCTCCCTTTTTAAGCTCTATCACCACATAACAACGCAATTTCAGATGATAAAAGAGTAAGTCTATATAAAAATCCTTATCACTCACTTCCAAATGATACTGTCGCCCTACAAATGCAAAACCACTTCCAAGCTCTAGCAAAAACTTCTCCATGTGTTCTACAAGACTAAGTTCAAGCTCTCGTTCACGAAATGGCTCTGCCATAGTCACAAAATCAAAGAGATAAGGGTCTTTAAACGATTGCTGTACCAATTCACTATTGGTAGGGGGTAGTATGGTTTTAAAATTAGAGATAAGTTTCCCCTCTTTTTTGTGGACTTCTTGTTTTATCTTTTGAATTAGAGTATCTCTGCCCCAACCCTCTTCTATGGTTCTTTGCATATACCAATGTCTTAGCTCTTTGTCTTTAATTTTTTGGATAAGAATTATATTGTGTGACCATGAGACTTGCAAAAGGGAAACGGGCAGTTTCCCTTTTGCATCATTGGCATACTCATTATAAAATTGGTGCATAAATTTTATATTTCTTTCAGAGAATCCTTTTACATTAGGTAGGTCTTTTTGTAGGTCAAGGCTAAGTTTTTTAATAACCCTAGCACCCCAACCTTCCTCTTTTTGCTTTTGTGTAATGGCTTTTCCTACATTAAAGTAGAGAATTATCATTTCACTTTTTACAGCTCCTATGGCTCTTGCTTGTGAGGTTCTAATTTGTTCTTTTATTTCTGATAGGAAGGTTTGGTAGTTTTTTGTGTTTGTTATTTCATTCATTTATATTCCTCGTATAATTAATTTCATACTTTTAGTGTTGAACAAAATTAATACTATCAAAGAAGTCTAATATATTCTTTTGCAAAATAGTATTTTCTGAAATATATTTCTCAATACTAATAGTGTTTTCATCTAAAATATTTAAATTTTCAATATCAATTTCATTAGTAAAAAAACTACCTTTTTCATTAACTTCATAGAATTTATGTTTATAATGAAAATCTAATAATTTAACAATATCATCATCTTTTTTCCAAGTTTCACGAAATATCAAGTCATTTGTATATATTTGATTTGATATATGAGTATTTTCTATAATA
Source organism: Campylobacteraceae bacterium (assembly GCA_027038275.1). Classification (GTDB taxonomy): domain Bacteria; phylum Campylobacterota; class Campylobacteria; order Campylobacterales; family Sulfurovaceae; genus UBA1140. Next base: position 112 of record JALVXC010000141.1, on the reverse strand, counting down.
GAATGAATATTATTTCTTCTATTCATTAAGTTTGAAACTAACATAGAGTTTAAAACTATAAGTTTGTTATTGTCATCTGAGGATATAATGATTTCTAAAAATGGAGATATAG